>NZ_JBVISA010000001.1:271861-302698 GCF_055575755.1 Kitasatospora sp. NPDC034035 | reverse complement strand
GGACGGGGCGGGACCCGGGGACCGGTACGGCAGGCCCCGGACACCGGCCCCCCGGAGCCCGAACCGCCCGACGACGGGTACGCCCCCGCCCCCGGACGGTAAGAGCCGGGGACGGGGACGGGGCGGGACCCGGGGACCGGTACGGCAGGCCCCGGACACCGGCCCCCCGGAGCCCGAACCGCCCGACGACGGGTACGCCCCCGCCCCCGGACGGCAGGAACCGGGGACGGGGGGCGGGTCGGGCCGGGGTCGGGCCGGGGGCGGGTCAGGTGATGGAGGCGCCGGAGTCGATGCTGATGACCTGGCCGGTCATGCAGTCCTGGTCGAGGAACAGGGTGATCGATCGGGCGACCTCACCCGGGGTGACGAAACGCGGCACGGGGACCTTGTCACGCATGCCGGCGACGACGTGCTCGGGCAGCGTGTCCGTCATACCGGTGATCATGAAGCCGGGTGACAGGGCATTGACGGTCACCCCCCGACGCCCGCACTCCGCCGCCAGAGTACGGGTCAGACCGATCAGCCCCGCCTTGGACGCCGAGTAGGCGGTCTGCCCGGCCGTCGCGATCAGCGCGGACGGAGACACGATGTTGACGATGCGTCCCCAACGCGCGCGCAGCATCGCCGGCACACACACCCGCGCCGTGTGGAAGGAACCGACGAGATTGGTGTCGATCACCTGCCGCCACTGCGCCGGGTCCTGCATGGCCATCAGCGCGTCCTTGCGGACCGCGCCGTTGTTGACGAGCACCTCCACCGGCCCCAGCGCCTCCCGGACCCGCTCGTACATGGCACCGACCTGCTCGAAGTCCGCGACGTCACCGGTGACCATGACATGGTCGTTGGACAACCGCGCGCAGGTCTTCTCCGCCCCCGCACGGGAACTGTTGTAGTGGACCGCGACACGGCACCCGGCCGCGTCCAGCGCCACCGCCAGCTCACTGCCCAGCCCGCCGGACGCACCGGTGACCAACGCCACCGGCGCCACCGGACGCACCCCGAAAGCCTCCCTGCCGCTCACCGGACGCCTCCCCAGGTCATCAGGACCGAGCCCCACGTCATACCCGCGCCGAAACCGGCCAGCAACACCGTGTCACCGTCCTTGATCCGCCCCGCGTCCAGCGCCTCCGCCAACGCGATCGGGATCGACCCCGAAGCCGTGTTGCCGTACCGCTCGAGATTGGTGACCAGACGATCGGCGGGAATCCCGGTATGGGCGAGCACCGAGTTGATGATGCGAATGTTCGCCTGATGCGGAACCACATGGTCCACATCCCCCGCGCCGGCCTTCGCCTGCTCCAGGGTCTCGCGGATCGTACGGACCGTGTAGCGCACGGCATTGAGATAGATCTCGTTGCCGTTGATCTGCGCGTAGTGCAGACCCTGCGCCACGGTGTCCGCGGTGGTGGGCATCCGCGAACCACCCGCCAGGACCTTCAGACTGTCCTTGCACGAGCCGTCCGCACCCAGGTTCCACGCCCGGATCCGCTCCACCGGACCCGGAACCAGGACCACCGCGCCCGCACCGTCACCCACCAGGATCGACAGATCCCGATCCGCGGGATTCGCCGTCAACGTGTGCGTGTCCGAACCGATCACCAGGACCGGCCGCGGATCCATACGCATCAGACCCACCGCCGTGACCAGCGCATACACGAAACCCGCACACTCCGAGTTCACATCATGCGCACTGCCCGCGATCCCCAACTCGTCATGCACGAACGCCGACGTCGCCGGCGAAGGCTGTTCCGGAGTAGCCGTCGCCACGATCAGATGCGCGATATCCGCACCCGTCAGACCCGCCCGCTCCAACGCCCGGCGCCCCGCCTCCACCGCCATCGACGCCGTGCTCTGCCCCGGCCCCACCGCCCGCCGCTCCCGGATCCCGCACCGCGACACGATCCAGTGCTCGTCCACACCGAAACGCTCCGCGAGCTCCGCACTGGTCACCACCCGCTCGGGCACCGACATCCCCCAGCCGGTGACGTCGAAACCACTCATCACCCCGCCCCTCTCCTCCCCACCCCCCGCGGCCTCAACGACCCTCACCCGGCACAAGCGCCAGGATCCGCTCGTGAACCACCCGCAACGTCGTCGAGTCGTCGATGTCCGCGAACAACGACTCATCCGCCGGAATGTGCGGGTACTGGTTCTGGAACCCGTACAGCCACTCCATCAAATCCAGCGAGTCCACGTCCGCGATGTGCTGCAACGCCGCGTCCGCGTCGATCTCCTGCGCACCGGACACCGCCTGCAACTGCTGGGCCAGGTCCTCGATGGTCGGGATCTGCGACATGAGTGATCGTTTCCTCTCCTCGCCCGCCCCCACACAACAGGGAAACGGACAGCTGTCAACGCGTCGAATAGGGAACAAACAAGGAAGCCGACCCACCAGGCCCGCCACCCGAACAAGACACGAAAGAGACCAACACACCCCCCAGACCACCCCCCAGACCACCCACCGGACCACCCACCGGACCACCCGCCCGTCCACCCACCGGACCACCCACCGGTCCGCCCGCCACGTCCCGCCCTCACACACCACGCGCCCGACACAGGCACCACAAGGACCAGACACAAACAGAACAAACAGACCGGATAGACCGGACCGGACGGACCACAAGGGCCGGAAGGACCGGAAGGACCGGACGGACCGGAAGGACCGGAAGGCCGGAAGGACCGGACGGACCGGAAGGCCGGAAGGACCGGAAGGCCGGAAGGGCCGGCAGGACCGGAAGGCCGGAAGGGCCGGCAGGACCAGCGGACCGCCCCCACAACAGAAGGAACGGCACAGGCCCGAACACGCACCACCCCGCCCGCCGAAACGAGACGAGACGAAAGGGAAGCAACCCGGCCACGAAGACCGCGTGCCTTGTCGAAACCGCATGAAACCCCCACCCACGCAAACGCCCCGCAACCCCCCACCCCCACCCCCCTTGCGCACCACTTGCGAGACACACGCTTACCTGACCCCACAACACACCGCACCCGCACGCCCACCGGCACACCACCAACCAGCACCAACCCGACCACCACGAACAACCAGCCCGGCCACCAGCACCACCAGCCGGCCGGAACGACCAGCACAACCCTCAGCCCCACAACCAGCCCGACCCGCCACCAGCACCAACCGCCCGGGCCGGCAGGCCCGCCGGCAGGCCCGCCGGCAGGCAGGCACACCGCACGGACCGCACCCAACGGCCCGCCACCAACCCACCAGCCCACCGGCACCACCCGGTACGCGCGCCGAACCGGCAGGCCACACGTGAAGCACCGACGACCCACACAGGCAAGCCGGTTCAGCAGGACACGGCCACGCACACCCCGCCCGGCACACAAGCCGGACCGGCAGGCCACACGTGAAGCACCAACAACCCGCACAAGCAAGCCGGTTCAACGCGGCACGACCGCAACCACGCGCCACCCGGCACACAAGCCGGACCGGCAGGCCACGCGGGAAGCAGCAACCCCCCGCACACGCAGGCCGGCTCGGCAGAGCACAGCCACGCACACCCCACCCGGCACCACCGGGCAAGCGCGCCGCACCGGCAGGCCACGCGGGAAGCACCAACAACCCGCGCTAGCAGACCGGTTCAGCACACACGGCCACGCGCACGCCGCCTTGTGCGGGCAGCGCCTACGGCCCGCACGGCGCCGCCGGCGCCCGGACCCGAATTCCCCTGTATCCGCCACCACCACTCGAGGGGCCCCATCCCATGACCACCGTCGAAGCCCGCTCCATCAACCCCGACGTCGAGGCCATCCGCCACCACTACGAAGTCCCCAACGAGCTGTACCGGCTCATCCTGGGCCCGACCATGATGTACTCCGGCGGCTACTGGGAAGACGGCGAAGACCTCGTCGCCGTCCTGGACGAAGCCCAGGAACGCAAGCTCGACGCCTTCACCGACCTCGCCCGCGCCGCCCACAGCACCAAGGTCCTCGACATCGGCTGCGGCTGGGGCACCATGCTCAACCGCCTCACCACCGTCCACGGCGTCCACCGCGCCGTAGGCGTCACCCTCTCCCGCACCCAGGCCGACTTCGTCCACGCCCTGGGCAACCCCGCCATCGAAGCCCGCGTGGAAAGCTGGGAAGACCACCGCCTCACCCCAGGCGAGGAAGCCTACGACGCCGCGTTCTGCATCAACGCCCTCGAACACTTCGTGCTCTCCTCCCTCACCCCCAAGGAACGCACCCAGCGCTACCGCGTCTTCTTCAAGCAGATCCACTCCCTCCTCAAGCCCGGCGCCCGCTTCGTCCTGCACACCATGACCGTCGAGAACCCGCCCCTGCGCCGCCAGCTCCTCGACGACCTCAAATTCCTCCAGCGCGAAGAATTCGAAGGCTGCCACATCCCCCGCCTGCCCGAACTCGCCTCCGGCCTCGACGGCCTCTTCGAAGTCACCGAGATCCGCAACGAACCCGAATCCTTCGCCCGCGCCTGCCGCGCCTGGCTCCAACTCCTCGCCGCCCGCCGCGACGAAGCCGTCACCATGACCGACGAAACCACCGTCGCCCGCTTCGAACGCTACCTCGACATCTTCGCCTACACCCTCGAAGACCACATCTTCAACAACTTCCGCGTCACCCTCACCCGCCGCCCCTGACCCACCCAGGCCACCCAGAACCAACCACCGGCCACCCCAGAACAGGACACCCACACCATGACCACCACCCCCGACCGCACCACCCCCACCACACCCCACACCCACACCACGGCCCCCACCGCCCCCGCGGCGGGGGCCACCCCCCACACCACCACCACAGCCACCGCAGCCGCCGGCACGGCCACGGCCCCGGCCGCCACCGCCGGCGCGGCCACCACCACCCCGGCCGCCACCCCCGCCGACGCCCCCACGCCCGCCACCACCACCCACACCACCGACCGCCCCGCCGTACGCCACCTCAAAGTCGCCGTCATCGGCGCCGGCATCTCCGGCCTCGGCACCGCCATCGGCCTCCTACGCGCCGGCGAAAACGACTTCCTCGTCTTCGAACGCGCCGACGACCTCGGCGGCACCTGGCGCGACAACACCTACCCCGGCTGCGCCTGCGACGTCCAAGCCCACCTCTACTCCTACTCCTTCGCCCGCAACCCCGAATGGAAATCCACCTTCGCCACCCAAGCCGAAGTCCACGCCTACCTCAAAGACTGCGCCCACCGCTACGGCGTCCAACCCCACCTACGCTACGGCCACGAACTCCTCGAAGCCCGCTGGAACGACACCCACCACCACTGGAACCTCCACACCACCCACGGCCACTACACCGCCCAAATCCTCGTCACCGGCACCGGCTACCTCTCCGACCCCGCCCTGCCCGACATCCCCGGCCTCGACACCTTCACCGGCACCGTCTTCCACTCCTCCCAATGGCGCCACGACCACGACCTCACCGGCCGCAACATCGCCGTCATCGGCACCGGCGCCTCCGCCATCCAATTCGTCCCCGAAATCCAACCCCACGTCGCCCGCCTCGACCTCTACCAACGCACACCCCCCTGGATCGCCGCCAAACCCGACAAACCCAACACCCCCCGCCACACCTGGATGCTCCGCCACCTCCCCGGCTACCAACACTTCCGCCGCACCTTCAACAAAAACGGCCGCGAAATCATCGCCTTCTTCATGTCCCGCCCCTCCCGCACCACCGGCATGAAAAACATGGCCGCCGGCCACCTCAAAAAATCCGTCCCCGACCCCACCCTCCGCAAACGCCTCACCCCCGACTACACCGTCGGCTGCAAACGCCTCCTCTTCTCCAACACCTGGTACCCCGCCATCCAACAACCCAACGTCAACATCATCTCCGACACCATCACCCACATCGGCCCCACCCACATCACCACCACCAACGGAACCCAACACCACATCGACACCATCATCCTCGCCACCGGCTTCACCGCCACCAACCGCCCCATCGCCCACCGCATCCACGGCCGCAACGGCACCACCCTCGCCCACACCTGGAACACCCACGGCATGACCGCCCACCGCGGCACCACCATCCACGGCTACCCCAACCTCTTCATGATCCTCGGCCCCAACACCACCCTCGGCCACTCCTCCCAAACCGTCATCATCGAAGCCCAAATCACCTACATCCTCAACGCCCTCAAAACCCTCAACACCCACCACCTCACCACCCTCGAACCCCACCAACAAGCCCAAACCACCTACAACCACACCCTCCAAACCCGCCTCAAAAACACCGTCTGGAACACCGGCGGCTGCCACAGCTGGTACACCGACACCCACCACAACAACCCCTCCATCTGGCCCACCTACACCTGGCGCTTCACCCACCAAACCCGCCACCTCGACCTCACCAACTACCAAACCACCACCCACACCAACCACACCACCACACCCAAACCCACCAAACCCCACACCCCCAACAACACCTGACACCCCCTAACACCCAGCCACAGCGCGGTGCTCCCGGCTCATCGCGTGGCGCGTCTCGGCCGTCGCCCGGTTCCAGTGAATCGAGTAAAGCCCGGCGGGGCACCGCATGATTGTCAGGTCCCCGACATGGGAAGGAGGCAGGCCACAGACCGCTCACCGGGGAGGACAACACCCGTGCACCGCATCGCCGCCAGAACCACCACCGCCCTGCTCGCCGCCGCCCTCGCATCAGCACTCCTCGGCTCCGCTCCCGCCTGGAGCGCGCCCGCCGACAACGCGCCGACCAGCGGCGGGCCGGCCTCCGCAGCACCCACCCGTCAGGTGGAGGCCTTCGCCGAGGACGGCAGCATCGCCCGTGTCCAGGCCCCGGCCGCGTCTCCCTTCGTCGCCGCTCCGGCCCAGGGCGCGGCTGCGGTGCGGGGCGACGGCGATGTGACGCCGCTGGTCAGCAGTGGCGACCCGGCGACCAAGCTGGACGTGGTGGTGATCGGCGACGGCTACGCCGCGCAGGAGCAGCAGAAGTTCCTCACGGACGCGGCCGAGAAGTGGCGCGAGGTGACCGCCGTCGAGCCGTACGCCACCTATCGCGGGCTGTTCAACGTCTGGGCGGTGTCGGCGGTTTCGCCGGAGTCGGGGGTGACCGGGGATCCGGACCAGGCGACGGTGCGGCACACCGCGCTGGGCTCGTACTTCTGGTGCGACGGCGTGGAGCGGCTGCTCTGCGTCGATGAGAAGGCGGTCGAGCGGTACGCGGCGAAGGCCCCGCAGGCGGACCTGGTGCTGGTGGTGGCCAACAGCGCCAAGTACGGCGGCGCCGGCTACAACGACGTCAAGTCGTCGCTCGGCTACGAGGGCATCGCCACGGTGGCGGGCGGGAACGCCAAGTCCGGGCAGATCGCGGTGCACGAGACCGGGCACTCGCTGGGCAAGCTCGCCGACGAGTACGCGTACGACGGCCAGGGCACGTACCAGGGCGACGAGCCGGCCCAGGCCAACATCAGCACGCTGACGGCCGATCGGATGCAGCAGCAGGGCACCAAGTGGTCCCGCTGGCTCGGGCAGGCCTCCCCGGACGGCGGGACGGTCGGCGCGTACGAGGGCGGCGGCTACTACCCGGCCGGGCTGTACCGGCCGACCGAGAACTCGATCATGCGCTCCCTCGGGCGGGAGTTCAACCTGCCCGGGCGCGAGGCGATGATCGCCGGCTTCTACCGGCACGCCACCCCGCTCACCAGTCCCACCGCCACCGGCAGTTGGCTCACGGCGGCCGACCGCCTGAGCGTCGGCCTGCCGGTGCCCGGCACCCGGCTGCGCTGGTTCCTGGACGGGCGCGAGCTGCCCCGGCTCACCGGCCGCACCGCGCTGGACCTCGCCGAGCTCAAGCTGACCGGGCCCCGCACCCGGCCGCACCTCCTCACCGCCGTCGCCACCGACCCCACCCCGGCCGTGGTGGACCCGGCGCTGCGCGCGAACCTGACCGCGAGCCTGTCCTGGCTGGTGACACGCTAGGCCGCTTCTTGCTGATCATCTGATCGCTGGTCTGGTGTGCCGTGTGACTGACGCATCGTGGGCGCGGCCAGAGCCGTTGGTGCACATCGCAGGCATCTACCTCTGGGCCGCCCCCCGATCCAAAGGAGGACCCTGACGCAGTGGGACGGCGTAGACGGGCTCCTGGCCGAAGGCCGTGAAGCCCGTCTTCCACAGGATCGGGCCGGACGTGGCCACGTTGGCCTTGACCAGGGCCATCGTCGCCCCGTCGCCCCGTGCGTCACCCCGTAGGGCAGCCGGGCGTCGAGCACCGCCCGGTACACTGCCCGGCCCTGCCAAGGTAGGGGGGACGGCCGCTGCACTGTGTTGGCGACCGTGTTGGGAACGGAGCCGGTGCCTGCGGCCCCGGAGCCCGGCCCCGTCGTCAGGCAGACCTGAGCAGGGCGAGGCGGCTCGCGGTCCGGTCCAGGTCGCGGAACAGGTTCTCGTCGGGGGTCGGGCCGCCGATCGGGTCGGCACCGATCAGCACCAGCCGGACGTCCCGGTCGCAGCAGATGTCGACCAGGTCGGCGAAGCGCCGTCGCCCGTCCGGGGTCGCGTCGGCCAGCGGCGGTACGCCGGTGAGCACCAGGGTGGCGAAGCGTTCGGTGAGCGCCAGCTGGTCGGCGGCCGAGGTCAGCCCCTCGCACAGCTCGGTGAAGCCGAACCACGCCTCGCCGTCGCGGACCGCCGACGCCGGCAGCGGGCGGCCGTGCACGACTATCTCGGCCGCCTCGCCCGCGGTCGGCGGGGTGAGGCCGAGCGCGTGCAGGCCGCTCGTGTCCCCGGTCCGCAGCCGCGCGCCCTGCGTGAAGCGTTGCGGTCCGCCGTCCGCCGGCTGCCGCTCCGACTCCGGATCCCGCTCCCGACGGAAGTCCACCGGGCCCGCGATCTCCACCACGTCCATCCGCTCCTCGATCAGCCGGATCGTCGGCTCGAACAGGTGGTGGTAGAGCGGGTTCGGCATCAGCCCGGCGGGCGGGTAGTTGGAGGTGGTGACCAGGGTGATCCGCCGGTCCAGCAGGTTCCGGAAGAGTCGGGCGACCAGCATCGCGTCCCCGGCGTCGTGGGCGTGGAACTCGTCGAAGACCAGTACCCGGCAGTCGCCGAGCAGTTCGTCCACGGCCCGGTCGACCGCTGCCACCCGCTCGCCGGCGGAGTCCCGGTGCGGGTCGGCGGTGTGCAGGGCGACGCCCTCGTGCAGGCGGCGGAAGAAGTCGTGGAAGTGCAGTCGCCGCTTGTGCGAGGTGGCCAGCCCGTCCAGGAAGGTGTCCACCAGCCAGCTCTTGCCCCGGCCCACCGGGCCCCACAGGTAGACGTGGCGCGGAGGGCGGCGGTGGAGCAGCCCGGTGCGGGCGAGTTCCCCGGCGAGCCGCGACAACCGCTCGACGGCCGGCCGCTGTGCCGGGTCCACGGCGAAACCGCGCTGCTCGGCGGCTCGCGGGAAGTGTGCCAGCATCGCCTCGTACTGCTTCGTCGCCCTGTCCGTCACGTCCGCCGACCCTAACAGGGGGTAAGGATCCAGTGGTCCCCGGGCCTGCCGACGGAGGCCGGGCCGGCCATCAGGAGGGCCAAGTGGTCCAGACCTATTGACGGTCCATCGGCACGCTCCTACGATTCCCAGCGGCTGCACCACACCCCCTGCCGGGTGACGACGTGTGTGTCAGGGCCGCGCCACCCGGGCCGTCGACACGCGCCGCGGCCGGGCTTCCCGCCGACCGACCACCCCCACGTCACCTCGCCATGGCCACCCCCACGCCGCCCCACCTCCACGGGGCGTGTCGGCCATGGCCGGAAGGGAGCTAGACCGTCATGGCCCACCGTACGTTCCGCCCTGCCCTGCGCCGGGCAGGCCACCGCACCCACCACACCCGCCGTAGCGCGCGCCTGCTCGGCGCCCTGGCGCTCGCTGTCGCCGCGATCGCCCCCACCACCGCCACGGCCTCCGCCGCCACCACCGCGCCCGCCACGGCCATCGCCCGCCCCACATCCACCACGCCCACCGCCGCCACCACCGGATGCGGACAGCAGCAGCGCCCGGCCGGCAAGGTGCTGCAGGGCTACTGGGAGAACTGGGACGGCGCCGCCAACGGCGTGCACCCGCCGCTGGGTTGGATCCCGTTGACCGACCAGCGGATCACCGGCCACGGCTACAACGTGGTCACCACCGCCTTCCCCGTCATCCTCTCCGACGGCACCGCGCTCTGGCAGAACGGCATGGACAGCGGCGTCAAGGTCCCCACCCCGGACGAGGTCTGTGCCGCCAAGGCGAGCGGCCTGACCGTCCTGATGTCCATCGGCGGCGCGGCGGCCGGCATCGACCTGTCCGACAGCGCCGTCGCCGACCGCTTCGTCTCCACCATCGTGCCGATCCTGCAGGCCAACCACTTCGACGGCATCGACATCGACATCGAGACCGGCCTGGTCGGCAGCGGCAGCATCACCTCACTGTCGCCCTCCCAGGCCAACCTGATCCGCATCATCGACGGCGTCCTCGCCGCCATGCCGCCCGGCTTCGGCCTCACCATCGCTCCAGAAACCGCCTACGTCACCGGCGCGAGCATCGTCTACGGCTCGATCTGGGGCGCCTACCTGCCGGTCATCAAGAAGTACCTGGACAACGGGCGGCTCTGGTGGCTGAACATGCAGTACTACAACGGCAGCATGTACGGCTGCTCCGGTGACTCCTACTCGGCCGGCACCGTCCAGGGCTTCACCGCCCAGACCACCTGCCTGAACAACGGCCTGACCGTCCAGGGCACCACGATCCGCGTCCCGTACGACAAGCAGGTCCCCGGTCTGCCCGCGCAGCCGGGCGCGGGCGGCGGCTACCTGAGCACCGGGCAGGTCGCCCAGGCCTGGAACTCCTACGGCAGCGGGGCGTCCAGCAGCCTCAAGGGGCTGATGACCTGGTCCATCAACTGGGACGGTTCGAAGAACTGGACCTTCGGCAACAATGTCCGTTCCCTTCAGGGGCGCTGACACACCGACAGGAAGGGTAACGGCGCCGACACGGCCGGGCCCGGCAGCGCACCGCTGCCGGGCCCGGCCGTTCCCGCGGGCGCCTCTCCCCCGTCAGCCCGGGCGGCGCCGCCGTGGCACCTCCGGCGGGCGGCGCCGCAGCGGCGCCAACTCGCGTTCCAGAGTGCGGACGTCCAGCGCGATCCGGGCCGCGATCTCGCGCGGGCCGGTGCCGGCGGGCAGTCGGCGCGACCAGGAGCGGGGCTTGGCCGGGCCGTCCTGGACCATGTGGAAGTTGAGCCTGACCACGTCGGCGATGTCGACCAGGCTCACGAGGATCCGGGTGTCGGCGAGGTCGATGCTCACCTCGTTGCCGATGCACGAGCACGCCACCAGGCCCTCGATGTCCTCTTCGGCCAGGTACCTGGCCAGGGGTACCGCCCTCCCCCGGACCAGAAACGGACGATCTGCCGGACTCACCGGCCCCGCCTCCTCCCCAGCACGCGTACGGTGCCGCGGCCGCGGCGCAAGCGCGCCGCAACAGACCGGGCCCGCCCATGCTCCACCACATCCGGTTCCTGCGCCAACTCGATGTCTCTCCAAGTGATTTGGGCGAAGTCACCGACCCGGCGCACCGGCGCACGCTCCGGCGCACCCGGCCACGTGGCGCAGTTCGACCCGGCTCGTCCGGTCCGGTTCAGTCCGCACCGGACCGGGCAGGTCCGGTCCGGACCGGGGAGAACGCGCAGGTGCCCGTCCGCAGGTGGCGGACGGGCACCCGAGGCGGTGCGGCCGGGCCTCAGCGGCCGGTGCGGCCGAACCGGCCGTGCAGCACCAGGGAGCGGGTCAGCGCGAGCACGCCGCCCGCGCACAGCGCCGTGCGAAGCATGTTGACCGGCACCCAGGTGTCGGCGAACTTGGCCCGCACGGCCGCGAGGTCCTGGATCTGGGACGGGTCACCGGCCGCCGCCAGCTGGTTGTTGAGCGGGATGTTGACGCCCATCGTCACCAGCAGCGCCACCACGTACAGCACCGTCGCCGCCGCCGCCCACAGCGCCGCCTGCCGACGACCCGCCTTGTGCTGCAGCCACGCGGCCAGACCCGTCGCCGCGAACGCCCCGACGAACACCAGGCCGAACATGCCGTTCTCGATGGACTTGTTGATGTGCTGCATCGCCGTCACATACGTCCGGTCATCACCCGCCGCCAAACCGGGCATCACCGACACGTCGAAGGCGAAGAACAGCCCCGCCATCAACCCCATCGCGACGGTGGCACCCACCAACAGCGGCCCGGTCGCCTTGCTCTGCCCGACGGCGTGCGCCGAACTCCCCATCCCCACACCTCCGATGGCCGACGGCGCGGAGTACGACAGCGGAACCGCGGTCTGATCCGAACGCATCTCAGGACCCCTTCACTCTCCCGGCCCGCGGGCTGCGGTGCCGACGAACGTGGTACACACGACACCGCCCACGGTGCGGTGCGCCGCGCAACGGAAGCGCGACTACCGGAACTGCGGCCCGCAGGAGGGCACTTGCGGCCTCTTGCGGTGCCTTGCGGCGCCTGGCACCGCCGGGTACTGCCTGGCAGTACCCGGCGGTGCCACTCAGAGCACCGGTGCCAGGCTGCGCCGGTACCGCCGTTCCAGCACCGTCCGCCCGATCAGCCGCACCGGGGCCGGGATGGTGGCCGACACCGCCCGGACGGCGGCCGCGTCCGCGCCGTCGAACATCCAGGGCTGCAGGTAGGTCATCACCCGGGTCGGCGCGCTCTGGATGATCAGGCGCTCGACCCGCAGGTACTCGTCGACCGGCAGGCCGGCCAGCGCCGGGAACACCACCGGTTCCTCATGTCCGAGGTGATCGCGCACCAGGGCCTCGAACGCCTGTGCAGCCTCCGGCAGTTCAGCGCGCAGGCCGGAGCCGAGCACCCCTGCCACCCGTCGCATCGACCGGTCCAGCGCCTCGTGGTCCTCCTCCAGGACCCCACCGCCGTCGAAGCCGGCCATCCGGCCACGCAGGTACGGCCAGAGGATCTCGTCCTCGCTGTGGTGGTGCCAGTCGATCACCGCGCGCAGCCGCCCGAACCACTCCGCCAGCTCCGCCGTGGATCCCGACGAGCCGCGTGCGGCAGCGGCGCTCAGCCGTGCCGCGTCGCGGCGCATCGCCACGTGCATCAGGCCGAAGCCCTTGATGTGGCCGGGCAGTGTGCCGATGCCCTGCTCGCTCGACCAGACCGTTGTGCCGTCCGACATGACCAGACCTCCAGAGTCCGTTCAGCTTCCCTTCCAACACCCGCCCGAGGGAGGCCGGTTGGGGCCACCAGGGACGAGCCGGCTCATACGTTCCACACGCCCGAGGCGGCAGCCTCACGGGCGTAGTCCGCGAAGTCCCGCGGCTCACGACCCAACGCCCGCCGCACCCCGTCACCCAACGACGCGTTGCGACCATCCAGAATCACCGCGAACAACTCCGCGAAGTCCGCCGGCAACCCCGCCTCCGCCAACACCCCCCGGTACGCCTCCTCCGACACCGCCGCGAACCGCACCTCACGACCCACCACCCGCGACAACTCCACCGCCACATCCCCGAACGACAGCAACCGCGGCCCCGTCACCTCGTACACCTCACCCCCGTGACCCGCCTCCGTCAGCGCCGCCACCGCCACCTCCGCGATGTCCTCCACATCCACGAACGGCTCCACCGCACCACCCACCGGCAACGCCAACTCCCCCGCCAGCACCGGCTCCAGGAAGAACGACTCACTGAAGTTCTGGTCGAACCACGCGCACCGCACCACCGTCCACGCCGCCCCCGACTCCATCACCGCCTTCTCCCCCGCCTCCGCCGCCTCCTCACCACGCCCCGACAACAACACCAACCGACCCACACCCCGCGCCGCCGCCAACCGCGAGAACGCCCCCACCGCCTCCACCGCACCCGGAAACGCCAGATCCGGGTAATACGTCAGATACGCCGCACTCACACCCACCAACGACGCCTCCCACGTACCCCGGTCGTTCCAGTCGAACGGCACCGCACCCGACCGCGAACCCACCCGCACCTCATAACCCCGCGCCGTCAACCGATCCGCCACCCGCCGACCCGTCTTCCCGGTACCACCCACGACAAGCACCACACCGGCATCCACCGCAAGATCCACCACACCAGCCATCACGATCACCCTCGATTCGAAGACACGGAGGAATCACAGACGACCGACGCCCCCAGGGCGCCTGTTCCGCCGATCGGATCGTCGTCGTGGCACCATTCAATTCCCCCCGGGTCGGGCGAACCATAGCCACCGCACTCAGCTCCATGCGCGAGCGTCTACACCGCTCACCAGCGGCGCTCCGCCCGCCCACGGCCGCCCTCGCACCTGCGGCCCGGGCCTCGGCACCCACCACAACACACCCCACCGCCGCCCGAAAGTTCTTTCCAGCGCCTCTCGACCCCTCCTCGACCGCCGTCGGAAATGTCCTCGAAATCCGAACGGGAGAGCGCGACTGGGGGAATCCGCGAAAGCGGTCGCGCATGCGGAAAGCCAGCGCGGGGAGCCGGAGGGAGCCGCAGGAAAAAGGGAGCCCCAGGAAAAGGGGGGCCGCATGAAAAGAGGCCGGGGTCGACGCACTGATGCGTCGACCCCGGCCTCCGGTAGTAGCGGGGACAGGATTTGAACCTGCGACCTCTGGGTTATGAGCCCAGCGAGCTACCGAGCTGCTCCACCCCGCGTCGGTAAGACCAGCTTATGCGACAAGCCGCTAAACGCGAAATCCGTTTCCTACCCACATCACCGCCTACCACCGTCCACCGCACCGCCCACCGCGCCCTCCACCGCCCTGACCTGCGAGTGTCCGGCATACTGGGCCCGGCCAGGGGGCGTTCACGGCCGGGCGGAGGAACTCTCCTCGACGGGGCGCGGCTCCCCGTACGGCGGGGGCGGGCCTCGGGGAGGGGACAGCGGTGGAGGACAGGGGTGGCGCGGGCGGCGCACGCGGCGCTGCGGGGCTTGGGCCGCTGATCGGCCGGGAGAGCGACCTGCGGGTGCTCCGTGAACGGCTGCGCATCGGGGCGGGCGGCGGTGCGCTGCTGCTGGCCGGGGAGGCGGGCGTCGGGAAGAGCGCCGTGCTGGACGCGCTCGCCGGGTCCGCACTCGCGGACGGCGTCCGGGTGCTCCGGGCCGCCGGCGTGGAGTTCGAGGCCCACTGCGGCTACTCGGGCCTCAATCAGATCCTCTTCCCGTTCCTGGACGCCCTGGAGCATCTCGACACCGCCCTGCGCGCCGCCCTCCGGGTGGCGCTCGGTTTCGACACCGGCCGGCCGCCGGAACAACTCCTGGTCTCCAACGCCATGTTGCGGCTCCTCCAGACGGTCGCCGACGGTGATCCGTTGCTCGTCGTCATCGACGACCTGCACTGGGTCGACCGCGCCAGCAGCACGGTGCTCGGGTTCGTCGCCCGGCGGGTGACCGGCCTGGGCGTCAGTTTCGTGGCGGCGGCGCGCTCCGGCGAACTGAGCCCGCACGAGGCGGGCGCCCTGCCCACCTACGACCTCCAGCCCCTGGACGACGAGGCGGCGGCCACGCTGCTCGGCACCAGGTTCCCCGGGCTCACGCGCGGTGTGCGGCGGCGGCTGCTGGCCGAGGCGGGCGGCAATCCGCTGGCGCTGCTGGAACTTCCGACCGCCCTGCGGCCCGCCGCCGAGGACTCCCCCGCCGTCCTGCCCCTGAGCAGCCGACTGGAGACACTGTTCGGTTCGCGGGTCACCGGCCTGCCCGCGCCCGCCCGGAAACTGCTCCTGCTCGCGGCCCTGGAGGGGACCGGCGACCTGGGCGTGCTGCAGGCGGCCGCCCGGCGGGTCGCGGGCGGGTACGACCTGGACGACCTGGCGCCGATCGAACGCGACCGACTGGTGCACATCGAGGAGGGCGGGCAGCGGCTGAGGTTCCGTCATCCGCTGATCCGTTCCGCCGTCGTGGGGCACGCCCCGAGCGGCGAACGGCGTGCCGCGCACGCGGCCCTGGCCCACCTGCTCGTCGACCAGCCCGGGCTCCGCGCCTGGCACCTGGGCGAGGCCACGCTGGAACCCGACGAGGAGGTCGCCGCGCTGCTGGAGCACGCTGCGGGCCTCACCCTGCGCCGCGGGGACGCCGCCGGGGCCATGCGGACGCTGATCCGGTCGGCCTCCCTCACCCCCGAAGGGCCGAACCGCAGCCGTCGCCTCGCGGAGGCGGCCTACCTGGGCGCCGAGTCCACCGGAGCCCTGGCCAGTGCCCGCCGGCTGCTCGACGACGCGCGCCAGGCCGCCCCGGAGGGGACGGACTCGCTCCACTCGGCCACGGCGTCGGCGCTGCTCCTCCTCAACGGGGACGGCGACGTCGACACCGCCCACCGCCTGCTGAGCGGCGCGATCGAGTCCGCGGCCGGCGGCCCCGGCCGGTCGTAGCGGCGGTCGCGGCGGTCGTAGCGGCAGCCGTAGCGGCGGTCGTAGCGACGGCCGCCCGGCTTCGGGGGTGCTCCTCACCCGTGTCGACGAGCTGACGATCCGACGGACGGCACCGCGAGGGGGACGGTCCGGGGCGCTCCGAGTCCACCCGTTCAGCGCCTATGGCGCCGCAGACGGTTCGGGTAGACATGGCCTGCTCGCATCCCCCGACGATCACAGGAGCTGAACCCGCCATGGACAAGGACCAGCTGGCCCACCTGGAGCAGCGGATCAACCACCTCGCCACCGTGACGAAGTCGGTCACCACCGATGGCTTCGACGAACTGCTCACGATCATCCACCGGCCGGGGTGGACCACGCCGGCCGAGATCGCTCTCGTCACCGGCGCCGTCGACGTGCTGATCCGGCAGACCGAGATCGTCGCCGAGGCGCGCAAGGGCCTCATGGACGGCGCCAGGTCGGTCGCGGCCGGCTGACCCGACCCGGCTGAACCAAACCCGGCCGGGCCACCAGGGCGTACGGAGGTACGCCGCCGGTGGCCCGGCCGCTCGCCGTGGCCCTGGTGATGCCGCAGGTCTGACGCCCGCGTGGGCAACCGGCCGGCGGGCCGGTTGCCCACGCCAGGGCCCGGGCCGGTTGCCCACGCCCGGCCCCGTGGTGGCGAGGCCGCTCAGCCGGTCGCGCCGGCGAGGCCGGTCGGCCGGGTCAGCCGAGGGGGCGGCAGAGCAGGGCGTCCGGGGCGCCGTAGTGGAGCCAGCGCCAGGTGTAGGCGACGCCCGCGAGGTATTCGTCGTCGGCGCACTGGCCCTTGTAGTGGCCCGGCGCCCAGTCGCTCGCGACCGAGCCGCCGCTGGTGGACCGGTTGTCGCCGTGGTCGAACCAGACGTTGCGGCCGGTGGCGGGCAGCGGTCCGGCCGCGGGTGCGCAGAGCAGGGCGGACATGGCGTCGCTGTGCACGCTGTAGCCGACGGCGACGGTGTGGTCGGGGCACTGGAGCTTGTTGTAGCCGGACGCCCAGTCGCCCTCGGTGACGTACCGTTCGTCGGTGACGGTGACCCAGTCGCCGCTGCCCGTGGCCGGTTCGCCGGCGTCGGTGCACAGGCCCCGGCTGTCGCCGCGGCCGAGGGCGACCAGGCGTTGGCCGTCCGGGCAGGTGCCCTTGCGGTTGCCGCTGTTCCAGTCCGGGCGGGCGAGCATCCGGCGGGAGGCGTTCTGGTCGCCGTGGTCGAGGTCGAGCATGTTCCAGTGGTTCGGCTGCGCGACCGGGCCGGTCAGCGCGGGGGCGTCGACGAGTTTGTTCCAGTCGGTGGCCCGCCAGTCGCCGGGGTCGCTCAGGCCGAGCCGTTTGCCGGCCGGATCGTAGGAGAGCAGGGCCCAGGTGTCCAGCGGCCGGCCGGTGGTGTCGGCCCAGCCGACGAGTGGCCAGATGGCGAAGTCGGTGTCGCGGGCGGCGAGGAGGTCGGTGAAGGTGTGCAGCCAGGCCTGTTCCTTGGCGTCGGTGGAGCCGCGTCCGCCCGCGCCGAACTCGCTGATCCACACCGGGGCGGTGAAGTGCTGCCCAGCCTGGGTGACGAACAGCGCCTGGTCGTCCACCACTTGGGCGAGCTGTTCGGGGGTGAAGTCCTCGTAGCGGGGGTCGTTCGTCGCTCCCGGGCCGCTGCCCGCACCGGTGTTGGCCGGTCCGGTGTAGGCGTAGAAGTGCGCGGAGTACACCAGCTTGCCGGAGTCGATCAGGGTGTTGGAGAGGTTGCGGACCGGGGTGAGCGTCGGGCGGCCGTGGCTGAACGGCGCGGCGGGGATGCCGTACCAGTTGATGCCCTCCATGATGACGAGCATGTCGGGGTCGGCCTGGAGGATGCGGTTTCCGGCCTCCTCGAAGGCGGCGTACTCGTCGTGGGCGTCGCCCAGGCCCCAGTTGGGGTCGTCCCAGGTGTCGCGGCGGACCTCGTTGCGCAGGTCGGCGCCCACTACCCGCTTGTTCGCCTGGTAGCGGTTCACCATGAACAGCCAGTCGTCCTCCCACGCCTGCGTGGACTGGCCGCTGTTCCAGCGCTCGTTGCCGTCGAGGCCGCAGCAGAAGCGGTAGCTCGTGGTGTGGTTGTTGAGGATGACCGCGAAGCCGTCGGCGGTGAGCGCCGCGACCACGGCGTCGTACACCTGCAGCGGGGTCCTGCCCTTCAGCTGCGGGTTGGCGGCGACGGCGGAGTCCGGCACCGGGGCGGTGTCGTGGATCATCGCGTTGGCGAAGGGCAGCCGGATGCTGTTGAGGCCGAGCCCGTGGTAGTCGGCCAGGAGGCGCGCCATCGGCACCCGGTCGAGGCCCAGCGGGATGTTGTGCGACACCTGTCCGGCCTGGTTGTTCGCGGGGTCGTCGACGTTCCCGCTGCCCTCCCAGGTGCCTTGTGCCCCGGCCCAGTTGGCGGCCTTCAGCTTGAAGCGGTCGCCGTTCGCGTCGACGATGTAGCGCCCGCGGGTGCTGAGCGGGCCGGTCCAGGACACCGCCGACTGCCCGACGGTGGTGCCTGTCGGGGCCGCACTCGCGGTGCCCGTCGCCATCCCGGCGAGTACGGGCAGGCAGGCGGCCAGGGCGAGCAGGCGCCTTCCGAATCTCTTCATGGTCATCCCGGTTGAGGTGAGGGTGGCTCGGATTTGACGGGGACCGACCATACGTCGGACAGGTGACCGCCGGGTAGCCCGCAACCCGACGGACTGCGGGCTACGGGCTGTGCGGGCTACGGGCTTTGCGGGCTGCGGGCCGCCCGGGGTCGGGCCGTTACCGCAGGACGCCGCGCACGGCCTCCGGGTCGGTGGGCGACAGGCCGGCCGCGGGGGCGGTCGCGGGCGCGGCCTTGGCGGCGGCCGGCGGCGGCGTCACGTACACCGGGGCCGGGTCGGCTTCGGGCGCGCAGGTCTTGGCGATCCGTCCCTTGCCCTGGGGCAGGCTTCCGTCGCGCAGGTAGGCGGTGAAGGTGTCGTCCAGGCAGGCGTTGTCGTGGAAGAGGATCTCGTGGAAGCTGCCGCCGTTCTGGACGACCAGCTTGGAGCCGGGCAGCGCGTCGTGCATGGCGAGCCCGCCCTCGTACGGGGTGGCGGCGTCCTCGGTGGCCTGGAAGAGCAGGACCGGGGGCAGGCCCTTGCCGGTGATCTTCAGCCGGCCCGCCGGGTTGCCCTGGTAGGGCCAGAACATGCAGGCGGCGTTGTACCACATGTTGTTATAGGTGTAGAAGGGCGCGGTCGCGTTCACCTTGGCCTGGTCCTTCTTCCAGACCTCCCAGTCGCGCGGCCAGGCGTTCTCGGTGCACTGGGCGGCGTTGTAGGCCGGGAAGGCGCCGTCGTCGGCGCCCGGGGCGGCGTACCGGTTGTACGCGATGTTCAGCGGACGGCTGTCGTGCTGGGTGAGGTAGGCGGAGAGCACGGTGGCCATCCGGGGCCAGCGCAGGAAGTTGTAGCCGCCGCCGTAGAAGGTGTCCTCGAACTCGGCCGGGCCGATCTTGCCGGGGGCCGGGGCGGCGTCCACCGGCTCCTTGCGCAGCGCGTCCTCGACCTGGTGGTAGGCCTGCTCGACGGCGGCGGCGTCGGTGCCCAGATGGTAGACGGAGTCGGCCTTGGCGGTCCAGGCCGCGAAGGCGTCGAAGCGGCGCTGGTGCTCCTTGTCCTGCAGGATGTTGTGGTCGTACCAGCTGATGGTCGGTCCGACGATGCTGTCCAGCACCATCCGGCGCACGTGCGAGGGGAACAGCTGGCCGTAGGTGGAGCCCAGCGAGGTGCCCCAGGAGCCACCGTAGAAGTTGATCTTCGGAACGCCGAGCGCCCGGCGGATGCTGTCCATGTCGCGGGCGTTGTCGACGGTGGCCATGTGCGGCAGCAGCCAGGACCAGTCGGCCGCGCAGTCCGCGGCGTAGCCGGCCGCCTTCTTCAGCCAGGCCTTCGACGTGCCCTGGCTCACCTGGTAGTCGGGGCGCTCGGCGTCGAAGTAGTGGGCGTCGCAGACCACATGCGGGTCGCTGCCGTTGGTGCCGCGCGGGTCGAAGCCGATCCAGTCGTAGGTCGAGGCGACGTCCGCCGGGAGCTTGCCGGAGATGTAGCCGGGCATCCAGAGCCCGGAGTCGCCGGGGCCGCCGGGGTTGAGCAGGATCGGGCCCTGCTGCTTGTCCTTGGGCGCGGTGGCGGGGAGCCGGTTCAGCTTGATGGCGATCTTCCGCCCGTGCGGGTCGGCGTAGTCCACCGGCACGTCGAGCATCGCGCACTGCAGCGCGGGGGTGGTGGCATCGTTGCAGGAGCTCCAGACGAGCTTGCCCTGACCGCTGTCGACCAGGTCCGTGGCGTCGGGTCCGGCGGCAGAGGCAGAGGTTCCGCCGAGGGCGGCGACGGCCGTGACGGCCGCGAACAGGGCGATGGCTTTTCTCATGGGGAGCATGATGTGACATGTGCAATGGCACATCCAGAGGGGCGGCCGGAATTTGCCAAGCTTTGACCATTTCTGGCTGACCGATCATCAGACTTCTCCTCCCTTGGGGAGGTTGTCCGTGCGGGCACTCACGATCCGTGGCTAGCATCTGAAATGCCTTCCGTTCGAGCGCTCATCGCCTGGGAGGGGCGGCGCCGGACAGCCCCCCGACAGGAGAGTCATGCGCGTGTCCCACCAGCACGTCCACCCCGTCAGCGACCGCCCCACGACGGCCGACGTCGCCCTGCCACCGGCCCTGCCCTACCCCGACGGCTGGTCCGCACTCGCCTTCTCCGCCGAACTCGAGCCCGGCACCGTCCTCACCCGCCAACTCGCCGGCGAGGACGTCGTGCTGTACCGGCTGCGCAACGGCCGTCTGCGCGCGATCCGTCCGTACTGCCCGCACCTGGGCGCCCACCTCGGCCTCGCCGAGGTCGAGGGCGACGACCTGGTCTGCCCCTTCCACCGGTTCGCCTTCGACGCCGACGGCCGCTGCGTACGGACCGGCTACGGCACCCCGCCGCCGAAGGCCGCCCTGGCGCAACTGCCGGTGCGGGAGGTCAACGAGGCCGTCTTCGTCTGGCGCCACCACGACGGCCGGGAGCCCGACTGGGAGATCCCGTCCTGGCACCTGCTCGGCGACGGACGGCAGCCGCTGCGCTACGCCTCCTTCGAGATGCCCGGCTACGCCCAGGACGTCATAGAGAACTCCTTCGACCTGGGCCACTTCGTCACCCTGCACGGCTGGCCGCAGGGCGAGCTGGCGGCCCCCGTGACCTTCGACGGCACCCGCTTCCACATCTCGATGCGGGTGCGGGAGACCTTCCCGCTACTCGGCCTGCGGCAGGTCGACGTGGAGGTGGACGGGTACGGCCTCGCCGCCCTGCACACCGATGTGCGCACGCCCTCGCTCGGCCTGGAGATCTGCTCGCTGGTGATGGCCACCCAGGTCGCCCCCGGCCGGATGCAGCTGCGGCAGGCGAGCCGCTTCGTCATGCGGGAGCCGGCCGGCCTGCCGCCGGCCGTCGCCCGGACGGTCAGCCGCGCGGTGACCGCGATGCTGGCGGGGCCCATGTTCAAGCGCAACCTCGAGTTCACCGCGGCCGACTTCCCGATCTGGTCCACCAAGAAGTACCTGTCGCCGCCCCGGCTCGCCGCCGGTGACGGGCCGATCGGCACGATGCGGCACTGGGCCCGGCAGTTCTACCCGGCGGACCACCAGGCGCACCTCCCGGCGCCGGCCGCGACCCCCGCGAGCGGCACCCCGGGCGGCGCCCCCGCGGGCACCCCCAGCGGCGTCGCCCGCGGCTGAACGGCGCCCGCCCGTACGGGATCCCCGTCCCCCGCATCCGGAACCGGAACCGTGCCTCCGGGCGGTACCGTCTGGCGTGGAGTACGGGGCGGGCGCGGCGAGGGGAGAATCGGCGTGGAGGCGCTGGGGGACGGGGATCCGCGGCAGGTCGGCGAGTACCGCCTGCTGCGGAGACTCGGTGCGGGCGGAATGGGCCGGGTGTACCTGGGCCGTACGGCGGGCGGGCGCACGGTGGCCGTCAAGCTGGTGCACGACCAGTACGCGGCAGACCCGGAGTTCCGGATCCGGTTCCGCAACGAGGTGGCCGCCGCGCGGCGGGTCGGCGGGCGGTGGACGGCCCCCGTACTGGACGCGGACACCGAGGGCGCCCAGCCGTGGGTGGCCACCGGATACGTCGCCGGCCCCTCCCTGGGCACCGCCGTACGGGACTTCGGCCCGCTGCCCGAACCGGCCGTCCGCTCGCTCGGCGTGGGGCTCGCCGAGGCCCTGCAGGCCGTGCACGCACAGGGATTGGTGCACCGGGACGTCAAGCCGTCGAACGTGCTGCTGGCGCTGGACGGCCCGCGGCTGATCGACTTCGGGATCACCCGGGCCCTGGACGCGGCGACCGCGCTCACCCGCTCCGGCTTCGTGGTCGGCTCCCCCGGCTACCTCTCCCCCGAGCAGGCCGAGGGCCGGGGCGCCGGGCCCGCCTCGGACGTCTTCTCACTGGGCGCCGTGCTCGCCCACGCCGCCACCGGCACCGCACCGTTCGGCTCCGGGGTGAGCGCGGCCGTGATGCTCTACCGGGTGCTCCACGAGGAGCCCGAAGTCGACATCGCGGACCAGGAGTTGCATGCCATCGTGGCGGACTGCCTGGCCAAGGACCCGGACCGGCGGCCCACCCCGGAGCAGTTGCGCGAGCGGCTGACGGCGCACGACCGGACGGCGGGCAAGCGGCTGGAGGGGCGGACCTGGCTGCCGCCTGCGATCGCCGCCGCGCTGGCCACCCTGGCCGTCGAGCTGCTGGACCTGGACGGCGAGTCACCCGCCCAACCCAGCCCCCGACCGGGCCTCCGACCGGCCGCGCAATCGCCCGCCCAACAGGCCGCTCAACAGGCCACTCAACCGGCCTCGCCTCCGGGGCGGTTCGGGCCGGCGCCGGCCTGGGCCACTCTGCCGCCCCCGCCGTCCGCGGCCACCACCGTCCCCGCGCCGCCCCCGCGCGCCTACCCGCCGTACCCGCACCCGCACCCGCACCCGGCGCAGCCCGGCCGTCGCCGCACGGGTCGCGCCACCCTGGTCCTCGTCGCCGTGCTGGCCGTCGCACTGGCGGGTACGGCGGTGTTCCTGGCCACCCGCGACGAAGACACCGGCACCGCGAAGCCGCCGCCGTCGACCTCGGCGGCCCCCGCCACCCCCACCGCGACGTCCGACGGCGCGATCCCGGCCGCCTTCCTCGGCACCTGGCAGGGCACCCTGGGCAGCGAGCAGACCTTCCTCAAGCCCGACTTCACGATCGTCCTGAGCCAGGGCCGCCCCAACGACCCGGTCGCCCAGATCCACAACAACGGCGGCGTCGGCACCCGTTACTGCGACGCCGTCGCCAACCTCGTCCAGGCCACCGCCGACCGGGTGGTCCTGCGCACCGCCCCGATGAACTCGCTGAGCGGCTGCGCCGCCGACCCGCACGACCAGGTGTACACCCGCAACCCGGACGGCAGCCTGCACCTGCTGGTCGGCGGATTCTCGGGCGACCTGCGGAAGAAGTAGCCCCCACGGCCCCGATGGCCCCTGCGGGCCCCATGTCCCCCCGCGGCCCCCGTGTCCCCGATGGCGGCCCCGTGCGGCGGGGCGGCCCCACCCCGGGTGCCGCTCCGCCGCGTCGGACTGCCCGGAAGCCCCCACCAGAGCGCCCGGAACCGCGCTCGACGGGCACTCGAGGAATCCGGCCCCCGCCGCTTGGCAGAACTAGGGTGCGACGCGGCCACCCCACCATCCCCCGGTTTCGAACACCTGTCCGCCCCAGGGGCCCGAGTACGAGTACGAGTACGAGTACGAGCAGCACCTGACACGACCACGTGACCCGCGCACCGACAACCGTCCCGCGCACGAAGGGAGAACCGCCATGCAGCTCAGAGTCCTCGGCCCCCTCACCGCCGACCTCAACGGCATCTCCGTCGTCCCCTCCGCAGGCAAGCAGCGCCAGATCCTCGCCCTCCTGGCGCTCTACCCGAACCGGGTCCTGCCCACGGCCACCCTGATCGAGGAGATCTGGGGCGACGACCCGCCCAGACAGGCGCTCACCACGATGCAGACGTACATCCTGCAGCTGCGCCGCCGCATCACCCAGGCCCTCGGGCCGACCCCGCACACCACCGCCAAGGACATCCTCACCACCCGGCACGGCGGCTACCAGCTCACCGCGCACGCGGACGACCTGGACGTCCACACCTACAACCTGCTGCTCACCCAGGGCCAGCACGCCTTCAACCACGGCCACGACCACCAGGCCGCCGCCCGCTTCCGCCAGGCCCTCGCGCTCTGGCACGGCCCCGCCCTCGTCGACGTGCGGCCCGGGCCGATCCTCACCATCGAGATCATGCGCCTGGAGGAGAGCCGGCTGATCACCCTGGAGCGGCGCATCGACACCGATCTGCGGCTCGGCCGGCACAACGAGCTGATCCCCGAACTCACCCACCTGACCCACCAGCACCCGCACCACGAGGGCCTGCACGCCCAGGCCATGGTCGCGCTCTACCGGGCCGGCCGGCAGACCAGCGCCCTCACCGCCTACCACCACCTGCGGCGCCGGCTGACCACCGAACTCGGCATCCAGCCCTCCCCGCACCTGCAGCACCTGCAGCACGCCATCCTCACCCTGGACCCGACCCTCAACACGCCCACCACCGCCCACCCGACCACCTACAACCTGTACTCGGCCTGAGCCCCGCCCGGATGGCCGCGCCCGCCGACCTCTCCCAGCCCTCACCCACAGGACGCGTCATGACCACCGCACCCGAGCAACCCCTCGCCCTGATCACCGGCGGTACCCGCGGCATCGGCCTGGCCATCGCCCGCGAACTCGGCAGCCGCGGCCACCGTGTCTTCATCTGCGCCCGCACCGCCCAGCACATCGACCAGGCGCTGGCCACCCTGCGCGGCGAGGGCCACCAGGCCGACGGCCTGCCGTGCGACGTCCGCGACCCCGCCCAGGTCGCCGAGCTGATCCGGCACGCGGTCGCCGAACACGGCCCGATCACCGTGCTGGTCAACAACGCCGGACGCACCGGCGGCGGGCCCACCGCGACCACCACCGACGACCTGTGGTACGACGTCATCGACACCAATCTGAACGCCGTCTTCCTGGTCACCCGGGAAACCCTCCGGCACGGCCACATCACCAGCACCACGCACCCCCGCATCATCAACATCGCGTCCACGGCCGGGAAACAGGCCGTCACCCTGGGCGCGCCGTACACCGCGAGCAAGCACGCCGTGATCGGCTTCACCCGGGCGCTGGCCAAGGAGCTGGCTCCCACCGGCACCACCGTCAACGCCATCTGCCCCGGCTACGTCCAGACCCCGCACACCACCCGGATCCACCACGAGTACGCGACCGCCTACAACACCACCCCCGAGACCATCCACCAACACTTCCGGACGCACATCCCGCTCGGCCGCTACACCACCCCCGAGGAGGTCGCCTCGCTGGCCGGCTACCTCACCACCCCGACCGCCGCCAGCATCACCGCCCAGGCACTCAACGTCTGCGGCGGCCTCGCCACCCAGTAACCCCGGCGCGATCCTGGCCGGCCCACGGGAAGGACTCGGGCTCCGGTGCCCTGATCAGTGATGACGAACCGTCAGTTCTCCAGCGCACCCGTCACCTTGCTGGTGTCCGGCGCACCCGCGCCCGAGCCCTGCCTGCCCGCCGCCCGCCCGCCGAGACGGCTCGACGCCGGGGCGGTGAGCGCCGCACTGGCCCGCACGGCGGCCGGGCCCCGGCCGGCCGCCGTCCGGCCCGCCCGGGCGAAGGAGTTCCTGCTGGTCGAGCTGCACCGGACGTACCGGCCGGACGTGCTGCGCGCCGCTCTGGAGGCCGCTCTGCAGGCCGTCCTGCCGGAGCCGGGCGGCACCGGGGCGGACCTGCTGTGGCAGCGAACGGCGGACGGCCCGGAGGACCTCGACCGGCTGCTCACCGAGCTGGGGCGCAGCCTCGCCACCGGGCCCCGACTGCGGGCGGTCCTGGTCGAAGACCCACGGGACGGCTGGTCCGGCCCGGACAGCCCGCACGACTCGGACGGCACGCACGGCACGCACGGCGCGCACGGCCCGGTGCGGCTCTTCGTCGGCCTCGCGCCCGGCCCGCCCGGGCCCGCCCTCGCGCTGCTGGAGGAGCTGCGCCAAGCGCTGGCGCACCCGCCGGAGCCCGTCACCGTGCCGACCAGCGCGCTGCAGCGGGAGATGTTGCGCCAGGTCCTCGGGCAGCCGGACCACGGCGGTCGGCACGTCGAACAGCTGTCCTGGCACTGGCACGGGCCGCTGGACACCGAGCGCTTCACGGCGGCCTGGCAGTCCGTCATCGACCACGAGACGGTGCTGCGCGCGGCCTTCGACTGGGACGAGGACGGCGACGGGAACGGCAACGAGGACCGCCACGGCGGCCGCGACCGCGAGCCGTGGATGGTGCTCCACGAACACGCCGCCCCCGAGGTCACCCGGCACCCGCACGACGCCGCCGACTGGGACGAACTGCTCGCCGCCGACCGCCGACGCGGCTTCGACCTGCGCCGCCCCGCCCTGCTGCGCGCCACCCTGCTCGACACCCCGCCGGACGCCGACGAGGGACCCGCCACCCGGGTGCTGCTCAGCTACCACCACGCGATGCTGGACGGCTGGAGCGTGCGCCTGCTGCTGCAGTCCTTCTACCGCGCCTACCTCACCGGCGGCGTCCTGCCCGGCGGCGAGCGCCGCCCCGACATACGCGACCACGCCCGCTGGCTGCAGGCCGAAAACACCGACGCCGCACGGCAGTTCTGGTCCACCCGGCCCGGCGCCACCGCCGTCCTGCCGCTCGCCCCCGACCCGCGCCGACGCGGCAGCGGCCGAGCCCGGCGCCGGCTCACCCCGTACGAGGCGGTACGGCTGCGCGGCTGGGCGGCCGCCTCGGGCGCGGGCGAGAGCAGCGCGCTGCAGGCCGCCTGGGCGCTGCTGCTGTACCGCGCCGCGCAGGCCGGCCGGCCCCGCCGCCCGGCCCAGGCCGTGCGGGTCGGCTTCGCGGTGACCGTCTCCGGCCGGGGCATCCCGCTGGACGGCATCGACCGGCTGCCCGGCGCGCTGCGCAACCCGCTGCCGATCACCGTCCGGGTCCACCCGGGCACCACCGTGCCGCAACTGCTCGCGGCACTGCGCGACGGGGTCCTCGACCTCGCCGCGTACGAGTGGGTCTCCCCCGGGCAGGCACACCACTGGACCGCCGGCTCACGCGGACCACGGCCCAATAGCCTCGTCGTGCTGGAACACCAGCCGACCGCGACGCACCACCTGCGGCTGGAGAACGACCTGGCCGCACACGGCATCCACGTGGAGAGCCCGGCACCGGCCGGCACCTTCACCTCGTACCCGATCACCCTCGCCGCCCACTACGACACCACCGGCGGCCTGGTCCTCACCACCACCCACGACCGCGCCCTGCTCGCCGACCAGGACGCCGTCGAACTCCTCAGCCAGAGCGCCCACTTGCTGCGCAGCTTCCCGGACCTGCCGAGCGCGCTGAGCACCACCGAGGTGCTGCGCACCACGCTCGCCGGACAGCCGGCGACACGGCTGGGCGAGCCCGGGGGCGGCGCCGCGGAGTCCGCGGGCCGCCCGGACGGCCCGGGCGGCCCAGCAGGCTCCGGGGTCCCGGGCGCGGACAGCCCGGCGGTGCGGCTGGACGTGCTGCGCCAGGCCACCCGCCCGGGCGCGGGCTGGGTGCTGCTGCTGTCCCCGCCCGGCGTCCCGCGCACCCGCTACCCCGGCGCCGCCCGCGGCTGGCCCGGCCCGCAGGCCCTCGGTGTGCTGCGCCCGGTCGAGACCGACCCACCGGCCGCCGCCTACCGGCCGGTACTCGGCCCGCTGCTGGAGTCCCGCGCGCCGGTCGCACTCGTCGCCCCGCCGGGGCTCGGCGTGACCGCGTACGAGATCGCCCGGCTGGGCCCCCCGGCCCACCCGCCACTGGTGGTGCTGCTCGGCGAGGACAGCGACCTGGCGGCAGTGGCGGCGCTACTGGGCGGGCGGACGTAACCCGCCCGGCAGGCCGTGCCCGCACCCGCGCGAGGACCGACTCCCCTGCGTGCCGGCGGAGTCGCGGCCGGCGTGCGCAGCCCTCGGTGGACCGCGACGCCGTCGGGCACCTCGCCGGAGCGGGCGGGCACCCTGCGGACGGGCACCTCGCCGGAGCGGACGGGCACCCTGCGGACGGGCACCTCGCCGGAGCGGACGGGCACCCTGCGGACGGGCACCTCGCCGGAGCGGACGGGCACCTCTCCGGGGCGGGCGCGCACCCTGCGGACGGGCACCCGGCGCCCGGGCGGCACTACGGTGGGCCTCATGGCCCGTTTCGTCCTGACCCGCCGTTCGCCGCTGCCGCCGGCCGTCTGCTGGGAGCGGCTGACGGCCTGGCCCCGGCACGGGGAGCGGGTGCCGTTCACCCGGGTCGGCGTCGCGCGGGGCACCGGCCGGGAGGCGGGCGACGTCGTCCTGGCCCGGACGTCCGTCGGGCCGCTGCGACTCGACGACCCGATGGAGATCGTCGAGCTGGCCGCTCCCGCACCCGGGCGCGACGGGCTCTGCCGGTTGGTCAAGCGCGGCCGCCCGGTGCGTGGCGGGGCCGTGCTGCGAGTCCGGGCCGTGGACGGCGGCAGTGAGGCGGTCTGGGCGGAGGAGCTGCGGATCGCCGGTCTGCCCCGGTTCGCCGATCCGGTCATCGCTGCCCTGGGGGGCGTCGTGTTCGGCCGGGTGCTGGACCGGCTGCTGGAGCCGTAGTCCGCGAACACCCTCCGGCCGACCTCAGGGCGCCGGCCTGCCGCAGGGCCCTGGCCTGCCTCGGGGCCGGACCAGAGCTCAGGGCCCGACCAGAGCTCAGGGCCCGGGCCGGTGCGGGTGCCACTCCGCCAGCAGGATGGTGGCGTCGTCGCGCAGTTGGTGGTCCTGGTGCGTGACCAGGGCGTGGATCAGGTGGCGCAGGGCCTCGGGGGCGGGGTCTCCGCCGGCCATGTGCTGGACGAGGGTGTCGGTCAGGCGGTGTTCCCCGAATAGTTCGCCGGAGGTCGAGCGGGCCTCGGTGACCCCGTCGGTGTAGACCAGCAGCCGGTCGCCGGGCTGCAGTCTGGCGTGGTGGACGGGCTGCGGACCGTCCTCGTGGAAGCCGAGCCCGAGCGGCAGTTCGGCGGGCCGGCGCAGGGCGTCCGGGACGACACGGCCGTCCCGGATGAGCAGCGGCGGCGGGTGGCCGCAGTTGACCCAGGCCAGTTCGCCGGTGGCCGTGTCGAGGTCGGCGATCACCGCAGTCAGCAGCCGGTCGGGGATCCACTGGGCCAGCGTGCGGTCGATGGCCCGGACGATGTCGGCCAGGCCGCCGCCGGCCCGTCGGGTGCAGCGGCAGGCGGCCAGCGCGACCGAGCTGGCGCCACCGGAGGCCAGGTCGTGGCCCATCGCGTCGAACAGGGACACGTGCAGGCGGCTGCCCGCCATCGAGTGGTCGAAGGCGTCCCCGCCCACGTCGTAGGCCGGTTCCAGGACGGCGCTGGAGGTGACGTGGCGAGTGCCGATGGTGCGTGGTGGCAGGAAGGCCCACAGCAGTTCGGCCTGGAGGCTCATCCGCTCCCTGCGGCCGACCTCCACGATGACGTCGCTGTACGCGCTCTTCGACACCACCAGCAGCGCGACCAGGGCCGCCAGCGCCTCGCAGCCGTCGATCGTGCCCCGGTCCCGCGCCCCGCCTTCGATCCGCAGGACGCCGATCCGCTCGACTCCGTCGACCAGCGGGAACCAGCCGACCGTGGACGGTCCCGAGGAGAGCTGGGTCTGCTGCAGCCGGTAGGCGCGGCCGCCGAGCGTCCCCTCGATGTCGATCTGGTGGCCGTCAGCCCCGTCCTCGGAACCGGGCAGCGGGACGAGGTGCCGCTGCTGGACGTCGGCCAGGAAGACCCACGCCCCGTCCGCGCCCAGCGCGCGGGCCGCCTCCCGGACCAGCCCGGGCAGCTCCGCCGCCCCGCCCTCCCGGGAACGGGCCAGCAGCCGGGCCAGCACGCCGCCCAGCACGGCATCGTCGCAGCTCACCGCTCGCACCTCCTGTCGGCTCCGCGCCTTCCCAGTGACGGCCCGATGCCGCACGTACGGACGGGGCCACGCATGGACGCGGCCGAAGCGGGCACACGCTGTTGCCGAACGGCTCGCTCCCCGTGGAAGGACGATCCCCATGCTCATTCTCGTTCTCGTCCTGTTGCTCGCGCTCATCCTGGGCGGCGCGGGCTTCGCCATACACATCCTGTGGTGGATCGCGCTCGCCGTCCTGGTGCTGTGGGTCCTGGGCTTCGTGTTCACCTCGGGTGACCGCGGCGGCGGCCGACGGTGGTACCGGTGGTAGCCATACCCCTCGCAGGACCGTCGCCCCGGCCATGGCCGGGGCGACGGTCCCTGTCGGAGGGGCACCCGGCGGTGCGGGGGGGGGGGTGTTCCCGCGTCCTGGTGTTGGGTGTGGGGGGGTCGGGT
>NZ_JBVISA010000001.1:0-271851 GCF_055575755.1 Kitasatospora sp. NPDC034035 | reverse complement strand
CGGGGCGAAGTCGGGGGGGGGCATGGGGGGCACCCCTCCCCTTGGAAGGCCCCCCCCCCCGCCCGTGCCGGGGGCGACGGTCCTGGCCGGGGCGGCCCCGGCCGGCGCGGGCGCGGGTCTGTCACGGCGCCCGGGTGTCGGCTGCGGGCGGCTCGGGCTCGTCGTCGTCCTCCCCCTTGGCCCGGACGTCCGGCGGTGTGGGGGCGGTGATGTTCCGCTGCTCCGAGGACCGCTCGCGCGTCTCGTCGTCGACCTGCGGGGTTTCGTTCGCCTCGGGAACGCTCATGGCAATCGTCCTTCCGTCAACGTGTCGGCCAGGGTGGCCTCCACCAGGGTGGCCTTCAGTGGTGCGGTGACCGCCGGGCTCAGGGCTCAGACCTCCTCCTCCTCCATGCCGATGGCCTTTTCGAGTGCGCTGCGGGCATCGCCCGGGTCCTTCCCGTCGGCCTGCCGCAGCAGGGCGGTGGCAATGGCGTCGAGTTTGCGCTGAACGGCGTGCTCCGCTCGGCGTTCGGCGTTCTTGAGCAGGGTCAGGAGCAGGAGGTTCAGCGCGGTCATGGTGTCCCCGACCAGGATCTGCCACTCCAGGGCCAGGCCGGCGGCGTGCACCGCCACGAAGGCCAGCACCAGGAGCACGCAGGCCGCGTAGAAGGCCGGGGAGCTGGTGAGGTTGGAGGCCGCCTCCGCCAACCGTTCGAACCGGCCCCGGCCCGTACGGCTGCGCTCGGATGGATGCTGGAAGGCCATGACGCCGTTCCCGTCGCCGGACCGGTCAGGACGCCGGGCGCGGCCGGCGACGCGGCGGCACCCTTCGCGCACCGCCCTGGGGGATCCCGTTCACGGCTGCCTCCTCGTCCCGTGCTGTGTTCTGCTGTCCCGTGCTGCGTCCGCTGTCGCTTCGCGCGTGCCCGGCCCACGGCGGAGCAATCCGTGCCGACGACCGGAGATCCGCGGGTGTCGGCCCGCGCGGCGGGGGCAGACGCCGGATGTGAACCCGATCGAACGAGCCCTGCGGGGCGTGGACGGTTTCCAGCAACGCCACCGGGCTTCCGGCGTGGTGGTAGGCGTCGTACGCAAGTACGGGGACGACCGCGGCGGGCTGCTGTCCGCCCTGATCACGTACTACGGCTTCGTCGCCCTGATCCCCCTGCTGCTCCTGCTCAGCACCGTGCTCGGATTCGTCCTGCACGGCCATCCCGGCGCCCAGCGCTCGGTCGTGGACTCCGCGCTCGCCGACTTCCCGATCATCGGCGACCAACTGCGCCAGAACGTCCACTCCCTCCAGGGCAGTGGCCTGGCCCTGCTCATCGGCGCGCTCGGAATGCTGTACGGGGCGCTCGGCATCGCGCAGGTCCTCCAGCACGCCATGGCCGAGGTCTGGAACATCCCCGGGGTGCAGCGGCCCGGCTACTTGCCCCGGCTGGCGCGCAGCCTGCTGCTGTTCGCCGTGCTGGGCACCGGGCTGGTACTGGGCACGGCGGCCGCCTCGCTGCTCGGCACCGCCCTGGGCGGGGTGCCCGCCCGGATCGGGGGCCTGATCGTCTCGGCGCTGCTGAACACCGCCCTGTGCCTGGCCTGCTTCCGGGTGCTCACCCCACGCGAGGTCCCCACCCGGGCACTGTGGCCCGGCTGCGCGCTCGCCGGGCCGCTGTTCACCGCCCTCCAGGCCAGCGGCTCACTCCTGGTCACCCACGAGCTGCGCCACGCGAGCCAGATCTACGGCTTCTTCGCGACCGTGATCGGTCTGCTCTTCTGGCTCTACCTGGCCGCCCAGGTCACCGTGTACGCGGCCGAGACCAACGTCGTGCTCGCCCGCCGGCTCTGGCCGCGCAGCCTGCTGCAGCCGCCGCTCACGGACGCCGACGAGGCGGTCCTGTCCTCCGTCGCCCGGCAGGAGGAACGCCGCCCCGAACAGCACGTCGACGTGTCCTTCCAGGAGGAGGAAGGGCCCGAGGGCGACGGGAAAGAGCCCGGAGACGGGAAGAAGTCGGGGGGCGGGAAGAAGTCGGGCGGCGGCGGCCGGGGCCGGGGGGACGGATGACCGGCCTCCCGGCCCTCAGACCTCGAGAACGGACCCCTCACCGGTGAGGCTCACTGGTGAGGGGTCGATTCCTTCCGCGTTCCCGGGCGGTCAGCCCTCCAGCGCGTCGGCGATGCGGCGCAGCACACCACCGGAGGTCGGTCGGCGCGGTGCGGTCTCGCGCACGGCCTGCATCCGCTCGCCGATCTCCCGCAGCTCATTGCGGCCGAGGGCGGCCCGGACCTTCGGGAACCAGTCGTCCTCTTCCTCTTCGATGTGCCGCTCGACGGCGTCGATCAGGACGGCGGTCTTGGCGTCGTAGCCGTCGTCGTCGGGGGCCATCCGGCTCAGCTCCTCGCAGAGCAGGTCGGCGACGTGGTGTTCCTCCTTGGCACGGTCCATGGTCTCGGCGAGCCCGGGCACCTCCTTGCGGATCCTGGGGTAGACCAGCTCGTCCTCCAGGTAGGTGTGGACGGTCAGCGCCTCGACGATCTGCTCGACCTTCTCGTGCCGCGCCTGCGCGCCGCCGTCGCCGTCGCCCTGGACGAGTCCCCGGTACTCGCGGAACAGGCGGCGGACTTCCTTGTGGTCCTCCCGCAGCAGGACGATGGCATCGTTCGACATCGTGTGTCTCCTTGTCGATGGTCTTCCCCCATCGCCCGGGCGTGTCCCCGGACGGCTCCCGGCCAAACGCGGCCCGGCGACGGGGGCAGCGCCCGCCCCGGACCGTTCCTCCGCGTTGCGGTCAGTGCTCGCCGTGGCCGCCGTAGCGCTTCTGCCACTCCCGGGCGCGGGCGTTGTGCCATTCCACGCCCTGCACCGCCTGGTGTTCGGACAGGCCGCTCAGTCGGGCGACCACGCTGATCGGGACGGGCTCGTCGCTGTCCGCGATGGCTCGGCAGACCTTGCCGGCCCACTGCTCCTCCTGGACGAAGGGGCGGTGGCGGTAGTCCTCGATCAGGGCGGCCAGGTGGTCGACCGAGCAGGCCATGAGGATGCGTTTGCCGTCCAGGTCCGGGTCAGTGGGGTGCAGCGCGGAGGAATCCGGCACCAGGGCGCCGAGCAGGTCGGCGTTGGCGACGGCCAGTCCGCAGTGGTCGCACAGGTCCAACTGGTCCGCGTCGTCGCCGGCGGGATCGCCGGTCGGTGGTCCGATGTCCTCCATGCCGCCGCGCCTACCCCGCGTGGCCGAGGCCAACCGGGCCGGTGTGGGCGGCGGCCCGGGAAGCGGCTCGTCGGTCCCCGGGTGTCGCGCACACCCGTGCGGCTCCGCCCCTGGGGACGGAGCCGCACGGGATGCTGCCGCACGGGACGGAGCCGGGATCAGCCGGGGCTGATCCGCCCCCGCCAGCCGCCTTCCTCCTGGCCGCGGTGCTCGATGAACTCCTTGAACCGCTTCAGGTCCCCCTTGACCCGCCGGTCGACCGCACCCATCGCGGAGCCGGCCTTCTCGACCATGCCCTCGGGCCGGAAGTCGATGGCCATGTTGATCCGGGTGCGCCCCTCGTCGAGCCGCTGGAACGTCACCACGCCCTTCTGCTCGACCTCGCCGTCCGTGGTGCGCCAGGCGATCCGCTCGTCGGGCAGCTGGTCGACGATCTCGGTGTCGAACTCGCGGCTGACGCCGCCGATGCTGGTGCGCCAGTGGTTGTGCCGGTCGTCCAGCTGGGTCACCGCTTGGACGCCCTCCATGAAGCGCGGGAACTCCTCGAACTGGGTCCACTGGTTGTAGGCGGTGTGCAGCGGGACGTCGACGTCGACCGATTCCTTCACGATGCTCATCCGTGGCCTCCTCGCTGGTACGGGCCGGGTCATTTCCCGGCCGACCGCGCGTCTGCCCGGAGGGCCCCGGTGTAACCGTCCCGGCCCCGGTCGGGTCCGGGAGGGCCGAGAGGGCCGAGAGGGCCGAGAGGGCCGGGACGGTGGTCAGCCCGCCAGGATCGCGACCGGGTCCCCCAGGCCGCCGACCCGGCCCGGCCTGCCCCGCGCGGCTACCCTGATCGGCTCATGACACCACCCGGCTGACACCACCCGGCTCCGGGGTTTGGCCGGCCCGTGCCCGGCTAGCCGCTCGGTATGGACACCTCACCCCTGCACACCCACCGCTGGTCCCGTCGGCTGCGCCGCGCCCTGGAGGCGCCGGAGCACTGGGACTTCCTCGACGCCCCGGCCCAGCCGCTCGCCGACGCGGCCGAGGCACTCCCGCTCGGGCCGTACCGCGACGCCCTGCACGGTGTGTGGCTCGGCCATCCGCTCCACCCGGCGCTGGTCCAGCTCCCCCTGGGCTGCTGGACGTCCGCCGCCCTGCTGGACTTCACCCCGGGCGGGCGCCGGTCGGCGGGCACCCTGGTGGCGGCCGGGCTGCTGGCCGCCGGACCCGCCGCGCTCGCCGGCTGGGTGGACTGGGCGCGGCTCGATCCGCCGCGCCGCCGCACCGGCCTGGTGCACGCGCTCTCCAACACCACCGGGGTACTGCTCTACGCCGGGTCGCTGCTGGCACGCTGCCGGGGGCACCGCGTCCGCGGCCGGGCGCTCGGCCTGGCCGGGCTGAGCGCCGTCTCGGCCGGGGCCGCGCTCGGCGCGCACCTGTCCTACCGGCAGGCCGCCGGACCGGACCGGGCCGCCGCCGTCCCCCGGTTGGCGCCGGCCGACTGGGTCGGCCTCGGCCCGCTGGAGGACTTCCCGGCCGACCGGGCCGTCCGCCGGACCGCCGGTGAGCTGGCCGTGGTCGTGGTCCGGGACGGCGAGAGCTGCCACGTGCTGGCCGAGCGCTGCGCCCACCTGTCCGGGCCGCTGTCCGAGGGCACCGTCGCCGACGGCTGCCTGCGCTGCCCGTGGCACGGCAGCGAGTTCCGGCTGCGGGACGGCCAGGTGGTGCACGGTCCGGCCACCGCGCCGCAGCCGGTGCTGGAGACCCGGGTGCTCTCGGGGCACCTGGAGGTGCGGCTGCCGGGGGCAGGGTGACCGGCGCCGGTTGGCTGGGGCAGGTGACTGGCGCCGGTTGGTTGGGGCCGGTTGACCAGGGCTGATTGGCTGGAGCCGGTTGACCGCGTCACCGGGCGGCGTTTCGCGCCCACGACCGGGGGGCAGCCGCCCGGGGAGCACGCCTGGAGGAAACGACCGCCGTCGTCCGATGGCCCGACCCGCGCCGCCGCGCCTGCCCGGGCCTGACGGTGCGGACGAAACGACCGGAAAGACACTCGTCATGCTGGTGCTTCGACCACCCGGGGTCTATCCCCCGCAGGGGGACACCCGGCTGCTGGCCCGGTGCGTGCGCCGGGAGCATCTGGACGCCTCCGGGCGGGTGCTCGACCTCTGCACCGGAACGGGGGCGGTCGCGCTGGTGGCCGCGCGGACGGGGGCGCAGGTCACCGCGGTGGACCTGTCCGCCCGCTCCGTCGCGACCGCCTGGCTGAACAGCCGCCTGCACCACCTCCGTATCCGGCTGCGCCGGGGCGATCTGCTGGCCCCGGTGGCCGGTGGGCGGTTCGACCTGATCACCGCCAATCCCCCGTACGTCCCCGTCGATCCCGCCGCGGGCGCGGCCGGCCGGGGCGCCGCGCTGGCCTGGGACGCCGGGCCGGACGGGCGGCTCGTCCTGGACCGGATCTGCCGGACGGCCCCCGGCCTGCTCGCCACCGGCGGTGTGCTGCTGCTCGTGCAGTCCTCGCTCGCGGACGTCCCCGCCACCCTCGCGCTGCTGCGCGCGGCGGGGCTGCGCGTGCACGTGGCGGCCCGGCGGCGGCAGCGGTTCGGGCCGGTGATGACCGCACGGGCCGCGCTGTTCGAGCGGCGCGGGCTGATCCGGCCGGGTGAGCGCGAGGAGGAGCTGGTGGTGGTGCGCGGTGTCCGCGAACGCTGACCGGGACGCGACCAGGGTGGTCGTCGTGCCGGGCGGTCCCCTGCTGGTCGAGGGCCCGGTGGAGGTGGTCCTGCCGGACGGCACGGTCCGGGTCTCCGAGCGCCCCGTGGTGGCGCTGTGCGCCTGCCGCCGGAGCCGGATCTACCCGTTCTGCGACACCAGCCACCGCAGGCGCGGCCGGCCGGGGCGGGGCTCAGGACGGACCGGCGGCCAGGGCGGGGCCGTCGGGCAGGGCGGGGCCGTCGGGCAGGGGTGAGCGGAGGGAGGTCCGCCCGGCCCGCCAGCAGTCGAGCAGGTGGTCCGCGAAGCGGCCGTCCACGACCGCGGCGGCGGCGATGCCGAACGCCACGTCCTTCGCCGACTCCGGCTCCGCGGCGACCAGTTCCTCGATGACCCCGCGCCGCACCAACTGCTCGTGGACGGCGTCCGCCTCGACGTGCTCGCGGTAGAAGAGGGTGCCGTCCGGGCCGCCGCCGAGCCGTTCGAGCGCCGCGGCCAGCCGGGCCGATCCGGGCGAGGAGGTGATCTCGATGGTGGCGAACTGCCCGACCGCCGCGAAGCGCAGGGCCCGGTGCAGGCCGAGGAGCGTCATCAGGTTGACCACCGCCAGGGTCGGCGCGGGAACCAGGTCCAGGTAGTGCCGGTAGCCGGGGTCCAGGCCGAAGGCCGTCATCATCCGGGCGAACAGCAGGGCGTGCGCCCGTTCGGGCCGTCCGGCGCCGTACTCGTCGTACAGGATCGCCATCAGCGCCGCCTGCGCGGGGCCGTGGATCCTCGGCAGCATCCACAGCTGCGGGTCCGCCTCCTTGAGGTGGTACAGCGAGCGGTGCACCAGGTACTCGCGGGCGTGCCGGAGTTCGCCCTCGGCCAGCAGGAAGTGCGAGGGACCGGTGCCGTCTGGGGGATCCGTCAGCGCCCGCTCCAGCGCCTCCCCCAGCGGCGGGACGGGGTCCGCCTCCGCGCGCACCTCGGCGAGGAACGGCCGTTCCAACGAGCGTCGCAGCGAGAGGAGTTCGGGGTCCCACTCCCAGCCGGGGTCGACGCCCGGCAGGCCCCGGTCGTGGAGTTCGTAGCAGAGGTGGAGAGCGAGCTGGTGGTCCTCGCCCCAGGGGTGGGTGAAGGGCCCGGGCGGCGCGAGCAGGCGTCCGGCGCCGGGCGCTCCCGCGCCCGCCAGCGCGAGCACCGCCGCCGACAGGGGCCCGCGCGGGGCGGGCGGGCCGCCCGTCGCCGCCGGGTGGTCGCCGAACCGTACGTCCCGCTGCCGCCCGTCCATGCCCTTCGCCTCCATACGCTTCGCCTCCATACGCTCCGCCTCCATACCCTCCGCCTCGTCGCCGCGCAGTACTCCGGGTCTGCGCAGTGCTCCGGGTCTACGCAGTACTCCCGGTCCGCAGGGTGCTTTCGGTCCGCCGTAGCGGGTGCCCGGGGTGCGCGGCCGCTAACGCGACGGGCGGGCCCCAACCGGACGGCGAGCGACCCGGATGCCCCGGCGAGCACGCACCTGCCCGCGAGCAGGGAGCCCCTGGGCGGCTCCCCCGCCGTACCGAGGGCCGGCGACAGGGCGGCCGTGGCGCCGTCAGCCCACGGGCCGTTGCACGAGCAGGCTGCTGTCGAGGTCGGCAAGCAGCTCGGCGGTGTCGCGGTGGACCTCGGCGGCGCCCGCGCCGAGGAGTTCCTGCGCGGAGAAGCCGCCGCTCTCGACAGCGACGCAGGGCACCCCGGCACGGTCGGCGGCGGCGATGTCCCAGACCGTGTCGCCGACGAACACCGTGTCCCGGGGGGCCGCGCCCGCACGGTCCAGGGCGGCTCGGACGAGGTCGGGCGCGGGTTTGGTGGCGGCCACGTCGTCCGCGGTGGTGGCGGCCGCGATCACGTCGTCGGCGTCCAGTGCGCGGCGCAGCACGGTCAGTTCCCGCTCGGAGGCGGAGCTGGCCAGGACGACCCGCAGGCCCCGGGCGGCGCAGGCGTGGAGGAGGTCGGCAGCGCCGGGCAGTGGCGTGATCGCGGGCCAGTGGGCGGCGTAGAGGGCGTCGTGGGCGGCGGTGATCGCGTCGTCGTCGCCGTGGTCGCGGTCCTCGCCGAGCAGGTGGTCGAGCAGTTGGTCGGCGCCCATGCCGATCGCCCGGTGGACCCGGGCGGTCGGGACCGTCCGGTCGTGCTGTCGCAGGGCTTGCCACCAGGCGAGCGCGTGGAAGTAGGCCGTGTCGAGCAGGGTCCCGTCGACGTCGAAGAGCGCCGCCGCGGTCGTGGTCACCTGGTCCTCCTTCGGTCCGCCGGACGTGGCCGTACGCTCGGGACGCTCTCGCTTAGCGCCCTCGGCGCCGGCCGACGGTCTCAGGCCGGGTCGTGCGGTCCGTCCGGGTCGTGCGGTCCGTCCGGGTCGCGAGGCGAATCGGCTTCCTCGGCCTCGTCGGCTTCCTCGGATTCCTCGACTTCGTCGGTCCAGCCGGGGGCCTCGCGGTCCTCCAGCTGTTCGCGCAGCCGCGTGAGGGTGGCGCTGAGCAGTCGGGAGACGTGCATCTGCGAGACGCCTATGCGTTCGGCGATCTGGGACTGGGTGCAGCCGTCCCAGAAGCGGAGCTTGAGGACGATCTGCTCGCGTCGCGGCAGGTCGGCGAGCAGCGGGCGCACGGCGGTGCGGAAGTCGACGAGTTCGATGCCCGGGTCGTAGCTGCCGAGCCGGTCGAGCAGGGCGCTGCCGCTCTCGTCGGCGTCCTGGTCGCGCAGCGCGTCCAGGGAGTTGGGGCGGTAGACCCGGCCCGCGAGCAGCCCCTCGGTGGCCTGTTCGACGGTGAGGTGCAGGCCCTCGGCGAGCTCCTCGGGCTGCGGCAGCCGGCCGAGTTCCTGTTCGAGGCGGTCCGAGCCGCGGGCGACGGTCAGGTACAGCTCCTGCATGCTGCGCGGCACCCGCACCGGCCAGGAGGTGTCGCGGAAGAACCGCTTGATCTCGCCGGTGATGGTCGGGATGGCGTAGGTGACGAACTCGACGCCGCGCTGTGGGTCGTAGCCGTCGACGGCCTTGATCAGGCCGATCGTGCCGACCTGGAGGATGTCCTCCATGTCCTCGGCGCGGTGCCGGAAGCGGGCGGCGATGAAGCGCACCAGCGGCATGTTGAGTTCGATGATCGTGCCGCGGACGTAGCTGTAGGCGTGGGATTCCCGGGCGAGGCCGGCCAGACGTTCGAACAGGGCGTCGCTGATTTCGCGGGCCTCCGTCTTCCCCATCGACCTCAGTTCGGCCTCGGAGGGTCTCGGCGGGAGGTCGGCAGGCAGATCCGGCAGGTCGGCGGGCAGAACGGGAGGCGTGACGGCATCCTGGCGGGCTGTTTCCAGTGAGGTGGACACTTGACTTCTCCTGGGCATCGGGGTGAACGCCCGGCGACGGGGCGCGAGCTTTCGTTCGCGCGTCGGGGGCTTCTTCCCCCAGGACCTGTGCCCGGCTTCTTCAAGCGCGGTCCCGGTGGCACCCGGCGGGTGCTGGAGCGGCCGGATCCGGTCGTGGCCGCTGCATGAGGTTCTACCCGACATACGACATTGAATTCATGTTTCGATCGTTTTTTTCTGATTTGTACGGGTAGTCGCGATCCCGTCACACCTCGAACCACCTCGGCCACGAAAGGAGGGGCATCATGCCCCGAGGATCCAGCCCCAAGCGGGAGCGCCAGTACGAGCACATCAAGGAGAGCGCGCTCGACCGGGGCGAGAGCGAGAAGCGGGCCAAGGAGATCGCCGCCCGGACGGTCAACAAGGAGCGCGCCCGGCACGGCGAGTCGGAGACCGCGAGCCGCAGCTCGATCAATGACGTGTCCTCCGGCCACCGCGGCGGGAAGCGCTCACACAGCGGTTCCCAGGGTCCGACCTACGACCAGCTGTACAACGAGGCCAAGCACCGCAACATCAAGGGCCGTTCGAAGATGAACAAACGCGAGCTGGCGAACGCGCTCGGCCACTGAGCCGAGCCGACCGACACCCGGCCGGCACCGGCGCCAAACCGGTGCCGGTGCCTAACCGGTGCCGGTGCCGGTGCCGCCTCCGGGGTCACGTCCTCCGGGGTCACGCCCCCCGGGGTCCCGTACGGCCCTCATGACCCGTCAGCTCGTGTTCTCCGCCATGGTCGACAAGAGGGACCGGGGCCGCCACCTCCAGCCAGACCCGCTTCCCGCCGCCCTCCGGCTCCGAGCCCCAGGACCGGGAGAGCCGCTCCACCACCCGCAGCCCGTGCCCGCCCGGCCGACCCGGGTCGGCGTACGGGCGCAGCCTCGGCGGCACCGGGCTCGCGTCCGCGACCTCGACCCGCAGCCGCTCGCCGTCCCAGCGCAACCGCAGCTCACGCGGGCCGCCGGGGGCGTGCATGCAAGCGTTGGTGACCAGCTCGGAGACCATCAGCAGGACATCTTCGACCACCAACTGCCGCTCCTCGTCGGCGGTCGGCAGCCAGTGCCAGGACCGCAGCACCTGCCGGCTGAACACACGGCTGCGCTGCACCGCACCGGCGCCGACCCAACTGCCGCCGCGGCCGGGGAAGACGAGCCTCCTGCTCACCTCCGCGCTCGGTGCCCCGACGGGGCGTGGGAGCGACACATGTCCGAAGAGGTCCATACCGTCCCCCTCACGCCGATCCGGGGTCGCCGGACCCACCCGGATCCCGCGGTGCCGGACCCGGCGGGTCCGTCCCGGAGGTGGCCCGGCAGGCCGCCTGGTCCTCGTCCATGACCAGCGTCTGCCCGGCGCTCCTGCGCCTACACGCGCGCCTGCACGCGCCCGGGCGCGGGGCCGGCAGCAGCCTCGGGCGCAGGCCCGTCGGACGACGTTTCGGCGCCGGCCGCCCGGCAAGACGCCCGCCATGCGGATCCACATCCCTCCGAGCCCCGGCCTCGCGACCGACGCCGGGCCCGGGCCGATCGACGTCAAGGGCGCCGCGTGCGGCGCACCCGCCCCGGGGCGGCGAGCCGCGGTCACCGGGGGAGCAGCCAGGCCGGTTCTGCCCACCTTCGGGGTGGAGGAGGAGTTCCTGCTGGTCGACCGGCACACCCGGCTGCCCGCCGAGCGTGCGCCCCAGGTCATCGCGGACGCCGCGACCGTGCTGGGCGAGCAGGTCCAGGCCGAGTTCTTCGCCGTTCAGGTGGAGGTGTGCACGCAGCCTGCCACCCGGCTCGACGAGTTGCGGGCCGACCTCGTCCGCCTGCGCTCGGTCGTCGCGGCCGCGGCGGCCGACGCCGACTGCCTGCTGGTGGCCTCGGGCACGCCGGTGCTCGGCGACCCGCGGCCGGGCCGGGTCACCGACGACCCGCGCTACCGGGCGATGGCGGCCCGCTACGAGGGGGTGGTCGACGGCTACGCCGGCGCGCTCTGCGGCTGCCACGTCCACCTGGGGACGGTGAGCCGCGGACAGGCGCTGGCACTGGGCAACCACCTGCGTCCCTGGCTTCCGGTCGTCCAGGCCATCGCGGTCAACTCCCCGTTCACGGACGGCCGGGACAGCGGGTACGCGAGCTGGCGCACCGTCCGGTGGGCGCGCTGGCCCACCGTCGGCCCGGCCCCGGTGCTGGACGAGGAGCAGTACGAGGCCCTGGTGGCCGCCCTGGTGAGGTCCGGCGTCCTGCTCGACCGCCGGATGGTCTACTGGTACGCCCGGCCGTCGGAGCACGTCCCGACGCTGGAGGTCCGGGTCGCCGACGTCAACGCAGACCTGCGGACCGTCCTGCTGCTCGCCGCGCTGCTGCGGGGGCTCGCCGTCGTCCTGCTCGACGAGATCGGCGAGGGACGGCCGGCCCCCGTGTGTCCGGCCGCGGTGGTCCGCGCCTCCCACTGGCAGGCCGCCCGCAGCGGTCTGTCCGGGAACGGCGTCGACCCGCTCACCGGACGGCACGTCCCGATGGCCGCGCTCGCCGACCGCCTCCTCGAACGGGCCGCCCCCGGCCTGGCCGCCGCCGGTGACCTGGCCACGGTGGAAGCCGCCCTCACCCGGATCCACCGGCACGGCACCGGCGCCGACCGCCAGCGGCGCGCGCTGCGCCGCCGGGGCCGGCTGACCGCCGTGGTCGACGAGCTGGCGGCGCTCACCCTCGCGGCGCCCTGAGGCGGTCACGGCCGTGGACCCGACCGAAGCGCTGCGGCGGATCGCCTTCCTGCTGGAGTGGAACGGAGCCTCGCCCTACCGGGTCCGGGCGTTCCACACGGCCGCCGACGCGGTCCACGGCCTGGCGCCCGGGCCGGTGGACGCCGCCCGGGTCCGTCGGCTGCGGGGCGTCGGACCGGTCACCTCCGAGGTCATCGCGCAGGCCTCCACGGGCGTGACACCGCCGTACCTGGCCCGGCTGGAGGCCGAGGCGGGGCCCGCCGCGGCCGCCGGGTGGCAGCTGCTCGGCGCCGCGCGGGGCGACTGCCACCTGCACTCCGACTGGTCCGACGGCGGCCGCCCGATCGGGGAGATGGCCGAGGCCGCCCGCACTCTCGGGCACCGCTGGGCCGCGCTCACCGACCACTCGCCCCGGCTGACGATCGCCCACGGCCTCGAACCCGAACGGCTGCGGCGCCAACTCGACGCGGTCGCGGCCTGGAACGAGCAGGACGGCCCGTTCCGGCTGCTGACCGGGATCGAGTGCGACATCCTCGAGGACGGCTCCCTCGACCAGGAGCCGGACCTGCTCGGACGGCTCGACCTCGTGGTGGCCTCCGTGCACTCGAAGCTGCGCGCCGACCCGGAGCCGATGACCGCCCGGATGCTGGCGGCGGTCCGCGACCCGCGCACCGACGTCCTCGGGCACTGCACCGGGCGGATCGTCACCGGGCGGGGCCGGCCACCGTCCCGCTTCGACGCCGAGGCCGTCTTCACGGCCTGCGCCGAGGCCGGCACGGCGGTGGAGATCAACTGCCGCCCCGAGCGCCGCGATCCGCCCGACGAGCTGCTGCGCCTGGCGGCCGAGACGGGCTGCCTGTTCGCCGTCGACACCGACGCCCACGCGCCCGAGCAGCTCCACTGGTTCACCTCCGGGTACGCCCGCGCCGCCCGCCTCGGCCTCGGCCCCGAACGGCTGGTCACCACCTGGCCACGCGAACGCCTGCTGGCGTGGGCGGGACCGACCCGGGGCTGATCACGCCTCCGTGCCCGGGCAGCTCTGGCAGCTCTGGCGGGTCCGGGCCCAGCCGGGTCAGCAGGGGGTCAGCGGCCCGATCGTCGGCTCCAGTCCAGGTACTGCCGGCGGACGTACCCGCGCGGGTCGCCGTCGGCGGTGACGCCGTCGTGGTCGGCCAGTTGCTCGGCCGCGAACCGCGCGCCCGCCACCTCCTCCAGGTCCGCGTCGCCGGTGCCCACCGCCAGCCGGTCGCACAGCGCGGCGCGGCGCAGCAGGTACTCGCGCCGCCGCCGGGGCGGCTCGTTGCCGCTGCGCCGGTACGCGTCGAGGTGCCGGTTCTCCTCCGCGACGGCGGGCGCGTCCGCGTACGCCTCCCCGGGCGTGGGCACCGTCCCGACCGGCACGGTCCGTGCGGGTGGGGGCGGGAGCGGCGGCAGGCCGTGGGCGGAGAGCACGGCGTCCGCGAACTCCGGGCGGTCGACGGGCAGGCCGTGCCGGCCGAAGAGGGCGAACAGCTCGGCGAGGGCGCGCGGTTCGACTCCACGCGGCCGGTCGTCGTCGTCGATCGTGAGTTCGCCGAGGAGCGGACCCCAGAACCGGCCGGGTGGGTCGACGAGCCGCAGCCGCAGACGGACCCGATGGGCGCTGTTCTCCTGCTCCTCGTCGAAGTCCATGGCCATCCCCCGGATCTCCGACCAGGTGTAGTGCTTCGCGACGAGCAGGCGCACCACGGTGAGGCCCGACTCCGTCTCCCGCAGCCAGAACGTGCGCGGCGCGCCGACCGTCACGGCGGCGACGATTGCGGCGCCGATCAGCAGGGTCGTCCCGACGCTCGTGGCGCCGGTCGAGCTCAGCACGATCGCCGCGATCAGGGCCGGCAGGCAGCCGACCCCGATGACGTCCGCCCGTCGCCGCATGAACGCCAGCCGTATCAAGGCCAGTTGTCCCGTCGCCATCCCGCCCCTCCCCGGTCGTGCTCCCACCCTCGCGGTCGGCGCGCGGCCCGGACAAGCGCGGGCCGGCAGCTGTGACGGCTCCGTGACGAACCCGCCCGCCACACCGGCCCGCTGCCCGCTGCCCGCTGCCTCCCTACCTCCCGCGCAGGCGCCGGACGAGGTCGCGGGCAGCGGCCGGCCAGCGCGGGTACTCGAAGGTGAAACCGGCCTCGAGCAGCCGGGTCGGGACGACGCGGCGGCTCTTCAGCAGCAGTTCGGACTCGGAGCGCAGGGTGAAGGCGCCGATTTCGGCCATCCAGCGCGCGGCGGGCAGGGCCAGCGGCATGCCCCAGGCCGTGCGCAGGTCGCGCATGAACTCGCGTTGGGGCAGCGGGTGCGGGGCGGCGAGGTTGACCGGACCGGTCAGCTCCTCGTGGGCGATCAGGAAGTCGACGGCGCGGGCGAAGTCGTGTTCGTGGATCCAGGAGACGTACTGCGCGCCGCCCGCGATCGGGCCGCCGGCACCGAGGCGGGCCAGCCAGGAGAGCGAGTCGAAGGCGCCGCCGCGTTCGGCGCCGAGGACGACGGCGGTGCGCAGCGCGACCTTGCGGGTGGCCGGGGTGTCGGCTTCCGCCTGGGCCGCTTCCCAGGCCCGGGCGATGTCGATGCTGTACCGCCAGGAGGCCGGGGCGTCGGGTTCGGCGCCGCCGATCAGGCCGTCGTGCTCGCCGTTCGGGGCGTCGTGGCGGTGGGCGTAGACGGTGGCGGTGCTCATCTGCAGCCAGACGGCGGGCGGGCGGCGCGCGGCCGCGACGGCCAGGCCGACGGCGCGGGTGGAGAGGACCCGGGAGTCCATCATCTCGCGCCGGTTCTCCTCCGTGTAGCGGCAGTTGACGCTGCGCCCGGCGAGGTTGACCACGACGTCGCTGCCGTCGATCTGCTCCGCCCAGGCTCCGAGCGTGCGCCCGTCCCAGCCGACCTGCCGGGGTCGGTCGGGTCTGCGGCTCAGGGTGACCACCTGGTGTCCGGCGGCGGTCAGGCTGCGGTCGAGCAGCATGCCGAGGGCGCCGGCTCCTCCGGGAATGACGACCTTCATGCGTTCCCCCTCTTCTTCTCGGGCCAGCCTAGCCCAGAGTTCTGAACGCGTTCAATTGCTCGGGTTCCCTGATTCCTGACACCACGCTCGCATCCTGAAACCGCGCTGAAACCGCGCTGAAGGCGGCTCCCGGCAGGCTCTGGGACGTCGGAAGCCCCACCTCACGAAACGAGAAACCCACGTGACCAGCACGCCCGCCACCCCCGTCCGGCTGACCCCCGAGGACATCGAGAACCCCGTCGGCGCCTACGCCGCCTTTCGCGAGCAGGCCGAGCTGCCCCACGTCGTCCTGCCCGGCCTGGAGAGCCCGGTGCGGCTGGTCACCCGCTACGCCGACGTCAAGGCCGCGCTCACCGAGCCGCGCCTGGTCCGGGACCGCAGCGGCATCGCCGCCCCGGCCGGCGCCGAGTCCGACCCGCAGGACGAACTGCTGGCCGCCGCCTTCGAGGGCTTCCCCGCTGACTACGCCAAGTACCTCTCCGGCCACCTCGCACTCTTCGACGGCGAGGACCACGCCCGCCGCCGCGCCCCGCTCACCCGCGCCTTCACCGCCCGCCGGATCGCCGCCCTGCGCGGCTTCGTCGAGCGCACCGCCGCCGAGCTGATCGCCGGCCTCGCCGCCCAGGACGAACCCTCCGACCTGCTGGGCGAGTTCGCCTACCCGCTCACCACGTACGTGGTCTGCGAGCTGGTCGGCGTCGAGGCGGCCGACCGGGCCAGGGTCTGCGAATGGATCCGCGACTTCGCGTACGGCGACGGCAGCCGGATGGTCGAGGGCCTGGTCGGCATCGTCGACTACGTCAAGGAGCTGATCGCCCGCCGCCGCGCCGAGCCCACCGAGGACCTCATCTCCGCGCTGGTGCACGACACCCGCGACGGCGAGGAGCCGCTGGCCGAGGACGACCTGGTGACCGTCGTGTTCCTCCTGATCAACACCGGCATCACCCCGCCCGCCCTCTTCCTCGCCCACGGCTTGCTCGCCCTGTTCGACCACCCCGACCAGCTCGCCCGGCTGCGCTCCGAGCCGCAGCTGCTGGAGCGCGCCGTCCCCGAACTGCTGCGGTACATCAGCCTGGTGCGGATCGGCGCCACCCTCTACGCCACCGAGGACTTCGAGTTCGCCGGGACGGCGCTGAAGGCCGGCGACCCGGTGACCGTCGCCCTGCTGGCCGCCGACCACGACCCGCAGGAGTACGGCGAGACGCCCGAACGGCTGGACATCGCCCGGGAGTTCGGGCGCGGCGACGGCCACCTGGCGTTCGGCCACGGCGCGCACTACTGCCTCGGCGCGGCCCTCGGCCGACTGGTCACCTCGGTGGTCCTCGACCAGGTGCTCATCCGGCGGCCGGACGCGGCGCTCGGCGTCGGACGGGACGAGCTGCAGTTCGGCCACTGGCCGGCCGACGGCTTCCACCTGCTGCGGCTGCCGGTGCGGCTCTGAGCAGGGGCGCCCCGCCAGGGCCCCGGGACCGCACCAGCGCCGACGCCTCCGCCGCCAGGGCGTCAGGGCATCAGGGAGTCAGCGAGTCAGGGAGTCAGGGAGTCAGGGAGTCAGGGTCGCACCAGCGCCAGCGCCTCCGCTGCCAGGGTGGCCCGGTCCAGCGCCGCGTACCCGGTGACCGCCCGGTGGTACTCCCCCGCGTCGGCCCGCTCGGCGTCGCGCCGGGCCGGGGCCGATCCCATGGTCGGCTGGAAGCTGCGCAGGCAGCGGAAGCGCTCGGCCAGCGCGACCATCCGCACCCCGGCCCCGGTCCGATCGGCGTCGGACTCGCGGGCACCCCGGTCCAGCGCGGCCAGGCCGAGCGCGAGCAGCTGTGCCCCGGCGAGCGGGCCCGCCACCAACACCGCCTGGCCGTCCTCGCCGTCGCCGGCCAGCAGTGCGGCCAGCCGCTCCGGGAGGGCGGCGGCCAGCGGCGCGACCCGCTCCAGCTCGCCGTGCCGGGCGTGCGCGGCCACGCAGACCGCCGCCAGTTCCAGCGCCCAGGACGGGTCCGTAAGGGGGCCCGCGGGCGGCTCCGCCCCACGGGCCGACAGCCCGGCGGCCCGCCGCCACAGCGCCAGTCCTGCCGCCGACTCGCCCCGGGCGAGCGCCAGTTCCGCCCGGACCCCAAGCTCGGGAGCCACCAGGTCGACCGCCTCCTCCGGCCGGTGCCGTACCGCCAGCTCCAGCCAGTGCTCGGCGCCGTCCGAGTCCCCGGCCTGCAGGCTACCGATCACCATGCCCCAGCGCAGGCCCAACATGTCCTTCCAGTCGCCGAGTTCGTCCAACGCCGCGATCGCCGCGCGCAGCAGCGGCAGCGCCTCCGAACCCCGCTCATCCTGCAGGTACAGCTCGCCCAGGCGGGCCGGCGCCAGCACCCGCAGCCAGGGCACCCGCAGCGACTCGAAGGCCGCCAGCGTCCGCCGCGCCGAGGCGATCGCCCGCTCCACCTGCCGTGCGCCCTCCCACCGGTAGCCGGCCACCGCCTCGGCCACGCCCGCGAGCAGTGGCTCGGACGCGGCGCACAGCTCCGCCAGCCGGGTGCCGTCCGGGCCCAGCACCTCGGGCACGGCCGCCATCACGGCGGCGATCGCCCGCACGGGGGTGTCGGGCACGGCTGAGGGCAGCCGCCGCAGGGTGGCCAGCAGGCGCAGCGCGCCGGTGCCGGCGCCGAGGCCGCCGCCTGCGGTGAGCAGGGTGTTGACGGTGCTCAGGGCAGTGAGGGTGCGCACTGCATCCGCCAATTCCTGGGCGGTGTCGGCCCGTTCGAGCTCGGTCCAGTGCCGGGAGACCGGGCCGCCGGTGTCCTCGGCCAAGGCCAGCAGTCGGACGTAGTTGCCCTCGGTGGTCCACAGCGCGGCGAGGACGGCGGCGATCGCGGCGATCGCCGGACCAACCCCGGTATCCCCGACATCCCCGGTGCCCCCGGCGTCTCCCGCGCCCCCGCCGTTCTCGGCGTTCTCGGCGGCGAGGGCCAGTCGCAGCGCGCGGACCAGATTGTCCTGCTCCGCCCGGATCAGCCGCCACTGCGCCACTGCCGCAGGACCGAACGGTCCGTCGTGGTGAGCGAGGCCGAACTCCCGTGCCCAGTCGAGGAATCGGCTGGTGACGGACTCCTCCTCCCCCTCGTCCGCGCGCTGGGCGGCGCCGAACTCCCGTACCGTCTCCAGCATCCGGAAGCGCCCGCCGGTCGGAGTGTCGACCAGTCGCAGCCACGACTGGTCGACCAGGTCCTCCAGCACGGTCAGCGCGTCGGGGTCGTCCAGCAGGTGCTCGGCGGTCCGGGCGGTGAAGCCGCCGGGGAAGACGGAGAGCGCGCGCAGCGCCGCCCGGCCCGGCGCCTCCAGCAGGTTCCAGCTCCAGTCGACCACCGCCTGCAGGGTACGGTGGCGCTGCGGCGCGTCCCGGGGACCGCCGCGCAGCAGGGCGAAGCGGTCCGCCAGCCGTCCGGCGATCTCGGCCACCGACAACACCCGCACCCGGGCCGCCGCCAGCTCCACCGCCAGCGGCAGCCCGTCCAACCGGGCGCACAGTTCGGCGACCGGCCCGGCGGGCAGTTCCACGTCGGGGCGCGCGGCGCGGGCCCGCTGGGTGAACAGTTCGACGGCGGCGTCCCGGCCCAACTCCGGGAGCAGGTAAACCGATTCGGCGGAGATACCGAGTGGCGCACGGCTGGTGGTCAGCACCCGGACGTCCCGGCGGGCGGCCACCAGGGCGTGCGCCAACTCGGCGGCACCGCGCACCACCTGCTCACAGTTGTCCAGCACCAGCAGCGCCGGCCCGGGGCCCAGCGCGCCGGAGATCCCGGCCGGATCGCCCACGCCGAGCGCCGCCGCCACCTCCCCGGCCACGTCCTCGTCCGCCACCACCCCTGCCAGCGGCACCAGGTGCACCACCCGCTGCGCCGCCTCCCGCGCCATGGCCGCCGCCAGCCGGGTCTTCCCCAGCCCGCCGGGGCCCACCACCGACACCACCCGGGCGGTCCGCAGCAGCTCGGCCACGGCGGCGAGGTCGGCCTCCCGGCCCACCAGCGCGTTCGGCTCGTGCGGCACCCCGCGCCGCACCGGGGCCGCCTCACCGCGCAGCAACTCCTGGTGCAGCGCCCGAAGTTCGGGCCCCGGGTCGGTGCCGAGCGTGTCCCGCAGCCCACGGCGGTAGCGGTCGTACCGGCCGAGCGCGGACGCCGCCCCGGCGGTCCGGGCCTCGCAGCGCAGCAGCTCCAGCAGCACCTCCTCGTCCCGAGCCCGGCCGGTCGCCTCCACGGCGAGGGCCTCCACCGCCTCCGCGTGCCGTCCGGTCCGCGCCAGTGCGAGCGCCCGCGCCCGCCGCAACGCCCGGTAGGTGCGCGCCCGTTCGGCACGCAGCACGGCGACCGGGTCCGCCCCCGCGGGTTCGTCCGCGATGTCCCCCGGGCCCCAGAGCTCCAGCCCGGCCTCGGCCTCGGCGAGTGCCCCGGCATGGTCCCCGGCCCGCGCCTTCTCCGCGCAGGCGGCGGCGTGCAACAGCACCGCCGAGGCGTCCACCCGCTCCTCCCCGAGCCCCAGCCGGTACCCGGTCGGGGTGCTGACGATCAGCTCCGCCCCGAACCTCGCCCGCGCCCGCGACACCAGCACCTGCAGCGCCTTCCCCGGCCGCTCGGGCCCCTCCTGCGGCCACAGCCCGTCCACCAGCCGCCCGCTGCCGCACCCACCACGCACCTCCCCCGCCAACAGCGCCAACAGCCCCCGCAGCCCGGGCGCGGTGACCTCCTCTCCCCGGCAGGAGACCGTCGACAGAATGCGCAGCTCGATCGTCACCGCGCCAGATTAGCGATCAGGAACGATCATGGCTTTCCCAGTACTTGACCCGACCGAACAACCGCGGTCTCTGCACGGAGCATTGTCCGTGCCTCTCGCCGGAGGACACGCTCGCCGCGCTCGGGCGCAGAGCCCGGACCGCGCGGCCTCGCGGGGGCCCCTGCCCACCCCCGTCGGGCAGGGGCCCTCGCCGCTTCTTTTCGGACAGCCGGTGCCGCACGGCCCGTTGACGCGGCTTGTCTGAACATGTGAAATGTCACCCATCACACGCGATGCACCATCCAGCGATTTGAACGTTCAAACAGTTTCCCGACCACCCAGCACCCCGCCCCCGACCGGAAGAGGATCCGCCATGCCGCCCCGCACCCGCGCCTTACCGTCCGGTCTCCTGCTCCTGGCCGTCCTCGCCGCCCAGGCCCTCGGCAGCGTCCCGGCGTTCGCCGACGACCCGGCGTTCGCCAACAACCGGGCACCGCTCGTGGACGGCGGCAGCTACGTCCTCGGCTCCGCCCTGGACGGCAGCTGCCTCGGCCCGCAGTACGCGCAATCGGCCCCCGGCACCCCCGTCGTCGGCGCGGACTGCCAACGACTGCTCAGCCAGCGCTGGCAGCTGCGCCGCACCGGCGACGACTACCTGCTCGTCAACGCCGCGAGCGGCCGCTGCCTCACCCTCGACGGCCCGGGTCGCCCGCCCGCCACCGCCGACTGCGGCACCGCCCCCGACGCCGAGCGCTTCACCGTCTCCCGTGGCCCCCGGGGCACGTACACCCTCGCCGTACGCGGCACCGGCGCCTGCCTGAGCACCGAGCCCACGCCGACGCCGACTTCGACCGCTACTCCCACGGTCGCTCCCACCCCGGCGCACGGCGGCTGCGACGCCCGTCCGGCCCACCGCTGGACGCTCACCCGCACCGAACCCCTCGTCCTCGCCAACCCCGGCTTCGAGCAGGGCGCCGACGGCTGGACCCTCACCGGGCACACCGGCATCGCCACCAACAACCCGCACGGCGGCGCCCGCCTCGCCTACCTCGACGCCGGGCCCGGCTACGCGATCACCCACCAGGCGACCGCCGCCGGCGCGGGCAGCTACGACCTCTCCGCCTGGATCGCGACCGGCGGCCCCGGGGGCACCCTCTCGGTCAGCGTCAACGGCGCCGTCGTGCGCTCGCTCACCCTCCCCGAGCAGTCCACCTACGCGAAGTACACCCTCCCCCGGATCCGGGTCGCCGCCGGCGACCGGCTCGTCCTCACCGTCGGCTCCTCGCCCACCGGCTGGGTCAACGTGGACGACGCGGCCGTGGCCCCGTCCGCCCCCAACGACCCGGTCGCCACCTCTTCCGACCCCGAGGTCGCCGCCCTGTTCGACTGGGCCAAGACCAAGGCCAACAGCTGGGTGCAGCAGGCCGGCACCACCGGCGTCCTCGACATGGACGAGAACCACCCCGGCGGCACCGGCAGCACCGCCTACGACACCACGTACTGGGCCGGCTACCCGTTCCGATCCGCCTTCTACAGCCGGGACTTCGCCCACCAGCTGGTCGGCGCGCACCTGCTGGGCCTGGACGCCGAGAACAAGACCATGCTGCGCGGCTTCGCCGCCTCCGCCACCGAGGTCAACGGGCTCTACCCGGTCTGGGCGCTCAACTTCGACGCCCGGACGTACGGCGCCATCGACTACCGCGGCCCGAACCGCTTCGTCCGCGAGCTGCCCGCGCCCTTCGAGCTCGTCCAGAAGGCCGGTGAGGCCTACCGCTGGACCGGCGACCGCGACTACGCCGACGACCCGGCCCTCGGCACCTACGTCCGCAACACCCTCGGCCCGTTCATCGCCGGCCACCCCGGCCCGGTCGACAACGGCGGCCTGCCGATCCCACAGGCCACCAGCCGCAGCATCTTCGCCGGCACCGCCAGCTACGCCGAGAACGCCGCCGGGACCTACGCCGAGGCCGGTGACGCGCTGGGCGCCCAGTACCAGGCCTACCTCGCCGCCGCCACGCTGGCCGACGCCCGGGGCGACGCCACCTCCGCCGCCGGCTACCGGCAGGCCGCCGAGGCGCTCCGCTCGTACGTCAACTCCACCTGGAGCGTGGACAGTCAGCACCCCGGCGAGGTCGTGCACGGCTACGACACCGCCGGTCGGCCGGTCACCGGCTGGGGTTACGAGGCGAGTGTGCTGATGCCGGTCAAGCGGCTCATCGACCCCGGGCCCCGCCGGGACGCCCTCCTCGCCGCCGTCGACGCCGCCGACTCCGGCCCGGAACGCTCGGTCAACCTGGAGGCCTACACCTACCTGCCGGACGCCTTCTTCGCCAACCAGGACGGCACCACCGCCTGGAAGTGGATGCGGTACGTCTACGAGAGCGTCGGCGCCCAGCACGCCAGCGGGCAGATGCTCAACGGCGACTACCCCGAGGTTCCGTTCACCCTGCTCGCCCAGACCGTCCAGGGCCTGCTCGGCGTCGAGCCGGACGCGGCCACCGGCACGCTCGCCACCGCCTCCCGGCTACCCGCCTCGATGGGCTGGCTGCAGGTCGCGTCCATTCCGGTCGGCGACGGCACGGTGACCGTCCGCCACGACGGCGAACGGGCCAGCACCGTCACCAACACCGGTACGAAGCTGCTCACTTGGGAGGCCCGCTTCCGAGGGCCGCACGCGCGCGTCACCGTCGACGGCCAGGCGCGGGAGGCGCACACCAGGGTCGTCGACGGCGTCACGTACACCTACGCCACCGTCACCCTCGCCCCCGGCCGCTCCGCGACCGCGGCGGTCACCGACTGACCCCCGCCACACCGCTGACCCCCACACCGCACCACCCGCGGCCGGCCGGCCCCACCCGGCCGGCCGCGGCTCCCCCAAGCTTCCTGACGGGCTGTCGCATCCCCCACACCCGCAGGAGTGCGCGCATGCACCCCCCCGCCGACCCGCTCGGCAACGGCAACGCCCTGACCCCGCCGATGGGATGGCACCCTCAGCTCCTGAGCCACCCCGACCGGGTGCCGGCCGCCTGCGCGACGCGGGCGGCCGGCACCCGCACCAGCACCGCCACGCTCAGGCCGAAGATCAGCACCCCCAGCGGGACGTGGACCGACGGAACGTGCGCGATGCCCAGGACCACCTGCGCCGAGGCCAGCACCAGGAAACCGGACGCGTACAGGATCGGCCGGGGCGATCCGCCACCCGGCCGCCACGCCAGGATCGCGGCCAGCACGTACAGCATCGACGCCCCGTACATCACCCGCGCCCCGACGCCGTGCAGCACCTCACCGTAGGAGGTGGACAGCAGCAGGCCGGCCGTGACCGCCTGGAAGAGGACGGCCGCGGTCTGCAGGGCGATCGCGGCCCGCAGGAACGTGACGCTGCGCGGTTCTGCTGCCGTCGTCGGTGTGACCATGACGCGGTCCCCTCTTCTGCCTCGCGGCGGTGATCGATAGTGTCTCGGTCAACCGACGACGCAGGGCCGCCGAGTGTGAGGTCCGGTCCGGCCTCACAGCCCGGTGCGCTTCCTCGTCGACACGGCGAGCGCCGCGACGGGCTGAAACGACGAGCGGACCAGGGAGCGGCCCCGACCATGAGCACCCCCTCCGAGCCCGGACCCGACCGGTCGCACGACGGACCGCAAGACCGACCGCACGACAGTCCCTTCGAACCGGACCTGAGCGTGATCGTCGGCGAGCGGCGGCAGCTGATCAACCTCGCCTACCGGCTGCTCGGTTCACTGGCCGAGGCCGAGGACGCCGTCCAGGAGACGTACGCCCGCTGGTACGCGATGCCGCGGGAGCGGCAGGAGGCCGTCGCCGCGCCCGGCGCCTGGCTGACGACGGTGGCCACCCGCGTCTGCCTGGACCTGCTCGGATCGGCGCGGGTCCGGCGCGAGCGCTACGTCGGCGAGTGGATACCCGAGCCGCTGCCCGACCGTACCGAGTGGATCGGCGGGCCGGGCGGCGGCCGGGAGAGGGCGGCCGACCCGGCCGACTGGGTCACCCTGGACGAGTCGGTGAACATGGCCTTCCTCGTCGTCCTGGAGGCGATGACCCCGGCCGAACGCGTGGCGTTCATCCTGCACGACGTCTTCCGGTACCCCTTCCCCGAGGTCGCCGAGATCGTCGGCCGCACCCCCGCGGCCTGTCGGCAGCTGGCCTCCTCGGCCCGCCGCAGGGTGCGCGGCGCGCAGCCGCCGACCGTCCCCAGGGCCGGGCAGGCCGGTCTGGTGCGGCACTTCAAGGAGGCCTGGGAGGCCGGGGACATCGAGGCCCTGGTCGGCCTGCTCGCCCCCGACGCCACGATGGCCGCCGACGGCGGCGGCCTGGTCGGCGCCGTCCTGCGCCCCGTCCTGGGCGCCGAGCGGATCGCCCAGTACCTGATCCACATCGCCGACAAGGCCCCCGGGCTCACCCTCCTGGAGCGGACGGTCAACGGCCGACCCGGCCTGGTCGCCCAGCACGCCGGTGTCACCGCGACCGTGGCGGCCTTCGGAGTGGACGTCGGCCGCATCACCCGCATCTGGGCGGTCCGCAACCCGGAGAAACTGCGCCCGTGGACGGAGCACGGGCAGCTCCCCCGCTGAGGCCCCCGCCACGGCTCGTCCACCACCGGCTGCGCGCCTCGCCCCAGCTGCGGCTGCCACCACGCCCACACGGCGGCCACGAGCCGCGCCGACCCCTGCCCCTTCGGCCCGGTCATGGCCCGGATGTGATCCGGATGTGATCCGGATGTGGCCCGGATGCGGTCCGGTGATGGCCCCGTCGCGGCCCGGTTGTCCGTCGGGGGTGGCAGGCTGGGGGGCATGTGCGGCCGCTTCGTCTCCACCACCACGCCCCAGGACCTCGTCTCGCTCCTCGGAGAACTCCGCTGGGACCCGGCCGAGAGCTTCGCGCCGAGCTGGAACGTCGCCCCCACCGACCCGGTCCCCGCCGTCCTGGAGCGCGTCGACCGGGACACCGGCGAGCTGCTGCGCCAACTGCGCCCGCTGCGCTGGGGACTGGTCCCGTCCTGGTCCAAGGACCCGTCCGGCGCCGCCCGCATGATCAACGCCCGTTCGGAGACGGTCGACACCAAGCCCGCCTTCCGCAAGGCCTTCACCGCCCGGCGCTGCGTCATCCCCGCCGACGGCTACTTCGAGTGGCGCGAGATCCCCGCCACCGCCGACCGCAAGAAGTACAAGCAGCCGTACTTCCTGAGCACCGGCGGCCTGATGCTGATGGCCGGCCTCTACGAGTTCTGGCGCGACCGCACCCGCCCCGACGACGACCCGCTCGCCTGGCTCGCCACCGCCACCGTCATCACCACCGACGCCACCGACAGCGCCGGCCGCATCCACGACCGGATGCCCCTCACCATCACCCCCGACGACCTCCCCGGCTGGCTCTCCCCCGCCCACACCGACCCCGCCGAACTCCACCACCTCCTGCGCCGCCCCGCCGACGGCGACCTGCGCGTCCGCGCCGTCTCCCCCACCGTCAACAGCGTCCGCAACAACGGCCCCGAGTTGCTGGAGAGCGCCCCCGACCCCCTGGGCCTCGCGGACTGACCCGTCCTGACCACGCCGCCCGGCTCTTCGCGCCTTCGCACCTCCGCCAATGGTGGTGCGGCTCGACGCCGGACGTTCCTCAGCGGTCCGCAGAGCCGCCGAAGGCGCGTAGTGAGGGAATCGCGCCGGTTCGTCCGGGTCAGGTGCGCTCGAAGCCGTGGGTGTGCCCGATGACCTCGAAGCCACGGCGCGCGTACCAGTTTCGCGGCCAGTCGTCGGACTCCGCGATCAGGAAGCGCGTGCCGCAGCCGGCGTCCGTCGCACGGCGCAGGGCGGCGGCCAGGACGGCATCGGCGTGGCCGCGCCGGCGGTGTGCCTCGGCGGTGAGCAGGTCCTCGACCTGGGCGATCCCGAGGACGGGTTCGAGGTAGAGGTCGGTCCAGGCGGCCACCTCGCCGTTGTCCGCCCGTGCGCCGAGGAGCTGGACGCGTTCGGCCCCGCGCCGGGACGTCACCCGCCGGTCGACCAGCGACCGGACCACCTCCTCGCCCGCCGCCGGGAGCGCCGTCCGCCAACTCGCCGAGAGCGGCTCCCGGATCGCCTCCAGGTCGACCTCCTCGACGCGGCGCCCTTCGCCGACGGCGGGGGTCGGGCCGGTGTGCAGCATCACCAGGTAGGTGCTATGCCGGTACCCGGCCCGCCGGAACGGCTCGACGCACGCCTCCCCGAACTCCCCGTCCAGTACGGACACCAGACGGAACGGCCGCTCGCCCATCACCTCGTCGACGAGGCCGGGCAGGGCGGCCGGCTCCGTGTCGGTGCGGTCGACGAAGACCTGGTTGTTCGACCACGAGCCCGCGAAGCGGTCGTCGAACACCGCGAACCCGCCCGGGAGTTCGACCGTACGCTCGGCCCGCCGACGCGCGAACCCGGCCAGGAAGGCGTTGATCCGCCGCACTTCGTCATCCGACATGCCAGGCACTCTACGGCGTCCCGCCGACCGGGCCGCAGCGGGCGCGGGCCCGCCCATCTCCACCTCCCGATCGTGGTCCTGCCTCCAGGACGTGGGCGGCCGGACGCGAGCACCACCGGTTGGTGCCACGGCTTCACGCCACCGCCGGCCGACCCAGCGGGAGGAGGTACTGGATGGGCTCCTCCCGGTCGTCGAGGCCGAGGAGTTCGTGGGCGAGGTCGTCCTGGAGGCCGCCGAGGGGGGTGGTGCCGAGGCCGTGGGCGGCGGCAGCGCGAGCGCAGGCTGTGCCAGAGCATCGTGGGCAGGCGGTGGGTGGTCATCGCGTCCTTCCCGGACGGCTGGGCGAACAGGGACGGCTGGCGGGACGGGTTCGGGCCAGAGGGACGGGTGCGGCCAGAGAAACGGGTGCGGCCAGGGAAACGGGTGCGGCCAGGGGAACGGGTGCGGCTAGGGGAACGGGTGCGGGTGGAGCGGCAGTTCGTCGTGGCGCAGCGGTCCCGGGGCGCGGCCGAGCCGGTGCGGGACCTCGAGCAGCCGTGGCAGGCCGCGGGTGCGGCGGTTGACGTGGCCGAAGGTCATCGGCAGCGTGCCGGGCACGATCACCTTGGCGCAGTGCAGGCCGAGCCGGTCGCGGGCGCCGGGCTCGGCCTGGGTGACCACGACGACCTCCAGGTCCTCCCCGGCGAGCCGGGCGACGGTGCGTTCCAGCAGGTCGGTCAGGTCGGTGACCGGTGCGGGGGTGCCGGGCAGGCGCTCGGTCCAGGGCACCGGGGGCGGGCCGGTGAAGAGGAAGTCCAGCCGGGGCTGCGCCTCGGGCAGGGCGTTGAGGCCGACGTGGTCGTCCAGGCTGACGACCAGGTCGGGCCGGTAGTCCGTGCACCGGCGGCGCATCCCCGTCGCTCCTTCAGCCGCGCTTGAGCGATCCGCGACCGACGTGCCACGTGCCACGTGCCACCGCCGAAGGTGCCTGACATCCCTTTCATCACCGGGAGTTGGGAGCACACCGAAGCGCGGGTGCGGCCGGTCCGCACCCGCGAAGACCCTCCAAAGCCTTCTCAGCGCAGCGGCAGCAGCCCCGGCACCGGGCCGCCGCGCCGGGACAGGCGGCGCAGGAACGTGGCGACGCCGGGGGTGCCGACCGCCCAGGCGCGCGCCTCCGCGTCCGGTTGCCGGCCCGGGAAGACCGGCCGGTTCGGCGGGCCGCCGGCACGGGTGAGGAGGAGACCCGCCAGGTCCTCGGCCGCCGCCCAGTGGCGGGCGTCTGCGGTGGCGTCCGCCAGGTCGATCAGGAGGTCCCCGACACCGGCCAGGCCGCAGCAGCGGAACACCTGGGCGGTCCTCGGAGCGACGGTTCGGCAGGTGGCGGCGGCGTCGGCGGCCAGGGCGAGCAGGTCCTCGTCGCCGTACCGGAGGCCGGCCTGGACCAGCAGCGTGCCGAGTCCGGCCAGTCCCCGGCACCAGGAGAGGTAGCGGCGGGTCGCGCCGGGCCGGCGGGCGGCGTCCGCGATCCGGGGGAGGTCGGCGGCGAGGCCGTCGACGATCCGGCGGGCGGTGTGCTGCGACGCCTCGTCGGGCATCGCGAGCAGGAAGTGGGCGACGCCGGCCCGGCCGTGCGCGAAGCCCTCCGCGAGGGCGGCGGTGCCGGGGTTGGGCGGGTCCTCGGGTTCGTCGAGCGGTCCGGTCGTCAGCCGTGCGGCGCAGCGGGCGGCAGCCGCGCGGTGCCGGTCGGCGCGCTGCCGGTCTCCCGCCGAGCCGACGGCCGCCGATCCGCCGACGGCCGAGCCGACGGCCGCGAGCAGCAGGTGCCCGGTGCCGATCCCGGCCGCACCGGCGATCTGGTCCGTCCCCACGCCCAGGCCGGGCGCGGCGCGCAGACCGGAGGGGAGCGGTTCCGTCCCGAGTGCGGCCGCCGCTTCGGCGAGGAACAGCTCGACGCCCGTACGGCCTTGGTACAGGGAGTCGTCGAGGCGGTCGAGGGCCGGGTGGGCGGCGGTCCAGCGGGCGAGGTCGGCGGCGGCGGAGCGGGCGTCCGGGCGGTCCGCGTGCTGCAGCAGTTCGAGGCCGAGCCCGGCCGCGCCGTCGTAGAGGGAGAGCAGGGTGCGGGGCCTCTCCGCGCCGGGGCCGGCGGCGACCAGCTCGCGGGCCATCCGTACGCACGTGGTGACGGTGTGGTCGAGGGCCTCGTCCGGCAGCGCGCGCCCGGGCCGCGTCGGCCGCCGCCGTACGGGAGCGGCGTCCGCACGCGCGCGGCGCAGTCGCGAGGCCGCTGCGGCGCGCTGCGCCGGGTCGAAACTCAGCAGCCCCGCGACCAGGTCCACCACCGGGTCGGCCTCGGGGAGGGCGGCGCGCAGGCAGGCGAGGGTGCGGTCGCGGTTGGTCGCCGGGTCGGGGTCGATGACGACCGGGTCGAGGCCGGTGAGGGCGTAGTGCAGGGTGGTGCCCAGCGCGTAGTGGTCTTCGGTGGGGTCGTCGCCGGTGCCGCCCGGCAGTCCGTAGCCGGCGGTGGCGCCCGGTGGGCGGTCGCCGGCCAGGGCGCTCACGCCGAAGTCGACCAGTGCGGCACGGCCGTCGGGGTCGAGCACCACGTTGGCGGGTTTGAGGTCGCACACCACCACGCCGCGCGCGTGCACCGCGTCGAGGATCCGCAGCAGCCCTCGCGCCAGTGTCCACCCGTCGCGCCCACCGTCCCCGGGGCCTGCGACCGCAAGGGCGCTGTACGGGCCGGAGGTGAGGACGTCACGGCGCAGGTCCCGTCTCCCGCACGCGCCGCTGACCAGGTATTCGTCGGTGCCGTGCCGGAAGTAGTCGACCAGCGGCGGCACTCCGGGCACCCCGGCCAGTGCGGCGAGCACTCGGCGTTCGTGCCGCAGCCGGCCGCGTGCGTCGGTGCCGGCGCCGTCCTCGGCGACGAAGGCCCTGGCCTGTTTGACCACCACCTCGCGCCCGGTGGCGAGTTCGACCGCGCGGTAGACGTGGCCGCTCGGCGCGCGGGTGATGCCCGCCGTGATGCGGTAGCGCCCGTCGCCGACCCGGGTGGTCGCCGGACGGGCGGGGGCGTCCGGCGGGGTGAACGGGTCGCTCGCCCAGGGTGGTTGGCGGTAACGGGCTTCGGCCAGGCCCGGGAACGGCGAGCCGTCGGGGCCGGTCATGCCGCGTTCCGCTTCGTCGTCCGTGACGCGGAACGGTCCGTAGCGGTAGTACAGCGGGGCGTCCGGCCGGATCCGGCGGTCGCTCACCACCGCGGGGCCGGCCCATCCGGTCAGGGCCCGCGCCAACTCCGTTGCCAGGGCGTGGACTTCGTCCGGCCGGGGGTAGAGCGTCACGGCTTTGCCGACGGCGGCGGCGCCGTGGCGGCCGCTGTTGAGTTCCTGCAGCACCGCGGCGCTCCGGGCGAACTTCGCGTCGCAGGTGTGGCGCAGCAGGATCGGGACCACCACGTCCAGCAGGTCCGCCAGTTCGCCCGGGCGGGTGGACACGTGCAGCTTCCATCCGTGGGCCAGCTCCGGCATCCGCGGGTCCTGGAGGTACCACCACGGCCCGTCCTCGCGCAGTGGCCCGCGCGGGACGGGAGTGGCGGCGGCGAGCGCCTCGCCCCTTCTCGGCGGCGCCTCACCCCTCCGCTGCGACGCCTCGCCGCTTCGCAACAGCTCTTCGACTCTGCGTCGCAGCGACTCGGCGGAGCCGGGGTCGGGTGGTGCGTCCATGGTTCCGTCCCTTCCCCGGTTCCGCTTCGTGCCCGGCTGATCGCTCGGGTCAGGCGTTCATCTCGCAGGGGAAGCGGGTCAGAAGTCGACCTCGCACGGGAAGCGGGTCGGAACGTACGTGACCCACGGGTCGGCGAGACACGCGACCGGCGTGAGGTCCGCGTCGAGCTCGTCCTCGAAGGTGAGGGTGTCCTCGTCGATGTCCAGCAGGCCTGCGTCGCGGATGTCGGTCATCACTGCGCTCATGTGGATCCTCCCGGTGATTCTGGTCATTGGGATCTCTGACTGGGCTGCCTCATGCTAGCCACGCCCACCGGGCCGTCACAGGGGTCGGACAGACCTGGCAACTCGCCTACGACAAAGGACGGTTCCGTTTGTGGACGCCGTCTGCGTCCACCCTCACACCTCGCCGCCTCCGCCCGGGTCCGCCCTCGACGAGGCGGTGAGCCGTCAAGCCCGGACCGGAGCAGTCAGCGCGGGCAGGGTTGCTCCCGGCCGGTACGACACGGCGGGCCGGCCCGGTACCCGAGGGGTGGGTACCGGGCCGGCCCGTGCCGCGTGTCACGCCGGGTCAGCGCGCGGCGGTCTTGCGGGTGCGGCGGGAGACGGAGTCCAGGACGACGGCGGCGAGCAGGACGGCACCGGTGATCATGTACTGAATGGCCTGGTTGACGTGGACCAGGTCGAGTCCGGTGATGATCGACTGGATGACCAGGATGCCGAGGAGCGCGGACCAGGTCTTGCCGCGCCCGCCGAACAGGCTCGTGCCGCCGATGACGGCCGCGGCGATGGAGTTCATCAGGACGTTGCCGCCGCCGAGGATCTTGTCCGCGGAACCCTGCTGGGAGGCGATGAACAGGCCACCGAGGGCCGCCATGCCGGCGGAGATCATGAAGACGGAAATCCGGATCCAGGCGACGTTGATGCCCGCACGGCGGGCGGCCTCCACGCCACCGCCCACGGCGAAGACCTGCCGGCCGTAGCTCGTGCGGCGCAGGACGAAGTCGGTGATGACGACGACGGACAGGAAGACGAGCAGGGGCAGCGGCAGGCCGCGGTCCTGGTTCAGCATGTAGGCGGCGGTCAGCGCGATGACGGCGAGGACTCCGGTGCGCAGCGCGATCTCGCTCATCGGGCGCGCGGCGAGGCCGGCGGTGGCGCGGCGGCGGGCGTCGAGGATCTGCCCGGCGGCGAAGAGCGCGACGCCGAGGACGGCGAGGCCCCAGGTGTAGGCGATGTCGCCGTCGCCGAGGAAGTACGTGTCCAGGTTGGCCACCACGCCGTCGTTGACGACGTTGACGGTGCCCTTGTCGCCCAGCACGTACTGCTGCAGGCCGCTCCAGGCGAGCAGGCCGGCGAGCGTGACGACGAAGGCCGGGACGCCGATCTTGGCGAAGAAGAAGCCGTGCAGGGCGCCGATGGCGACGGCGGCACCGATGGCGATGAGGCAGGCGACCCATTCGTTGTAGCCGGAGCGCACGGACAGGACGGCGGCGATCGAGGCGGAGACGCCGGCGACGGACCCCAGCGAGAGGTCGATCTCGCCGAGGAGGAGCACGAAGACGATGCCGACGGCGATCAGGCCGGGGCCGACGATCCACTTGGTGATGTTGGTGAGGTTGTCGGCGTTGAGGAAGTCGCCGGTGATGCCCTGGAAGATGGCGCCGATGAGGATCAGGCCGAGGACGACGGGCACGGAGCCGAGATCGCCGTTCCTCATCTTCCGCTTGAACTCGGCGAGGTAGCCGGCGAGGCCGGCCTCGCGGACGAGCAGGCGGGGGTCGACCGCGGGGGCGGCCGGGGCGGGGGTGGTCTGTTCGGTGGTCACTTCGCTTCTTCCGCGATTCGGGCCTGACGACGGGTGACGGCGTTCTCGGTGGCGCCGGTGATGGCGGAGATGATCACCTCGTGCGAGGTGGTCGCCACCTCGAAGACGCCGTTGTTCCGGCCCAGGCGCAGGACGGCGACGGTGTCGGCGACGGCCTTGACGTCGGCCATGTTGTGGCTGATCAGGATGACGCCGAGGCCGCGGTCGCGCAGGCGCTCGACGAGGTCGAGGACCTGGGCGGTCTGCTCGACGCCGAGGGCGGCGGTGGGTTCGTCCAGGATGACGATCTTGGGGTCGCCGACGAGTGCACGGGCAATGGCGACCACCTGGCGCTGGCCGCCGGAGAGGGCGGCGATGGGGATGCGCACGCTCGGGATGCGGATGGAGAGGGTGTCGAGGAGTTCACGGGCGCGCTTCTCCATCGCGACCTCGTCGAGCGTGCCGAAGCGCTTCAGCTCACGGCCGAGGAAGAGGTTTCCGACCACGTCGAGGTTGTCGCACAGCGCGAGGTCCTGGTAGACGGTGGCGACGCCGAGGGCCTGGGCGTCGTGCGGGCGGCCGATGGAGACCGCCTGGCCCTCCCACTCGATCGCTCCCTCGTCGATCGGGTGGACGCCGGCGATGGTCTTCACCAGCGTGGACTTTCCGGCGCCGTTGTCGCCGACCAGGGCCACCACCTCGCCTGCGTGCACCTCCAGGTGCACGTCGGTGAGTGCCTGGACAGCGCCGAAGCGCTTGGAGACCCCGCGCAACGCCAGTACGGGTGCGCCTGTCACGTGAACCATCTCCTTCTTCCCGCGCGCCGTGATGGTGGGTCGGCGGCCGGGGTGGCCCGCGCGCCGTGCGGGCGGGCGGGTGAGCGTCAAAAGGGGTTGTCGGGGCGGGCCGAGGTCCGCCGCGGCTGCGGGCGGGCTCCCCGGGGATGCGGGGAGCCCGGCCCGGGCGGTGCTACTTCAGGCCGGCGGTGGCGCAGGCGGCGGCGTAGTCCGCGGTGCAGATGTCGGCGGCCTTGTAGAGGCCGTCGGCGATGACGGTGTCGTTGATGTTGGCCTTGGTGACGACCTTGGGGTCGAGCAGCTTGGCCGGGATGCCCTTGTCGGTGGCGCTGTCGACGCTGGCGGTCGCGACGGTCTTGACGTCCTTGCCCTGCAGGAGGTCGACGGCCAGTTCGGCAGCGCTGTCGGCGAGCGGCTTGTAGGCCTTGTAGATCGTGTAGGCCTGGTCGCCGTTGACGATGCGCTGGATGGCGTCGAGGCCGGCATCCTGACCGCCGACCGGGACCTTGATGCCCGCACCCTGGAGCTGGGTGATGATGGCGCCCGCCATGCCGTCGTTGGCGGAGTAGACGGCCTGGAAGCCGTCCTTGCCGAACTGGGTGATCGCGGCACCGATCTTCTGACCGGCGACGGTGGGCTTCCACTCGCCCGACTGCTCGTAGACGACCTTCTTCACCTTGCCGTCGAGCACCTTGTGCGCGCCGGACTTGAACTGGCCGGCGTTCGGGTCTGCGTCGTCGCCGTTGATCATGACGATGTTGGCGTCGGCGGCCTGCGCGCCGAGCGCGTCGACCAGGGCCTGGCCCTGGAGTTCGCCGACCTTCTCGTTGTCGAAGGAGGCGTAGGCGGCGACCGGGCCGGTGGCCAGGCGGTCGTAGGCGACGACCTTGACGCCCTTGGCGGCGGCCTCCTTGACCCAGGACTGGGTGGAGGTGGCGTCGAACGCGTCGAGGACGATCACCTTCACGCCCTGGGCTATCAGGGTGTCGAACTGCTGCTTCTGCTTGGCGGCGCTGCCCTCGGCGTTGTTGTAGAGCACCTTGCAGTCCGCGCACAGGGCCTTGACCTTGGCCTCGATGAACGGCTTGTCGAAGGACTCGTAGCGGGTCGAGGACGCGTTCTCGGGCAGCAGCAGACCGATCGACTTGGTGTCACCACCCGCGGCGGAGTCCTTCTTGTCGCCGCCGGCCTTGCCGCAGGCGGCCATGGACAGGGCCATCGAGACGGCTGCGGTGGCGATAACGGCGCGACGCATCGTTGCGTTCATGTGGGGGTGCCTCCCTGACGTCGCCGCGACGGTGCGGCGGAGTGGGAGGGAGTCAACCCGCAGATGTCAGATGGAGTCAAGAAGTAAATCCAAGACGAGATCATGTTGGCTTTTTTGTTATCTTCCTGAACGCATGAAGCGCCGGGTTCTGCACCCGTGAACACGCAGAGAAGCATGAACGGGACTATCGGTGACGAAATCGACTGCAGGCCGGGCGGACTGCCGGAGGCGCTCCGCGGGCTGGGTGCCCTGGGTGCGGAGCGGCTTCCTACGGGGCTGGTGCGTTCAAGATGTGTCGACCGGGGTATAGTCCGCGGGTCGGCTACGGACTCCGCCGAGGAAGCCCCGTCGGGCAGGCATCTGCCCTGACCCGCGCTGCCGGCCCGACTCGCCTGCCCGGAAGGCTTTCTGGCGGAACGTCAGCGGCGGCTCGCGTGAATGGCTCGGCCCGTCAGTCGCGGAGCCGCCGGGCCCGGAGGTACTCGCGGCCGAGCAGGCGCAGCGCGGCGGCCTTGGCGGGGCTCGCGGAGCGGCGGAGCAGCGCGCCCAGGTCGGCGCGGGCGGCGGCGCTGATGAGCTCGTCCACCCCGAGGAGGCAGCGAACCATCGGCCGGTGGGCGGGCGGCACCAGCTCGATGACGGCCCTGCCCTCGGCGAGTGTGCGGTCGGCCCGGTCGAGCAGGTCGCCGAGCAGCGTCCGGACGGCCGGCAGGTCGCGGGCCTGTTCCAGGTCGGCCCGGGTGACGCCGTGCTCGCGCAGGGTCTGCTCGGGGACCGTCAGCCGGCCCTCGGCCAGGTCCTCCGCGAGGTCGTTGACGAAGTCGAGCCGCTGGGCGCCGTCGATGTAGGTGCGGCAGGCGGCGCGGAAGACCGCCTGGTCGCCGGCCGGGCCGAGCAGGCCGGCGACGACCATGAAGCCGGGCAGCGAGTACCCGTCCACGTACGCCTGGTACTCCGCCTCGGTGGCGAACCCGGTGAAGTCGAGGTCCGCGTCCGCCGCGGCGAGGAAGTCCAGGACGCGCTCGCGCAGGGCGGGGTGCGCGCCGACGCTGTTCAGCAGGGGGCGCAGCTCGGGGTCGTCGGTGCGGCCGGCGGCAAGGCTCTCGGTGACCTCCCGCTGCCAGCGGGCGGACGCCGCCCGGCGCTGCGCGAGGGGGCCGCTGTCGAGCAGGGTGTCGGTGCGGTGCATGAAGGCGGCCGCCGCGATCACGTGCGGGACCGTGCGGTCCGGCAGCAGCAGGCCGGCCGCCAGGGTGACCTCCCGCTTGTACCGGGTGACCTGTTCCCGCTGCCGGCCGTAGTCGGCCCGCAGTCCGGGGTCCTGCACGCCGGCGGCGTCCAGCGCCCGCTCCCACCTGCCCACTCGGTCCACCCAATCACTTGTTCGATCGGGGCCGAGCGTAGTCGGTGGGAGCCGGGCGTCCTATTCGAGACGCCACCCGAGACGGTCGCCACCCGAGGCGCCGAACGCCCAGGGGCCGAACGCCCGGGGAACGGACGGTCAGCGCTGGCGGATCGTGGAGAAGCCGCAGGCGGGGGTGCAGAGGGTGACGATGCCGCTGTAGCGGTAGGTGGTGCGGCCCTTGGTGACGCTGTGGACGGTGACCTTCTCCCGCAGGTTCAGTTCCCGGCAGCGCGGGCAGGCCGCGCTGACCGGCTTGCCCCAGGGGCGGTTCGGGTCCAGCTTGCTGTAGGAGACCACCATCAGGACGACGGCGAGGCCGGCGCCGCCGAAGCCGATGTACCGCCACACGCTGCTCGAGGACTCCCGGCGGTCGATCATCTCGTCGTAGGAGTAGGTGCCCCCGCCGCCGTGGTTGGACCAGATCCGGCACTCGCTGTCCCGGGTCATGGTCTTGCCGTCGCAGGTCGGTGCGGAGTTCGGGTCCGACTTCCCGACCACCAGCGCCAGGAAGAGGCCGACTGCGGCCAGCAGGCCCAGCACGACCACGGCGGTGGTCCGGCTACGGCCGGTGTGCAGCCGTTTGCGCTCGTTGTACGCCGTATCGATCACTGCCTGGGCCATGTTGCCCCCGTCGACCGCCACCACGTGTCTCCTGTTGTCCGGATGTCCGTACGGCTCGCGTCCCGAGCCGCATACCCGCTCGGCGAGGGGGCGACACGAACCCACCATGATCAACGCGTGTTCGCACCCGATTCGGAAAGGTTGTGACCTTTCAGTTATCGGCCGTGACCGAGGCCAGGTAGGCGGCGGCCTTCGCCGGGTCGAGGAACCACCGCTCCACGTCCGCCGGATCGTTGAAGTTGTTGGCGAACCGGTCGGCCACGGCCGGGTGTTCGCCCGCCGCGACGAGCAGGTCGAGGACGTGCGGGGGCGGCGGGGCGAGCATCGCGTTGGTCCAGGTGGTGACCGGGCCCGCGGTCTCCCAGAAGCCGTCGAAGGCGGCCTGCTGGAAGTCGCGGTCGAAGGGCTTGTCGCCGTGGGCGAGGATCGCCGCCAGGTAGCCCGTCGCGCACTTGGCGGCGTTGTTGGCGCCCTGCCCGGTGATCGGGTCGTTGGTGACGACCACGTCCGCCACGCCCAGTACCGTGCTGCCGCCGGGCAGTTCGCCGACGGGGTGGCGGACCACCGGGGTGAAGCGCCCGGCCAGGGTGGCGCCGGCGTCGGTGAGTTCGACGCCGGACCGCGCCCGGTCGTACTCCCAAGGGGTGAAGGTCTTCATCAACTCCAGGGTCACCCGCAGGTGTTCCGCCGGGTCGCGGATCCCGTCGAAGGCGTCCGCCGGTCCGCCCGGCACGGCCTCCCAGAGCAGGATGTCGCAGGGCCCCGACACGGTCAGGGCCGGCATCACGAACAACTCGGCGATACCGGGCACCACGTTGCAGCGCACCGCCGGGAAGTCGTGCTCGGGGCGCGGCGCGAGCCCGTGCACGTAGGCGGCGGCCAGCGCGCGCTGCGGCCGCTCGTGCGGCGAGCGCGCGTGGTCGCGCTCGAACAGCGAGCCCAGCGGGCCCTTGCCGGAGGCGATCAGCACCAGGTCGTACGAGCCGGCCAGGTGCTGCAGGTCGGCGGCGGTCACCTTGCGCAGCTCCACCCGGCCGCCGCGTTCGGCGAAGGTCTCCAGCCAGGCGGACATCTTCAGCCGCTGGTCGACGGAGTACGCGGAGGCCTCCAGCCGTCCGACCCAGTCGATCACCCGTGCCGACTCCGGCCCGGTCACCGACACCCCGACGCCCTCGATCCGGGGCGCCTCGTCGGCCCACAGGTCCAGGCCGAGGGCGCGTTCGGTGCGCAGCGCGGAGTCGAACATGCACTGGGAGGAGAGCACCCGCCCGGCCCGCACCTCCTCCGCGCTGCGGTCCGTCAGCACCGTCACGTCGTAGCCGTGGGACTGCAGCCCCAGGGCCAGTTGGAGTCCGGCCTGCCCGGCGCCGACGATCAGAACTCTGCGCATCGCCCCTGCTCTCCTGCTGGCACGTCCCGGTGGTGGTACGTCCCGGCATCGCGTACGTCCCGGCTCGGCGGCCGGCTCCGCCCGGTTACCCAGTGGCCTGGATACCAGTCATCGGCGCGCGCGTCCACGGGCCGAGCAGGGACCGTACGCAACGCCGGGGGCCGCCGGGGGTCCGCCGGGATCCGGCTCCAAGCCGCCTGACACAATCCGATCATGCGAACAGCGGAGGTGGACTGGGGCGACGTCCGGCGGCGGGCGCTCGCCCTGCGGGCGATGCGGGAAGCCGAACAGGGCGGTCCGCGTCCTCCCCTTCCGCCGCCGCTGACCGAGGCCCACATCCGGGAGGCCGAGGAACAGTTCGGCCTCGCCTTCCCCGCCGACTACCGCCGGTACCTGCTGCACGTCAGCGCGGGCAGCGAGCACAACCGCATCCGCGAGCTGCACCGCTCCGACCACGGCTGGCGCTGGCGGGGTGACCACGACACCCTCCTCGCCCGGCTCGGCACCCCGTTCCCCGACCACGACACCGCCCTCGCCGCCGAGGAGGAGGTCTGGGACCGCGCTCCGAAGGAGGGGGACCACGCCGACCCCGCCGCCTTCGCCGCCGCGCACGCCGCCTGGAGCGAGGAGGCGGAGGCCGCCGCCGAGGCCCGCGTCAGCGGGGCGGTCTTCCTGGTCGCGGGCGGCTGCAGCTTCTCCACCCTGCTCGTGGTCAGCGGCCCGCAGCGCGGCACGATGTGGTTCGACGGCCGGGGCACCTGCGACCGCCTCAACCCGCTGCTCACCGACGACGACCGCCCGGCGACCTTCACCGAGTGGTACCTCGACGACCTCGCGCACGCGGAGCGCCCCGACTCGCCGGAGAAGCGGGCCCACACCCCGATCTCCGGCCGCTGGTTCGACGACTGGCGGCAGTACCGCTCGTAGACGCCCCTCCTGAAACGCCGCCACGAACCCGCCGCTACGAACCCGCTGCTACGAACCCGCCGTTACGAACCCGTCGCCACGAACCCGCCGCTACGAACCCGCCGCTACGAACCCGCCGCTACGAACCCGCCTTTACGAAACCGCCGCGCGCCCGGCCACCAACTGGTCGCCCAACGCGCTGCGCCGGTACAGGACGTGCCGCCCGTCGCGGGCCCGGGCGACCAGGCCCGCCGCGTACAGGACCCGCAGGTGCTGGGAGACGGCGCTCGGCGTGACCCGCAGCCGGCGGGCGACCTCCACGGTGGCCGACGGCTCCGCCAGCAGAACCAGCAGCCGGGCGCGCGGCGCGCCGAGCAGCGCGGCCAGGGCTGACGGGCCGGTCGGGGAGGCCAGGCCGGTCAGGCCGCGCAGCCCGATCAGGCCCTCGGCCGGCGGGGAGTCCCACAGGGTGGCCACGCCCCGGCTCGGGTAGACCAGGCTCGGCGGCTCCTCCGGGCTGAGCGGCGGCGCGGGCTTGTGCGCGAACACGGACGGTATGAGCAGCAGCCCCCGGCCCGCCGCCGCGACACGGTGCCGGCTGATCATCCGGTCGATGTGCAGCACGCCGCCTCGCCAGCGCAGGTCCGGGTGCATGTCGGCGAACAGCAGGCGGGCGCCGCCGAGGGCGAGCCGCCGAGCCCGGTACGTCATGTCCGCCTCCAGCACCAGGCGCATCGTCGGCCACTCCGGCGCGATCGCCGACTCCCAGTACCGGCGCAGGAGTTCGCACAGGGCGTCGCGCAGCCCGGCGACCGCGTCGTCATCGCCCTCCGCCGCGACCCGCAGGGCCTCCGGCACCGGGTCCGGTGCGTGCGTCAGCAGCAGGTCGCGGCGGACCAGGGCCGGGGAGGTCCGGCGCACGACCGACAGCTCCTCCTCGAAGCCCGGCGCGAAACTCCCGGGAATCGGCGTCAGGAAGTCGGGGACGGTGCGCCGGCGGGCGACCAGGGACATCAGCAGCCCGGCGTCGAGCGCCCCCAGCCGGCCGAGGACCGACCTGCGCCACGGCAGGTGCAGCGCCGACAACCCGGGGTCCTGCAGCACCCGCAGGCTCAGCACGGCCTCGTGCAGCGGCGACAGCGCGAACCGGGTGTCCGCGAGGTCCTCGACGTCGAGTACGAAGCTGATCATCAAGCACCACGCTACATCGATTGGCGGCGCCACGACGATGCCGTGCACTGGCGCCATGACACCGACGACTCCGCTCACAACTCCCGTACGGCGCACCGCCGCCGGAGCCCCCGCGCGGGGTGACGGATGACCCGCCGACTGGTCCTGCTGCTGTCCGTCACCTGCGCCGTCGCGGTCGGCAACCTCTACTTCCCGCAGGCCGTCGGCCCGCTGATCGCCGCCGGACTGCACGTCCCCCCGGACGCGGCGGCCCTCGTCGTCACCGCCACCCAGCTCGGCTACACCGCCGGAATCGTCCTGCTCGTCCCGCTCGGTGACCGGCTCCCCCACCGCCCGCTCCTCGTCACCCTGCTCACCCTCACCGGCCTGGCCCTGCTCGCCGCGGGCTGCGCGCCGACCCTGCCCGTCCTGGTCGCGGCGAGTGCCGCCGTCGGCCTCACCACGGTCGCCGCCCAGATCGTCGGGACGCTCGCGGCCGGCCTGGCGGGCCCCGACCGCCAGGGAAGGGTGACCGGCGCCCTGCTCAGCGGGTCCACCGGCGGCATGCTGCTGGCCCGCACGTTCAGCGGCACCCTCGGCGAGTGGCTGGGCTGGCGGGCCCCCTACCTGGCCGCCGCCGCCCTCACCCTGCTCCTCGCCGCCGTCCTGGCCCGCACCGTCCCGGCCACCGCCCCCACCTCCCACGCGCCGTACCCGGCCCTGCTCGCCGCACCGCTGCGCCTGCTGCGCGACGAGTCCGAGCTGCGCCGCTCCTGCGTCTACCAGGCGAGCGTCTTCGCCGGGTTCTCCGCCGTCTGGACCTGCCTGTCCCTCCTGCTCACCGGCCCCACGTACGGGCTGGACGCCCGGGCGGTCGGCGGGCTCGCCCTGGTCGGCGCGGCCACCGTGCTCTGCACCCCGTACGCCGGCCGGCTGGTGGACCGCCACGGCCCCGACCCCGTGAACCTGGTCTGCCTGCTCGGTGTCCTCGTCTCCGCCGCCGTCCTCACCGCGGGCGGCCGGGGCGGCCCGCTCGGCCTGGCCGCCCTGACCGTCGGCACCCTGCTGCTCGACGTGGCGATGCAGTGCGGCATGGTCGCCGGCCAGACCCGGGTCAACGCCCTGCGGCCGAAGGCCCGAGGCCGCCTCAGAACCGCCTACATGACCTGCGCCTACCTGGGCGGCAGCGCAGGCTCCTGGCTCGGCGTCCGGGTGTGGAACCGGACCGGCTGGTGGGGCGTGTGCACACTCCTCGCCGAACTCGCCACCCTCGCCCTGGCCCGCCACCTCGCGGCGGTACGCGGCGCGGGCCGCACCCGGTCACCTGCCGACGGTGAGCAGCGGTGCCTGACCCGATGACGGACGGACGCGCCCCGACCCCGCGGCAGCGCCGACACCCCGTCCCACCCCGGCCACCCCTTCGCCCGGCGACCCGCCGCCTCAGCCCGAGACCAGCCGGCGCCCGGTGATCTCCTGCGGGCGGATCCGGACCCAGCACGGCCGGTCGCCGCCCGCCCACGGTGCCGCGCCGGGCAGGCCGGCCAGGCGTTCCAACTCGTCCGGGTCGTCCACGTAGTGCGCCGGGCCGAGGGCGAGCACGCTCCAGCCGCGGCCGAGGTACTCGTCGATGTGGTCGACCTCGAAGGAGACCACGGCGCCCTCGTCCGGGGCGGTGCCCGCGTGCGCGCCGGTGCGGTAGGCGAAGGAGGCCCGGTCGACGACGTAGTTGACGGGCAGGACCTGCGGTCCCGGCTCGACCGGCAGGCCGATCCGGCCGATACCGTGGGTGCCGACGAGCTCCCAGCATTCGGCTTCGGTGAGGTTCTGCAGCCGGGGGCGCGGGCCGGGGCCGCCCTGTCCGGGCGGAGAGTCGGTGCGGCCCTCCAGGATTTCGGCCCGGCTGCTGCCGAGGGCGGCAGCGATCCGCAGGAACCCTCCGGGGTCGAACACGGGCCCGGCTTCGAGCAGGTGCCGCAGGTAGCGGGGGGCCATCGCGGCCCGGCGCGCCAGGTCCTCCTCGCTCAGGCCGAGTTGCTCGCGCCGTTCGGTGATCCGGCGGGCCACGGCGGCGGCATCGGGGGTGTCGTTCACGGTGGTGACTCCTCGGCTGGCCGGGGCCGTCGGGTTGGCCAGGGCGCACCCATCCAAGCGTCCGGCCTGCGGCAAGTCGAGCAACAGCGCGGCCCCGTGCGTGTCGGTGAGCACCGTCGACGGCCCGGGTTCCGACCTCGATCGCGCGGGCCCGCACCGGGCCGGCAGCAGACCGCCACCCCGACCGGCCACCGTCCGCTAAAGATCTGTCAAAACCGCTGTGCACACGCCTGTCACCCCTCCCTCCCCCGGCGCATACTGTCCTGCGCGGCTCGCAGCGCGCGACAGGGCCCATCCGGTCCCGGCCCGGCTGCGCCGCGACGGGGGAGGTCGAAATCGTGGCAGTGGTCGTGATCGTGGTCGTGGTGCTCCTGCTCTGGCTGATGACCGGCGTGCGGGTGGTGCAGCAGTACGAGCGCGGTGTGGTCTTCCGGCTCGGGCGGGTGCGCGAGCAGGTCCGTGAGCCGGGCGTCACCCTGCTGATGCCGGTGCTGGAGCGGATGCGCAAGGTCAACGTGCAGGTCATCACCATGCCGGTGCCCGCGCAGGAGGGCATCACCAAGGACAACGTCTCGGTCAGCGTCGACGCGGTGCTGTACTTCCGCGTGATCGACCCGATCAGGGCCACCGTGGACGTGCAGAACTACGCCTTCGCCATGCTGCAGGTCGCCCAGACCTCGCTGCGCTCCATCATCGGCAAGAGCGAGCTGGACGACCTGCTCTCCGGCCGGGAGAACCTGCACCAGGGGCTGGAGGTCATGCTGGAGAGCCCGGCCACCGGCTGGGGCGTGCACATCGACCGGGTGGAGATCAAGGACGTCAGCCTGCCCGACTCGATGAAGCGCTCGATGGCCCGCCAGGCGGAGGCCGACCGCGAGCGCCGGGCCCGGATCATCACCGCCGACGGCGAGTTCCAGGCCGCGGCCAAGCTCTCCGAGGCGGCCGCCAAGATGGCCGAGACCCCGGCGGCGATGCAGCTGCGGCTGCTGCAGACGGTGGTCGAGGTGGCGGCGGAGAAGAACTCGACGCTGGTGCTGCCGTTCCCGGTGGAGCTGCTGCGCTTCTTCGAGGCCTCCGCCGCCCGGATCGCCGACGGCTCGGCCGGCACGGACGGCACAGGCGGCTCGGACGCCTCGGCCGTCAGGGCCCCGGCCCAGCCGCCCGCCGTTCCGGCGCAGCCCTCGGCCGACGGGAGCTGACCGCGCGCTGCCCGACCGGTGACCGGGCGGGCGGCCCGCGCCGCCAGCCCGGTCACCGGTCGTCGCCGTCATAGCTTGTCTCTATGACCTCATAGACCGGAACCGACTACACCCCCGTCCCACCACCGGGTTGGCTGCAAGGGTCCAGACCACCTCCCGCTGCGCCCGACCGGAGGGACCGCCCGTCATGCCCCGCCCGATCAGAGTCGCGATCGTCGGTGCCGGCCCCGCCGGCATCTACGCCGCCGACGCCCTGCTGAAGTCCGACGCCGCCCAGACGCCCGGCGTCTCGATCGACCTGTTCGAGCGGATGCCCGCCCCGTTCGGCCTGATCCGCTACGGCGTCGCGCCCGACCACCCGCGCATCAAGGGCATCGTGTCGGCCCTGCACCAGGTGCTCGACAAGCCGCAGGTCCGCCTGTTCGGCAACGTCGACTACCCGTCCGACCTCGCCCTGGACGACCTGCACCGGTTCTACGACGCCGTCGTCTTCGCCACCGGCGCGACGGCCGACCGCCCGCTGGACCTGCCCGGCATCGAGCTGGACGGCTCCTACGGCGCGGCCGACTTCGTCTCCTGGTACGACGGCCACCCGGACGTGCCGCGCAACTGGCCGCTGGAGGCCGAGAAGGTCGCGGTGCTCGGCGTCGGCAACGTCGCACTGGACGTCGCCCGGATCCTCGCCAAGACCGCCGACGAGCTGCTGCCCACCGAGATCCCCGGGAACGTCCACGAGGGCCTGCGGCACAACCGCGCCCGCGAGGTGCACGTCTTCGGCCGCCGCGGCCCGGCCCAGGCCAAGTTCAGCCCGATGGAGCTGCGCGAGCTGGACCACTCCCCGACCATCGAGGTGATCGTCAACCCCGAGGACATCGAGTACGACGCCGGCTCGATCGCCGAGCGCCGCGCGGTCAAGCACGTCGACCTGGTCGCGGCGACGCTGGAGAACTGGGCGATCCGCGACGTCGGGGACCGCCCGCACCGGATCTTCCTGCACTTCTTCGAGTCCCCCGTGGAGGTCGTCGGCGAGGACGGCCGGGTGGTCGGGCTGCGCACCGAGCGCACCGAGCTGGACGGCACCGGCAACGTGCGCGGCACCGGCCGCTTCACCGACTGGGACGTGCAGGCGGTCTACCGGGCCGTCGGCTACTACTCCGACGAGCTGCCCAAGCTGCCCTTCGACCCGGTCTCGGGCACCGTCCCGCACACGGCCGGCCGGGTCGAGGACGGCGACGGCTCGCACCGCTCCGCCACGTACGTCACCGGCTGGATCAAGCGCGGCCCGGTCGGCCTGATCGGCCACACCAAGGGCGACGCCAACGAGACGGTCGCCTGCCTGCTGGACGACCACGCGGCCGGCCGTCTGCCCGGCGCCGTCGAGCCGGACCCGGCGGCGGTCGAGGAGCACCTGCGCGGCCAGGGCGTCCGGTACACCACCTGGGCGGGCTGGCAGCTGCTCGACGCCCACGAGCGCGCGCTCGGCGAGGCCGAGGGCCGCGAGCGGGTGAAGGTCGTCGAGCGCGAGGAGATGCTCCGCCACAGCGGGGCGTGAACGCGGCCCGCGCCTTCACCGAAAATCCCGGGAATTACCCCGGAATGAGCACCAGGCCGATAACCGGATGGGCACCGGCCCGATTCCGGCCGATTCCGGGGCCGGAATTCCGAGGGCTGCTGCCGATCGTCCTACCCGCGCCCGTCACGGACGGACGATCGGCAACAGCACCTCGTCGACGATCTCCTCCGGATCGAGCTGCACCGCGTCCCCGCCGCACATCTTGATCCGGTACAGCATCAGTGCCGGCACCAGGTCGGTGACCAGCGGGGTGACCGCCCCGGGGCGGACCTCGCCGCGTGCGGCGCCGTGGTCCAGCACCTCGGCCATCAGCGCGGTCGTCGGCTCGACCACCCGCTCGAACACGATCTCCACGAAGGCGTGCGCCCGCTGGTGGTCGAGCTCGCTCATGATCGCCCGGACCGCGGCGCCCAGCTCGCTGAACATCGCGGCACGCAGCCTGGCCACCACCTCCAGCAGGTCCCCGCGCAGGCTGCCGGTGTCGGGGGCCGACGCGCCGGGCGGCAGGCTGTTCCGCAGCGCGTCCATGACCAGTTCCTCCTTGGAGGACCAGCGGCGGTAGAGCGCGGCCTTCCCGGTCTGCGCAGCGGCGGCCACCCCCTCCATGGTCAGCCGGGCGTAGCCGTCGGTGGTGAGCTGCTGGAGGACCGCCTCGTAGATGGCGCTCTCCAACGCCTCGCCGCGTCGCCGCAGCGGGGCGCCCGTCACCGGTCCTCGCACGGCATCCGTATCAGCGGTCATGGCTGCGCACCTTCTTCAGTCGCCCTTCCTCGATCCCACCGGTACACACATTCTCCCGCGCCGTGGTTCTCCGATCCGCCAGTATCCGCGAATGGTGAAAGGCGCTCGGCCGCCCAAGCAATGGCGAATGCGTTTTCTCCCTCACGGGCCCACTGTCACGGGCCTACTGTCACGGGCCTACTGTCGATGTTAGTGAACGAACCCGTTCCCTCCCACCCCCTCCGCCTTTGCACCCTTGCACCGAGTTCCCAAGTAGCCGAGTTGCAAAGGATGTTCGCCCCGCTACGCTTCCAGAAGAGGCTCCCGCGGTTGCCCGGGCCCGGCCGTCCGCCGAGTCGCCCCCCAGCGCACCGCACCCGCGCCGCACCCGCGCCGAACCCACCCCCCGACCGGAACGCGGGGGTGTCCCGTGCAACGCAGCGGCACCCGGCCGCGGAGGTGCCGGACACCAGACCAGCCACCGCCCGCACCGGCATCACGCACGGTGACCGTCCTCGCGCTCAGCGGGACCGGGACAGGACCCTCGCCCCATGCGGATGGGGCAGGACCGGCGGTGGCATGGAGGAGCAGGTCGGAGCGGCCGGCCTGCGGAACCCACCGTGGAGGTCACCATGACCGACAGAACGGTCGGCACGGCGCTGATGGCGGCCGGTGCGGCCGCGCTCTTCGCCGCCGTGAGCCTCGCCGCAGCCGCCCGGGCGTGCAGGTGCCCGGTCAGGAGCGTCGAGAGCGTCAAGGGTAGCCGCAGGCCGAAGCCGCGGCCCCACCTCGGGCACGGTCACGGCGGCGGCCCGGCCAAGCCCCATTGCCCCAATCCGCCGAACTGCAATTGATTCCGTTGTCAACCCTTGTGCTCCTTAGATCCCCCGCAGGTCCCGCCCCCGGCCGACCGCCCGTCGCGCCGGGGGCGGTGGCGTGCCACCGAAGGGGCGTCCGCGCTCAGCCGCCCGCGGGCCGGCGCGGGAGGACCGCGTGCACCCGGGTGCCGCGGCCCAGGGCGTCGACGGTGCAGCTGCCGCCGATCTCCGCAGCCCGCTCGGACATCGACCGCAGTCCCACCCCCGGGTGCGCCGGGCCACTGCGGCCCGGGCCCTGCCCGTCGTCCTCGACGACGAGTTCCAGCGCCCCGGCGTCCACCCGGACGGACACCGTGGCGCTGCTCGCCCGGGCGTGCCGCAGCACGTTGTTGAGCGCCTCCGCGGTGATCCGGTAGACGGCGACCTCCACGGCCGCGGGCAGCTCCGGCAGCGGATCCGGCTCCAGCCGGGCGGTGACGGCGAGGTCGGCGCCGCTGAAGGTCTCCGCGAGCCGGTCCAGCGCCCGGGACAGTCCGTAGTCGCCCAGCGCGGTGGGCCCGAGCCGGTCGGTGACCCGCCGGACCTCCCGGACCGCCGAGGCGAGGTCGTCCGCGACCCGCTCCAGCGCGCCGGAGAACAGCGCCGGGTCGTCCACCGCGGCCGCCCCCTGCAGCCGCAGCCGCAGGCCGGCCAGCAGCGGGCCGAGTCCGTCGTGGATGTCGCGGCGCAGCTGGCGGCGCTCCTCCTCGCGGGCCGCGACGATCTGCTCGCGGCTCGCCCGGAGGTCCTCCATCAGCTGGAGGGAGGCGACGGCGGGCGCGGCCTGGTCGGCGAGCGAGCGCAGGATGTCGCGGTCGCTGTCGTCGAGGGTCTGCTGGCCGGGGCGCGGGGCGACGGTGAGCCGTCCGATCTCGGCGCCCCGGTGGACCAGGGCGAAGCCCTCGCCGCGGCCGGAGCGGTCCCCGACAGCGGCCAGCGGGCGTTCGCCGCCACGGGTGGAGACGGTCAACGCCACACCGGACAGCCGGAGTTCGTCACTGACCGTGGCGCACAGCACGGCCGGCACGTCCTGCGGGTCGACGGTCTGGCTGACCCGTCCGGCGAGGCTGCGCAGCACCTGGTACGGCTGGGCGCGCGCGCCGTAGTACCAGCGGTCGACGACGCCGGAGGCCCAGCCCACGCCCCGCGGCAGGCCGGCCGCGAGCAGGAAGACGAGGGCGACCAGCAGCAGCGCCCCGGCACCGCGCCGCCCGGGCATCAGCATGGTGGAGAGCACACAGGCCACCAGCACGAACACCACGACCAGTCCGGCGGCGATCAGCAGGCCGACCAGGACCCGCCGGGCCGCCCGGTCGAGCCGCCAGGAGCCGTCCCGGACGACGACGGCGGCCAGGGTGAGCGTCCACAGCGCGGAGGCCACCGCGAAGGCGACGTACGAGGGCGTGCTCTGGTCGTCGAAGTAGTAGCCGAGTTCGGCGCCGCCCCACAGCAGGTAGACGCCGAGGGCGAGCAGGACGTTCTGCCGGCGCCGCTTGGGCACCCCCCGGGTGCGGGCGAGCGGGACCAGGATCACCAGGACGGTCAGCACCACGAACACGACGAGCTGGGTGAGGTGCATCCGGTCGTTGAACGTCCGCAGCCACTCGGCGACGGTGCTGCCGGCGAGCGGGTTGGGCCGGCCGAACACCGTGGGCTGGTAGACGTAGTAGCCGGCCTGGGGCAGCATCCACAGGGCCAGGGCGCCGATCGCGTACCACCACCGGCGGCTCGGCAGGGTCCCGTACGGCAGCCACAGTGGCAGCGCGTGCCAGATGGTGCCGCTGACGGCGTATCCGGCCGACACCAGGACCACCACGGCTCCGACGACCCGCGAGTCGCCCACCTCGCCCCAGACCGGGGCCTGGGCGGCGAGCGGCACGATCAGCGCCGTCCCGTACGCGAGCAGCACCCAGCCGAGCTGGTTGCCCGGGCGGTGCGCGTGCAGCAGCACCCCGCCCGCGACGGCGGCGAGGCCGTAGCCCAGGACCGCCAGGTGGTGGGCGGGTTGGGAGATCCCGGGGACGCCCTGGTGGCTCAGGACGTAGCCGATCCACAGACCCCCGGCCACCAGGCAGACGACGGCGCACAGACCCGCCATGGCCAGCTGCCGCTCCGCCGGGCCGGACCGGGGCCGCCCCCAGGCTCTCCGCGCACTCTCCGCAGCCATGAGCACCCTTTCCTCTCCGCGACCCACCGGATGCCAGCAGTCTCCTGCACCCGGTGTCCCGGGCACATGAGGCAGTGGCCCCGGCGGGGCGCGGCACCCCGGACGGGGGCCGAGGGGGTGGTCTCCGCCGGCGCCTACAGGCTCAGGTCGACGGCGAGGCAGTTGTAGAACGTCCAGGAGCCTTCGGGGTTGTACGGGTCGCCTGCCTGGCCGCCCGGCCCGGTGTCCACCCCTTCGGTCATGTCCTCGAAGCGGATGCGCTCGGGCAGGCTGCCGTAGCGCGCGTGCCGCGCTTCGGCGGCGGGGTCGCGGGCGAGGTCATCGTTCATCCGCTCAGCGTGCGCCTTGATACATCACCTGTCAAGGTGGTGACGCTTCCGGGGTGCCCGCTCGCCGAGGCGGCCGGACACACGTGTTTGACCGATTCCCCACTCTCCGAGGCCCTGCCTGAGGCATCGTTACCCGGGGCGGGCCACGGCGGATTCGTTCACGACACACTCGTCCACGAACACACTCGTCCACCCACACGAAGAGCAGTGCGAAGGAGAACGTTCATGGTCAACCCGGACACGGCCGGCCAGGGCCTCGCGCAGGAGACGGTGTCGGCGGCGCTCGACCGCGCCGCCGCGACCGCCCACCTCAACGCGTTCATCGCACTCGACGCCGAGGGGGCACTCGCCGAGGCGGCCCGTCACGACACCCGGGGCGATGCTCGGGGTGACCAGGAGGGGCAGGCCCACTGGTGCCTCGTCGTCAAGGACAACATCCATGTCGCGGGGCTGCCCAACACCGCCGGCACCCCCGCGCTCAAGGGCTTCGTCCCCGACGCCGACGCGCCGGTGGTCCGATCCCTGCGCGCGGCGGGGGCGATCGTCCTCGGCAAGACGAACATGCACGAGCTGGCCCTGGGTGCCACCTCCTGCAACCACACCTTCGGCGCCGTCGGCAACGCCACCGACCCGGCCCTGTTCGCGGGCGGCAGCAGCGGCGGTACGGCCGCGGCGGTGGCAGCGGGCGTCGCGGAGGCCGGGCTCGGCACCGACACCGGCGGTTCCATGACCATCCCGGCCGCCCTCAACGGGATCTACGGCCTGCGCCCCAGCGCCGGGCGCTACCCCTCGGCGGGTCTCACGCCACTGTGCCCCACGCGGGACACGCCCGGTCCGATGGCGAACACCCTCGACCGCCTCCTGACGCTGGACACCCTCCTCACCGGGGAGACCGGGAGTCCGCAGGACCCGGAACGCCCGCTCCGGCTGGGCCTGCCGAGGCACGTGTTCACCGAGGACCTGGAGGGCCCCGTCCGGGACGCCTGGGAGGCGGCCGTCGACCGTCTCGCCGCGGCGGGGCACACCTGGGTCCCCGTGGACACGGCACACCTGGTCGCGTACGACTCCCGGATCGGATTCCCGCTCGTCTTCGGCGAGTTCGCCGCCGCTCTCGGCCGCTACCTCGAGGAACACCGCGCCGGGCTCACGCCGGCCGACGTCCTCGACACGGCGGGCGACCCGGTCATGGCGGAGACGCTCCGGGCGACCGCCCTGCCCAGCGGCCCGGGGCACCCGGGGCCCGCCGCGCTGCAGGGGGCGCTCGCGCAGCGGCAAGCGATGCAGGCGGCCTACGCGGACCTGTTCGCGGCCGACGGTCTGGACGCGATCCTCAGCCCCACCGTCCCGGTATGCGCCCGGCCGCTGCGCCGCTTCGAGGACTCCCTCCCCCTCAACGGGCAGGACGCGCCCACGTTCTTCACCCTGATCCGCAACACCTCCCCCGCGGCCACGGCCGGTCTGCCCTCGGTGACGGTGCCGCTTCCCGTCACCGCGTCCCCGCCGGTCGGACTGCAGCTGATCGGGCGTCGGATGGCCGACCGGGACCTGCTGTCGGTGGCCGTGCGGGTCGACGCCCGCCTGCGGCACGGGTAGCCGGCCCGACCCGTCACCACCTTGACAGGTGACTCGACGCCACGACAAACTCATCACCAGTCAGAGCGGTGACGGGTCGGCGCGTCCGGCCCGTCCACTGCCGAAATGTCCGAAAGGGGTTTGTCGTGGTGAGCATCAAGGGTGGACGCAAGCGAGTAGTGACGGGTGCGGTCTCGGCGCTCACGGCGGGTCTCGCGCTCTGCGCGCTCACCCTCCCGAGCTCCGCCAGCGGCGCGACCGGCGCCGCCGAGGCCGACGGCTTCGGCGGCCGCGCCAAGCCGACCATCGTCCTGGAGCACGGCGCCTTCGCCGACGGCTCCAGCTGGAACGCCGTCGTCGCCGAACTGCGGGCCGACGGCTACCCCGTGGTCGCCGCCGCCAACCCGCTGCGCGGTCCGGCCTCCGACGCCGCCGCCCTGCGCACCGTCCTCGACCACATCAAGGGCCCGAAGATCCTCGCCGGACACTCCTACGGCGGCAACGTCATCAGCGAGGCCGCCACCGACGACCCCGACGTCAGGGCCCTCGTCTACGTGGCCGCCTTCCTGCCCGCCCCCGGCGAGACCGCCCTGGAGCTCACCGGCAAGTACCCGGGCTCCACCCTCCCCGACGCCCTCGACCCCGTCACCTACCGGCAGGGTGACGGCAGCACCGGCACCGACCTGTACATCCGGCAGGACAAGTTCCGCCACCAGTTCGCCGCCGACGTCCCCGCCGGCCAGGCCGCGCTGATGGCCGCCGAACAGCGCCCGATCGCCCAGGCCGCGCTGGAGGAGAAGGCCACCAGCGCCGCCTGGCAGACCAAGCCCAGCTGGTCCATCGTCACCACGCGCGACCTCAACATCCCCGCCGCGGTGCAGCGTTACATGGCCGAGCGGGCCCACGCCCACACCACCGAGGTGGCCGCCTCGCACTCCGTCGCCGTCTCCCGCCCCCGCCTCGTCGCGGACGTCATCGAGCAGGCCGCCCGCGCCACCGCCCGCTGACCGCCCCACGCCCGGTCCCGCCGCCCAGTACCGCCGGAAACGGCCGTACTGGGCGCAGCCGTGCGGCGGGCCGCAGCGGGTCGCGACGGGTCGCACCGGGCCGCGGCGGCTTCGGGCAGCACACATGTGTCTCGCCCCGGGCGCGGCCGGAGGCTGCGCCACCCGAATATGTTGGCCTGTACCAGGTGACGGAACACCTGCGGGACATCTAGTCTCTTGCGTCAGGGTGGCGGACATGTGTCGGACGACCACCGGCTCGGAAGACCGCACGCAGCGTGTGGACGAAGACGCGTCGGCGGGTGTCAGTCGCCGCGGCGCGAAGGATGTGGGGAACGTTGGAATCGATCGACCGGACCATGGTCGGCCGCGCACACGAGCAGGAGGTGCTGTCCGACTTCGTGACGGCCTCCGGGGGCCGGGCCCTCGTCCTGCGGGGTGACACGGGAGTGGGAAAGAGCACCCTGCTGGACCACGTCGCCGACCTCGCGTCGGGCCGACGGCTCAGCGAGGAGCACGCCAAGGAGCACGGCGAGGATCCCGGCCAGCGGCACCGGGTGATCAGGGCGGTCGGGGTCGAGGCCGAGTGGGAGCTGCCGTTCGCCGGCCTGCACCAGTTCCTCTACCCGCTGCTCCCCGACATGGACCGGCTGGACGACGGCCACCGGGCGGTCCTGGACGTCGTGTTCGGCCGGAGCGAGGGGCCGCCGCCCTCGGTCATGACCCTCGGCATCGCCGTCCTCGACCTGCTCTCCCTCGCGGCCTCGCGGCGGCCCCTCCTGCTGGTGCTCGACGACGGCCAGTGGCTGGACACCCCGAGCACCGAGGTGTGCGGGTTCGTGGGGCGACGGCTCACCGGCAGTTCGGTGAAGCTCGTCGTCGGCCTGCGTTCCGACGTGCCCTCCGGCTTCGACACGGCCGCGCTGCCCCGACTGCCGGTGACCACGCTGTCGGAGCGCGCCTCGGAGGAGCTCCTGGACCTGCACCACCCCGGCCTGGACCCCCTGGTCCGCCGCCTGGTCCTGGACGAGGCCCAGGGGAACCCGCTGGCGCTGCTGGAACTGCCGCCCCACGTGCTGCGCAGCGGCCGACCGGCCGGCGACCGCGCAGAGCCGTTCGGGTACGCCGGCATCCCTTTGCCCCGGCGCCTGCAGCAGGTGTACGGCGCCCGCATCGAGGCGCTGGGTGGGGCCGTGCGCGCGGAGCTGCTGCGCGGTGCCCTGGACGGCGCCGGTGCGGGCACGGCGGGTGCGGCCGGCAACTCCCGCCGTACCCGCTATCGGATGACGGACGCCGCCGAGGCCGCGGACGGCGGGCTGCTGGACGTCGACCCGTTCAGCGGCGACCTGGTCTTCCGGCACCCGCTGGTGCGGTCGACGGTCGTCCAGCTGGCGACCCCCAACGAGCGGCGCGCGGCGCACGCGGTCCTCGCGCGGGTGCACCGCGAGGACGTGGAACGGCACGCCCTGCACCTGGCGGCCTCGATGGTCGACCCGGACGAGCGGGTCGCGGCCGCGCTGGAGGCCGCCGCCGACTCCGCGACCCGGCGCGGCAGCGCGGTGGCCGCCGTGGCCTGGCTGACCCGGGCGGCGGAGCTGAGCGAGGGTCACCGGGAGCGATCCCGGCGGCTGGGCGACGCGTCGTTCATCGCCGGTCACGCCGGTCTGCTGGACCGGGCCCAGCAGCTCGTCCGCTCGGACGGCGCGGCCGGGACGGGCGAGTCGCCGGCATCGGTGGTCGCGTCGGCCTACGTCGCGCTGTACGAGGACGGGGACGTGCGCTCCTCGCGGCGCCAGGTCCTGGCGGCGATCGAGGGCGTCCGCGACGGCGGGGTGCGGGAGCCGAGCGAGGCGCTCGCCCGGCTGGTCAACCTGCTCCTGGCCATCAACCAGTACGCGGGCGACGAGACGGCGTGGGAGCGGACCCACGAACTCCTCGGCTCGCTGGGCGACCTGGTGTCCGCCAACTCCCGGATCTACCAGGACGCGTGGGGCGACGTGGTCCGGCGCGGGGCCGGGGTGCGGGCGCGGGTGGAGCGGGAGTTCGCCGACCTCGGCAGGCTCGAGCCGTGGGACATCAGCCGGCTGTCCGTCGCCGCGTACCACGTGGACACCCTCAGCCAGTACCGGCCGCACCTGCAGCGCACCGTCGACCGCGAGGTGGAGACCGGCGCCATGGTGTCCGGCATGACCATGCTGCACCTGATCATGCTCGACCAGATCGCCGTCGGTGAGTGGGACGAGGCCGAGCGGACCGGAGAGCGCGGACTGCGGCTGACGACGGCGCACGGGCACGCCCTCTTCGCTCATCACACCCGCGCGTACCTCGGCCTGCTGGCCGCGCTGCAGGGCCGGGCGGAGCGCGCGCGGGAGCTCCAGGCCGCCGTCGACGCCTGGGCCCGCCCGCGCGGCGTCGGCTTCCTCACCCAGATAGCCGACGCGATCGGCACCACCGCCGCCCTCGGCGAGGGCGACTACGAGGCCGCCTACCTCCACGCCATCGGCATCACGCCCCCCGGCTCCTTCGCGCCCTACGCCCACCAGGCCTCCCGCACGCTCCTCGACCTCGTCGAGGCGGCGCTGCACACCGGCCGCTCCGAGCAGGCCCGTCGGCACGCGCTCGCCGCCCGCGAGGCCGACCTGCCCGACATCTCGCCCCGCCTCGCCGTCATCACCCACGGCGCGCTCGCCATGACCGCCACCGACCCGGCCGAGGCCGCCGAGATGTACCGTCGCGCCGAAAGCCACCCGGCCGCACCCGGCTTCCCGTTCGAACTCGCCCGCATCCGCCTCGCCCACGGCGTCCGCCTGCGCCACTCCCAGGGGCGGAAGGCGGCCCGACCGGCACTGACCCTCGCCGCCGAGGCGTTCGAACGGCTCGGTGCGGCCGCCTGGGCCGAGCGCGCCCGGGTCGAACTGCGCGCCGCCGGCGCCTCCCCGCTCGCCTCCTCGACCCATCTCGCGGCCCTGACCTGGCAGGAACGCCGGATCGCGGACCTCGCCGCCGGCGGTCTCACCAACAAGGAGATCGGCGCCCGGATGCACCTGTCGCCGCGCACGGTCAGCTCCCACCTCTACCGCGTGTTCCCCAAACTGGGCATCACCTCCCGGGCCGCCCTGCGCGACGCCCTGGGCACGCTGCCCGACGAGCGGAACGCGTGAACTCCAGCATCGCCCGGACGGGGGCCGCGGACGACAGTCGAATGACTGAAGATCGACGGTCGACTTACCTATGTACGGCGACGCCGGGACGGCGAGAGTGGGGCGGACCGACGTCCGTCACACACAGGGAAGGACCCACCCGTCATGAGCGGCCACCGGCCAGGTGCCCGGGCGAACCGAACGACACCCGGCGTACCCGACCTCACCCTGGACATCGAGCGCGTCCTGGGCCTCTCCGCCCGGCAGGCGGTCCGGGCCGGGTTCCGGTACGACCCGGAGCACCCCTTGGTGGTGTCCGTGGAGTTGCGCGTCGACGGCGGCCCCTGTGTGCGGTGGCGCATCGGTCGGGACCTGCTCCGGCGCGGGCTGTCCGCGCGCAGCGGGCTCGGCGACGTCCAGGTCCGGCCGTCGGAGCGCATGGACGGTACGGAAGGGGCGGACGGTACGGAAGGGGCGGAGGGTACGGACCGGGCGACCGCGTGGCTCCGGCTGGTCTCCGCCGACACCGCGGCCCTGTTCGAACTGCCCGTCGCACCGCTGGCGGAGTGGCTGGCGCACACCTACGAGGCGGTCCCCGCGGGACGCGAACTCGCCGCCGTCGACTGGGACACCATCACCACCGGCCTGCTCGACGCCCGGTGACCCCGGCCCCCTCTCCCCGAGCGGCATCATGACACCTCAGCATCGTCACCTCCTTGACTGGTGACGCCTTGCCATGGAACTCTTTCGCCACCGGCCAGAACGGTCACTCTTCGGTGAGGAAACCCCACATGACAGTCGTACGGTTCCATCTCGTCTCCACGCTCGGCCCGGAGGAGGTCCTGGCGGTACTGACCGACTTCGGCCCCTCCCGCGCCGAGACCTGGCCCACGATCGACGCGAAGCACTTCGAGGTCCACGACCTCGGCGACACCTGGGCCGAGGTCACCGAGGGCACCGCCGCCGCCTGGGAACGCGCACGGTACGAGTGGAAGCCGGGCGGCGACACCGTCACCATCACCACCCTCGACTCCAAGCTCTTCGGAGCCGGCGGCGGCTGGGTCTTCCGGATGACCTCCGAGGACAACGGCACCCGGGTCGACGTCGAGCTCACCCGGCAACCCACCACCGTCAAGGGCAAGGTGCTCGCCGCCCTCCTCCCGGTGGCCGCTCCCCCGTCCCTGCGCAAGTCCTTCGCGGGGCCCCTGCGGGCCAAGTGACCTGTCCCGCAGCCCTGTTCGGCGGGGCCACGGCGGAAAACGGAAGACCGAGAGGGGCCGACAGCGCGAGCTGTCGGCCCCTTCGCCATGCCCATTCCGAGCCCCGAGGTCGACGCGGCGGGCGGTGGAACCGTCAAATGACGGTGCGTCCGACAGGCCGCGCGCGGCACGCCGAGCCGTCCCGGCCGCGTGAACTCCCCCGCATCGCACCGGGCCTTCACCGTCAAGTGACCGATGTGCGGGGGCCGCCCCGGGCGAAGAGTGGGGGCCGCACAGTTCGCACCTCGGAGGGGAACGCCTGCCATGTACCGCGACCAACCGCCCCTGTGGGCACGTTCGACGCCCGCGCACCTGCCCTCGCTGCTCCTGGACATCGACCGGATGCTCGACGAGTTCACCCGGCTTCCCGTGCAGGCGGAGTTCCGGTTCGATCCGGCGACGCCCGCGGTGATCACCGTCGAATTCCTCGCGGAACGCGGCCCGATCCTCATCTGGCGGTTCGGCCGCGAGCTCCTGCACCGCGGCCTGACGACGATGAGCGGCTGCGGCGACGTCCGGATGTGGCCGGCGCAGCCCGACGAGCGGGCCTCCTCCTGGCTGCTCCTCGAAACCCCGGAGCTGGAAGCCCTGTTCGAGCTGCCGACCGGGCGGCTGGCGGCCTGGCTGGACGCCACCTACCGGATCACCCCGGCCGAGGCGGAGCTGGACGGGATCGACTGGGACGGATTCCTCCGCGGGCTGCTCGACCGCCCGGGAGCGCCGTCCGAATGAGCCCGGCCGGCCACTTGCCCTGAGGATGACTTGCCGCCCCGTTCGTCACCTGTCAGAGTGGTGACGAATACGGTGTCGTCGATCCACGGGCGAGCAAGTTCACACGTGTGCCGCCCCGGTGGCCCATGACGACGCCGCACCGCAGGCCGCACACGCGGCGGACCAGGAGGAATGACATGAAGAGCACCAACCCGGTCTTCTCCCGTTGGGGCGCCGCCCGCGCCGCCACCCTCACCGACGCCTCGGTGCGTCAACCGGTCGGCGCCATGGCCGGAGGCCCGTCGGCGGGCGGCTTCCGGACCGCCGACACCCTCACACCTGACGCTCCGACCGCTTCCACCGCTTCCACCGCTTCCACCGCGATGACCCTGGACGACGTCGTCATACGCACCGCGACGACGCTCGGCGCCGTGACGCTGGCGGCGGTGCTTTCCTGGCTCCTCCTGCCGGTCGACGAGGCGCACCTCGGCCTCTCGTACGGGATAGCCGTGGGTGCCGCCGTCGTCGCCTTCGCGCTGTCGATGCTCCAGGCCGTCAGGCGGCTGCCGTCCCCGGCCCTGATCCTCGGATACGCGGCGTTCGAGGGCGTCTTCCTCGGCGTGGTCTCCAGCGCGACCTCGACCTACCTCGCCCCGGGCATGGTCGTTCAGGCGGTCCTCGGCACCTTCACCGTGTCGGCAGCCGTGCTCGTCGCCTACCGGATGCGCTGGATCCGGGTCACCCGCCGGTTCGCCGGGTTCCTCACCGCCGCCGCGGCCGGCTTCCTCCTGCTGCTCCTCGCCGACCTCCTCTTCTCCGCCTTCGGCGCGGGCCACGGCCTCGGCTTCCACAGCGGCGGCCTCGGCCTCCTTTTCGGCGCGATCGGGGTCCTGCTCGGGGCGGGCTTCCTCGCCCTGGACTTCCGGCAGGTGGAGGACGCCCTCGCCGAGGGCGCGCCCCGCGAGGACGCGTGGCTGGCCGCCTTCGGTCTCACCACGACGCTGGTGTGGATCTACCTCGAGGTGCTGCAGGTCCTGACCATCTTCAACAACAACGACAACTGAGCTTCCCCGCTGGGGTTTTCCCCGACCGGGTTCCCCCGACGCCGGAGGGGCATGCGCGCCGCGCATGCCCCTCCGGCGTGTCCGCCCACGGGCCGATCGACGCGCTGCCGCCGTCTGGCGAGCTCGACCCCGCCGAGGCCTCCGAGGCCTTCGACGCCCCTCTGCCCCTCTGCCCCGCTGCCCCGTTGCCCCTGCCCGCCTGCCTGCCTGCCTGCCTGCCTGCCCGCCACGGTCATCGCCGATGCCACGCACCCGGGCCACGGAACGATGCCACGCACGCGGGCCACGGAGCAACGCGACCGACCCGGGCCGCGGGAACGCAAAAGGTCCCGGCCCGCGCCACGGGGGGCGCGGGCCGGGACGGTACCGGAGGGGATTCAGTGCCGGGAGGGAAGGACGCAGCGGAAGCTGGTGGCGGCGGCCGGGTCGCCGTGGCCGGTGTAGTGGGACACCTTGGGGTAGGCGCACACGTCGCGGCTGACGTTCTGCCCGGCGGCGTCGACCAGGGTGGCGGGCAGCGTCCTGGGGGCCTTGCCCTGCTCGACCCAGGCGGTCAGCGCGGCGAGGTCGTCGATGGTGCCGGCGCCCTTGTTGAGGCCGCAGTGGCTCGCGCCCGGGACGAGGAAGAGCCGGTAGAAGTCGTCGACCCGCTTGGTGCCGCCCATCGTCCGCTCGACCTGCCGGCGGTAGTCGACGGTTCCCTGGGTGGGGATGTACTGGTCGGCTTGGCCGTGCCAGGTCAGGAGCTTGCCGCCGGAGTCGCGGAAGGCGGAGAGGTCGGGGTCGTCGGTGCCGATGATCCGGTCGTACTCGGCCCGGGACTGCTCGAACAGCTGGGTGAACTGGTCGTAGGTGATGGTCGAGACGTCGAACGACGGCTGCTTCTTCAGCCAGGTCGTGACCCAGAGCTTGGGCACCGGGAACGGTGCGCCCTTGGCCACGCCGTTCGGGTCGGGGGCGGTGCCGGCCAGTGCCGACAGGTCGGCCCCGACCGGGACACCAGACCATAGCTTCCGGCCCGAGGCGGTGCGCGGGCCGTCCCATATCTTGCGCACCACGGCCGCGTCGGCCGCCGTGATGGTCAGCTCCTTGCCGTTGCACACCACCTTGGTGCCGATCAGCCGGCGGGGGTCGAAGTCGCACCGCGCCGCGTCGTTGACGAGGTGGTCCTTGACGCCGTCGAGCGGGTCGCAGGCCTCGACGGCGGCGTCGGTGAAGGCCTTGAACTCGCAGGCGGACGGGTAGGTCTTCTCGTTGTTCATGACGACCTGCGGCCACAGGGTGGCGACTTCGAACTCGTCCCAGTTGACGGCGGGCGCGTTGGCGAGGATGCCGTCGAAGTCGTCGGGGTAGCGCTGGGCTTCCATGTAGCCCTGGCGTCCGCCGGTGGAGCACCCGTTGAAGTAGGAGTAGGCGGCGCCCCGGCCGTACGCGGCGGCGACGACCTCCTTGCCGACGATCGCCGCCTCGTGCTGGGACCGGGAGGCGAGGTTCTCGAGCAGCGCGGTGTTGACCTGCCCCTTGCCGTTCAGCGCCCAGCTGACGTCGACGGCGTCGCCGAGCCCGGCATCGGTGGTGGTCCCGGCGTACCCGTTCTTGACCGCGGTGCCCAGTCCGACGTTGTTGTCCCCGGCCGCGTAGGCGCTGCCGCCGACGGCCTGGAAGCGGCCGTTCCAGCCGCTCAGGGGGAGCCAGGTCCGCACCTTGGCATGGTCGTTGTCGCCGGGGTGGGTGATCGTGACGGTCACCTCGCAGTAGGCGGGGACGCCGGTCACCACGCCGCCCACGACCCCGGTCCCGTCGATGGTGCCGCCCTCCTGGCGGAGCGCCGTCACGGACTCCACCGTGGTGCCGGCGGGGGCCCGCACCGACACCGGCGAGCAGGAGAACGTGGCGGGTACGGAGCCGCTCCGGGCCTCCGCCGCCGCCATCGGCAGGTTCGCCGCGGCCAGGGCGGCGCCGGTCGCGAGCACGATCAGGAATCTCTTCATGGGTATCCCGTCCAGGTAGGTAGGTAGGTGTGTGCCCGGCCGCGAAGAAAGCGTGTGCGCGGCACATGAGCAGGGGGCTGGTCGAAAACATATCACCGGTCAAACAGGTGACGGTAGAGGTGTGGTGACGACAGGTCCGGTGGCGACGAGGGTCCGGTGACGCTCAGGCGTCCGACCGGTCCCGGGGCAGCCACCGGGAGTGGTGCCGCTCGGCCCAGGACCGGCGGACGTACCCGGTACGCATGCCGCGCCTCGACTCCGGGTCCTGGAACGCCTTGCGCAGATGCCCGATCAGCACGATGGCGATCGCCCAGGCCAGGACGTCGTGGACGAAGATCGCGCTGGTGCGGGAGATGGACGGCAGCAGCCCCGTGAACCACATCAGCAGTCCGGTGAACGCCATCACCAGCACGGCGCCGGCGATCCAGCCCGCGTAGAGCTTCTGCCCCGCGTTGAACTTGCCCGCCGGGCGCGCCCCGGGTTCCGTCCGGCGCCTGCGGGCGGCCCGCAGCCACTCCCGGTCGTACGGCGCGAAGCGGTTGAGCCTGCACAGGTCCGCGCGGAACTCGGCGGAGAGCAGCCCGAGCAGGAAGGGCAGCGGCAGCAGGATGCCCGACCACTCGTGGACCGTGACCATCAGGTAGCGCCGGCCGACGAGTTGGGCCAGCGGCCCGAAGTACAGGCAGGCGGCGGAGGCCAGGCAGGCGAGCATCAGCCAGCCGGTGGCCCGGTGGACCATCCGCTCGGCGGTGCTGAAGCGGCGGACCCGGTCGACGCGGTGAGGCCGCCTCGCCGGGCCGGTCCGCCGCGTCGCGTCAGGCCGCCTCGCCGTGCCGGTCCGCATCGTCGAGCCAGCCGTCGACCGCATAGCCGCGCTCCTCCCAGTAGCCGGGGACGACCTTGTCGGTGACCGAGATGCCGGACAGCCACTTGGCCGACTTGTAGAAGTACATGGGCGCCACGTAGAGGCGGACCGGTCCGCCGTGGGCGTGGGTGATGGGCGCGTCCTGCATGGTCAGCGCCACCAGGACGTCCGCGCGGCGGGCCTGCTCCAGGGTGAGGCTCTCGGTGTAGGCGCCGTCGAAGCAGGTGAACCGGACCGCCGCGCCCGGGGAGCGCACTCCGGCGGCGTCGAGGAGGTCGGCCAGCTTCACCCCCTCGAAGGGCGTCCGGTCCACGCGCCAGCCGTCCGTGCAGAGCACGTCGTGGACGACCCGGGTCTGCGGCAGGGCGCGCAGGTCGCCGAGCGTGTAGGTCATCGGCCGGTCCACCAGTCCGTCGATCCGCAGTTCGTAGGTGGTCCCGTCCTTCTGCGGCACCGAACCGACGACGCTGTAGTAGCGGAAGCCGCCCGGGTTGGGCAGCAGTCCGGTCAGGCCCGTCGCGTCGTGCTCCGAGGCGGCGGCCAGGAACCGCTCCCAGCCGCGTTGAAGGTACGGCGCCGCGGCGAGCCCCGCGGCGCCCGCGCCGAGCATGCCGAGCACGGCACGCCGCCCGACCGGCGCGCCCTCGGCTCTCCGCTTCGGTTTTCCCGTCATGGTCAGTGCGCTCCTTCGAGGTGGCAGCCGCGCCGACGAGGCCGGAAACCCAGGCCGTCCGTGGTCGCGGGAACATACACACGTGTGAACATCGTCGAACCGTCCCAGCATCATCACCGGCTCAACTGGTGACGATGCTGACATGGCCCTCCATGGCTGTCAACGAGCCGACACCGCCGGGCCGGTGAGAAATGACGGCTGCCTACGAGCGACACCTGCTACGCTGCATGTGACCTGACGTTCGTGTGATCGAGGAGTGGCAGACATGGCGGGTGACGACGACATCTCCGGGTGAGACCCGGATCTGACGGCCACCGGCCGGCGCTTCAGGAACGCCGCAGCCGAAGTGGTCCGTTTCGTCGTCCCCCCTTCCCCGTGTCTGCCCAGGGCAGAGCTCTCACTCCTGCCCTCAGTCTCCTTCGAGGTCACCTCCATGTCCGACGCCGCCATCGTCTGCTCCAACCTCTCCTTCGCCTGGCCGGACGACACCCCGGTCTTCCACGACCTGTCCTTCACCGTGCCCGCCGGCCGGACCGGCCTGGTCGCCCCCAACGGCTCCGGCAAGAGCACCCTGCTCAAGCTGATCGCCGGCGAACTCACGCCCACCACCGGCTCGGTGACGGTCGGCGGCACCCTGGGCTACCTCCGGCAGAGCCTCCCCCTGACCGGAGAACTCACGGTCGCCGAGGTACTCGACATCGCCGAGGTCGTCCGGGCCATCGACGCCGTGGAGTCCGGCGACGTCGACGAACGGCACTTCACCACCATCGGCGACGACTGGGACATCGAGGAGCGCACCCGCGCCCAGCTCGACCGGCTCGGCCTGGGCCACCTCGCCCTCGACCGCAGCCTGAGCACGCTCAGCGGCGGCCAGATCATCTCCCTCGGCCTCGCCGCCCAACTGCTCAAGCGCCCCGACGTCCTGCTGCTCGACGAGCCGACCAACAACCTCGACGCCGACGCCCGGCACAAGCTCTACGACGTGCTGACGGACTTCAGCGGCTGCCTGCTGCTGGTCAGCCACGACCGCGCGCTGCTCGACCGCATGCAGGGCATCGCCGAACTCGACGGCGGCGAACTACGGTTCTACGGAGGCGACTTCACCGAGTACGAGGAGGCCGTGCGGGCCGAGCAGGAGGTCGCCGAGAAGAACGTCCGCAACGCCGAGCAGGAGCTGAAGCGGGAGAAGCGCGAGATGCAGCAGGCCCGCGAACGCGCCGAGCGCCGCGCGAGCAACGCCGCCCGCAACCTCAAGAACGCCGGTCTGCCCCGCATCTTCGCGGGCACCATGAAGCGCGGCGCCCAGGAGGCGGCGGGCCGGTCCGGCCAACTGCACGCGGCCCGGGTCAGCGACGCCAAGTCCCGGCTCGACGAAGCCGGGCGCGCGCTGCGCGAGGAGCAGCGACTCTCCCTGGAGCTGCCCGACACCCAGGTGCCCGCCGGGCGCAACCTCTTCCTCGGCGAGGGCCTGCAAGTCCGGCATGCCGGCCGGGCCGTGTTCGCCGACGGCGGCGTCGACCTGAACATCCGCGGCCCCGAGCGCATCGCGCTCACCGGGCCCAACGGCGCGGGGAAGTCCACCCTGCTGCGGCTGATCACCGGCGACCTCACGCCGGACGACGGGCGGATCACCCGCAGCGACGGCCGGATCGCCTACCTCTCGCAACGGCTGGACCTGCTGGACCCGGACCTCACCGTGGCGGAGAACCTCGCCGCGTTCGCGCCCGAGCGGCCCGAGACGGAGCGGATGAACCTGCTCGCCCGCTTCCTGTTCCGCGGCGCCCGGGCGCACCTGCCCGTCCGGGTGCTCTCCGGCGGCGAGCGGCTGCGCGCCACCCTGGCCTGTGTGCTGTGCGCCGAACCGGCCCCCCACCTGCTGCTGCTCGACGAACCGACCAACAACCTCGACCTGGTCAGCGCCGGCCAGTTGGAGAGCGCGCTCCAGGCCTATCAGGGCGCCTTCCTGGTGGTCAGCCACGACGAGCGGTTCCTCACCGAGATCGGGGTGAACCGCCGGCTGCGGCTGGCCGACGGGGCGCTGCGGGAGACCGGGGGCCCCGGGGTGTGACCCGCCGGTGTGTGGCGTGGCCCGCGTCCGAGGCTTCGTGCTCGGCGGGCCCGCCACCGCTCACAGTCCGTAGACGGCCCCCACCCGCCTGCCCGGTTCTTGCGCCCCTCACAGTCACCTGTCAGGATGGTGATGTGAACCTTGACCATGTCTTCGTGTGCGGGCACCCGGCCCTCGACTTCGCGGCGACCCTCCGCGCGCGGCGCTCGACCCGGTTCGAGATGTTCGTGACGCCCGAGCGGCTGAACGCCTGGTACCTGGACTGCGGACTCGTGGACACCATCACGCCCGGCGGCGAGCAGGACGTCCGGGACGCGAAGACCGTGCGCGAGGCCGTCTACCGCCTCGTCACCAACCGCCTCTCCGAGGAGGAGTTCGACCGCGAGGCCCTCGCCGTGCTCAACGGCGCCGCGCGCAAGGCCCCCGTGACGCCGCAACTCACCATGACCGGGCGGCACAACGAGGCGACGCCCGAGCAGGCCCTGGCCACCGTCGCGCGACACGCCGTCGAACTCCTCAGCGGCCCGGACGTCCCCTTGATGAAGGAGTGCGGCAACCCGGAGTGCACGCGGATCTACATCGACCGCTCCCGGGGCATGCGCCGCCAGTGGTGCGGCATGGATTCCTGCGGCAACAAGATCAAGGCCGCCGCCTACCGCGCCCGGAAGAAGACCGCGCCGGCCCTGGGTGTGCGCTGACCCCACCCACCGACATGTTCCGCCCCGACCGCGCCGGCACCCTCGGCATGGGTACCATGCAACACCACCCATCTCGAGGAAGTGAACGGTTGTGACCCGCCAACCAGCCTCCACACTCCGGTCCCGGTACGTGGAACAGGTCGCATCGGACCTGGAGAAGAACCACCGGCGACAGCAGGAGCTGGAGGAAGCGATCAGGGTGTTGAAGCAGGAGGAAGCCCTCCTGGTCGACATCCTGTCCCTCGCCGAGCGGTACGAGGGCTTCTCTGACCCGTCACGTCTGCCCGAACAGACCCAGGACGAGCCCGTCGCCGCGCAGGCGCGACCGGCGGCGCACGCGACGAAGGCCGACGCGAAGGAGAACTCGCGCCGGCCTCTGCTCGGTGACCTCCTGGCGGACCTGCTGGGTCACCACGACGAGCCCTGCCCCGCGAAGGAGTTGCGCGAGGAGCTCATGGCGACGTACCCGAAGCGCAACCCGACGCCTCAGGTGGTACGGAACACCCTGGAATCCCTCGTGGCCAAGGGGCGCGTCCGGCGCCACAAGCAGGAGCGCACCGTCCTGTACACCCTCGTGACGCCGGGCGTTACCGACTGACCCACCGGCCCGCCGGCGCCACCACCCTCACCTGCGGCAGGTCACACGCGCCGCGTCACACGAAGTACCACGCTCCGGGACCGTACCCCGACGACACCACGGTTTCCGCCCAGTTCCACACCTGCGCGCCGTCCGGCCAAGGCCGCTCCCCTGAACGCTCCGGGCCCCGGCTCCGGCTGCGCCGCTCCGCAGGGCCCGTGGAACACCGGCCAGGGGCGTGACGACGGTGCGCGGCCGCCCGTTGATACGTGTGTGTCGTGGCGGCCATCTCCGGCCCTCGCTCTCCGGTCGGCGGTTCGGTGTGACGGCGGTGCTGCGTGACGGTGTGACGGTGGGAGCGGGTCCCGTGCGGCGGGGGTTCCGCACGGGACCCGCCGTCTTGGGGGGATCAGGCGGCGGCGGCGTTGATGGTGACGGGGATGTTGTCGCGCGTGGCCTTGGAGTACGGGCAGATCTGGTGGGCGGCGCGGGCGAGTTCCTCGGCGGTGGCCTGGTCCACGCCGCCGAGTACCGGGGTGAGGACCGCAGAGAGCGAGAACTCGTCGTCGTCGCCGTGGGTGAGCGTGATCTCGGCGGTGATGGTGGTGCTGGTCAGCCGGATCCTGCGGAGGGAGGCGGCGCGGCGCAGGGCGCCGAGGAAGCACGCGGCCCAGCCGGCGGCCAGGAGCTGCTCCGGGTTGGTCGCGGTGCCGGCGCCGCCCAGCTCCTTCGGGAGGGCGAGGCCGGTCTCCAGCAGGCCGTCGGAGGACCGGACGCGACCGCCGTTGCGGCCCTCTCCGTCGACGTTGACGACGGCGGTGTAGCTGACTGCCATGGTGCGCTCCCCATCTGGGTCGAAAGGTATCCGTCCGCCGTCTGACCGGGGCCAGGCCGGGGCCGGGGCCGGGGTCGAGACACGTTTCTCGTCACCGGTTGAGGCGGTGATGAAATGATGGCAGCCACCCACATCACCAGTCAAGACAGTGACGCACACCTGCCTCACACTCCGACCCGAACACCAACCCGAACACCGACCCGCACCGGCGACCCGATCTTGACGCCCGCTCAGACCTTCCATCACCCTTTCACTAATCGAATAGTGAAAGGGTTCTTTGTCGATGCCCCTGGCCCTCTCCCCGCACAGCCCGCCCCGCCCCCTCCCGCCCGCGGCCCCGCTCCGACGGGCCGCCCTGCTCGCCCGCCGCCCTGCCGCACTGGCCTGGGGCCTGGCGGCGGGCTTCGCCGCGCTCTACGCCTGCGTCGCCGTCAACCGGCACCGGCGCGGCCTCACCAAGGCCTACGACCTGGGCATCTTCGAACAGGCCGTCCGGGCGTACGCGCACCTCCGGCCGCCGATCGTGCCGCTCAAGGGGCCCGGCTTCCACCTGCTCGGGGACCACTTCCACCCGCTGATCGCCGTCCTCGCCCCCGCGTACCGGGCCTTCCCGACCCCGCTCACCCTCGTGGTCGCCCAGGCGCTACTCATGGCGCTGGCCGTCGTCCCGCTCACCCGCTGGGCCCACGAGGTGGCCGGGCCGCGGGTGGCACTGCTCGTCGGCTGCGCCACCGGGGCCTCCTGGGGGATCGTCAGGGCGGCGGCCGACGACTTCCACGAGATCGCGTTCGCCGTCCCGCTGCTCGCCTTCGCCGCCACCGCGCTCGGCCGGCGCCGCCCGCTCGCCGCCGCGCTCTGGTCGCTGCCGCTGCTGCTGGTCAAGGAGGACCTGGGGCTGACGGTGGCCGCCGTCGGCCTGCTGATCGCCTGGCAGGCCCGGCAGGCCCGGCGCTCTCCGCTGCCGGGGCTCGCCCTGGCCGCCGTCGGCGTCGCCACGACCGCGCTGACCGTGCTCGTGGTGCTGCCCGCGTTCAACCCGAGCGGGGGCTTCGACTACTGGCAGCAGTTGGGCGGCGGCGGACAGCCCTCGGTCTGGGCCCTGCCGTTGCGGCTCGGGTGGCCGCCGGTCAAATGGCTGCTGTTGTTCCTGCTCGCCGCCACGGCCGGCTTCCTCGGCCTGCGCTCGCCGCTCTTCCTGCTCTGCGTGCCCACCCTGGCCTGGCGGCTCTTCTCGGCCAACCCGCACTACTGGGGCGTCAGTTACCACTACAGCGCGGTGCTGATGCCGATCGCGCTCGCCGCCCTGGTCGACGCCGTGCGCCGCTGCGGCGGCCCGCGCCCGGCCGACCCACCGACCCTGACCACCCTGACCGACCCACCGCCCCGGACCGCCCGACCCGCCCCGCTCCCCCGCCGTGCCCGGCGCGCACTCACCGTCAGCGCCCTGGTGACGGCCGTGACGCTGCCGCTCTACCCGCTGCACGAGGTGGTGATGCCGGAGGCCTGGCGCACTTCGCCCCGGCTCACCGAGACCCGGGCGATGCTCCGGCTGATACCGGACGACGCCACGGTGGCCGCCTCCAACCGGCTGGCGGCCCAGCTCACCAGCCGGGCGGAGGTCACCCTGGTGTGCCGGGAGCCGGTGTGGCCGGGGCCGGAGTGGGTGGCCGTCGACCTGCGCGACCCGAGTGTCCAGGCCCCGTGCGCCATCGCCGACACCACCCGCATGCTGACGGTGTACCAGGGTTTCGGCTACCGGCGGCTGGTCGAGCAGGACGGGCTGCTCCTGCTCAAACGCCCCTGACCGGGCCGCTCCTCCCGCCCCCGCCCTCGGTCCGTCTTGACCATCGCGCCGCAGTGGGCCACCATTCCACTATTGAACTAGTGAAAGGCCGGAACGCCGGTGATCGAGTACCGCATCGAGCGGCGCAGCGGCGTCTCCACGTACCAGCAGATCGTGCAGCAGACCAAGCAGGCTCTGCGGCTCGGACTGCTGCAGCCCGGAGACAAGCTGCCGACCGCCCGTGAGGTGGTGGAGCTGACCGCGATCAACCCCAACACCGTGCTGAAGGCCTACCGCGAACTCGAGCGCGAGGGGCTGGTCGAGCCCCGCCCGGGGCTCGGCACCTTCGTCCGGCGCTCGCTCGCCCGGCCGGAGGCGGCGGCCGACGGTCCGCTGCGCGCGGACCTGGTCGGCTGGGTGGACCGGGCCCGGGAGGCCGGGCTGGAGCGCGAGGACATCTCCGCGCTGATGGCCTCCGTCCTGGAGCAGCGTTTCGACACCGGGGTCTCCCCGGAAACACCGAACTGAGAACAGTGGGGGGACCGGGTGGAAGACCCGACAATCATGACGCCCGCGCTGGAGGCCGCCGGCCTCGGCAGGCGATTCCGGGGCGACTGGGCCCTGCGCGACTGCGACTTCACCGTCCCGGCCGGGCGGATCTGCGGCGTGGTGGGCCCCAACGGCGCGGGCAAGAGCACCCTGCTCTCCCTCGCCGCCCGCCAACTCTCCGCCACTGAAGGTGAGTTGCGCGTGTTCGGCAAACCGTCCGGCACCCCGGACGAGCGCGCCCGGGTCGCGTACGTGGCGCAGGACAAGCCGCTCTACCCGGGCCTGACCGTCGCCGAGACGCTACGGATGGGCCGCGAGCTCAACCCGGCATGGGACCACGAGACTGCCCAACGCATCGTCGACCAGGGCGAGTTGCGACCCAAGGCGCGGATCGGCTCGCTCTCCGGCGGCCAGCGCACCCGGGTCTCCCTGGCGCTCGCCCTCGGCAGGGTCCCCGACCTGCTGCTGCTCGACGAGCCGATGGCCGACCTCGACCCGCTCGCCCGGCACCAGCTCATGGGCACCCTGATGTCGGCCGCCGCCGAACGCGGCACCACCATCGTGGTCTCCTCGCACATCCTCCCCGAGCTGGACGGCGTCATCGACCACCTGCTGCTCGTCCAGCGCGGAGGGATCCGGCTGGCCGGCGACCTGGACGATGTCCTGGACGGCCACCAGCTGCTCACCGGGCCCGCCGAGGCCGCCGACCTCCCGGCCGATCTGGTGGTCGAGCAACGCGTCGGCGGCCGCCGGGCCACCGCGCTGGTACGCACCGGGGAACCGCTCGACGGCCCGTGGGAGAGCGAGCGGCCGAGCCTGGAGGACCTGCTGCTCGGCTATCTGCGCGCACCGGCCGATCCGCGACCGGACACCACCCCGGCGAACGACCAGCACCGGAACGAGAAGGCCGCCGCATGAGTACGAACGTCCTGCCCGACCGCGCCACCGCGCCCGTGGGCCGCCGCCCCGCCACCCCTCGACTGCGCGGACTTCTCTGGCTGTCGATCCGTCAGAACCGCGCCCTGCTGTGGGCATTGGCCGCCCTGCTGGTCCTGGTGGGGGCCGACCTCCTCTGGATCCACCTCGTCAGCAGCCACATCGTGGGCGTACTGCGGCGGACCGGCTGCTACAGCCCCGAGAGCTGGTCCGGCGCCCGGTGCTGGAACTTGCTCTCGCCGATCGACCGGCCGACCTTCTGGTACACCCAGGTCCTCCAGCCCGCGGTGACCGCCGTCCCGCTGCTCATCGGCGTCTTCGTCGGCGCGCCACTGCTGGCCCAGGAGTACGAGCGCGGCACGATCCGGCTGGTCCGCGCGCAGTCCGTCAGCCCGATGCGCTGGCTGGCCGCCCGCCTCGCGGTGCCCGGTCTCGCCGTGCTGGCCTTCAGCGGCACGCTCGCCGTCCTGATGACCTGGGTGTGGTGGACGGACATCGTGCACGGGCCGGCCGCCTTCGATCCGCCGTTCCAGTTCTTCACCTATCCGGCGCTCGGGGTCGCGCCGGTCGCCTGGTCACTGTTCGCGCTGGCACTGGGCGTCCTCGTCGGCCGGCTGGTGCGCCGGACACTGCCCGCGATGTTCCTCACCGGCGCACTGGTCGCGGCCGCCCACGGCCTGATCCGCTGGGCCCGCCCGTACTTCCATCCGATCGTGGACGAAGTGGTCCCGCTGAGCCCCGCGCACCCGTACATCGCGCAGCCCACCAACGCGTGGCTGATCGACCGCGGCGCCGTCCTGGCCGACGGCAGCCGCGTCGGCGACGACGCGTGCCGGTACACCACGTGCGACGGAGCCACCGGCTCCTGGCTGCGGTACCACCCGGTCGGCCACCTCGTACCGATCCAGCTCGTCGAGGCCGGCATCCTGCTGGCGCTCACCGCCGTCATCCTGGTGGTCGCCTTCCGCCGGATCCGCACCTGACGAGCCCGGCACGGCCGAGCGGGACAGGGCGGGTCGGGACAGGGCAGGTCGAACAGGCGGGGCAGGTCAAGGCGGGGCGGGTCAGGCCTTCTTGACCACGCTGGACTTGAGCTGCATCGCCCCGAAACCCTCGACCCGGCAGTCGATGTCGTGGCCGTCGACGCCGTCGACCAGGCGGATGTTGCGAACCTTGGTGCCGGCCTTGATGCCGGAGGCGCTGCCCTTGACCTTCAGGGCCTTGATGACGGTCACGGTGTCGCCGTCGCTCAGCACATTGCCGACCGCGTCCTTGACCACCCGCTCGCCGGCCCCGACGGAGCCGGCCCCGGCGGAGGCGGCCTCGCCGGCGTCGGCGGGCGCCCACTCGTGGCCGCACTCCGGGCAGACCATGAGGGCGTTCATCTCATACGTGTACTCGCCGGCGCACTGCGGGCAAGGGGGAAGGTTGTCGCTCATGTGATCAGGATATCCAGTCACCCGAGGGGCGTTTCCCGTGGTCAGCGGGCACGAGGCGCTCGGCGCCGCCTCCCCGGGAGGCGCCGGGCGCGCCCACTGCCGATACTGGGGCCGCACCCGAGGCGGCCGGGCACCGCCCCGATCGAGCACGGGAACCGAGGAGGACGCCATGACCGGATCCGTGGTCGCCGGCTTCGACGACTCGCCCGAGAGCCTGGCCGCCACCGAATGGGCCGCCCGGGAGGCGCGGCGCCGCGGCCTCCGGCTCGAACTCCTCCACGCCTGGCCCTGGCCGAAGCGGGACGTGGTCGGCAGCGACCAGAGCTACCGGCACACCCTGTCGCGACTCGCCGCCCGCGAGGCCGCCCTGCGCGCCCTCGCCCCCGGGCTGACGGTGTCCTCCTCGTCCGTGTCCGCCGAGCCCGCCGAGGCACTGGAGGCCGCCGCGCAGAGCGCCGCCGTGCTCGTCCTGGGCTCACGCGGGCTGGGCACCGTCCGCGGTTTCCTGGTCGGCTCGGTCAGCCAGGAGGTGCTGCGCCGGGCCGCCTGCCCGGTGGTGCTCGTCCGGGCGGGCGAGGAGGAGGCGGACGGCGCGGTGACGGTCGGCCTCGACCTGGCGCATCCGGCGGACCCGGTGCTGGCGTTCGCCTTCGAGGCCGCCGCGCTCCGCTCGGCGCCGCTGCGCGTGGTCCACGTCTGGGCCCCGCCGGCCGGCAGCGAGCACATGTCCTACGGCGCCATCGGCGGGCTGGAGGGCGAGGTGTCCGCCGACGAGCGGGCCGATCTCGCGGAGGCCCTGGAGTCCTGGCGGGCCCGGCACCCCGAGGTGGCCGTGAGGGCCGACCTGGTCCGGGGCAAGCCCACCGTCGAACTCGTGGACGCCGCGGCGACGGCCCGGCTGCTCGTCGTCGGCCGCAGAAGCCACAGGATGCCGCGCCTCCACCACCACCTCGGCCCGGTCGCGCACGCCGCGATCCACCATGTCCACTGCCCGGTCGCCGTCGTCCCGTACGGCTGACCCGGCCGCCGCCGGAAGCGCCCCGTCAGGAGTCGCGGGCGCCACCCTCATGCGCGAAACACGGGTAGCCCGGCAGCGGCTCCACCTGCCAGCCGTCGGCGACCTCCCGCAGCAGTCGCCGCATCGTCTCCGTGAACGCGGGGAACCCTTCGAGCCGCGCCGCCGTCTCCCAGCGGTGCCTGAGCACCTGGCGCCTGGTCGCCACCGGCCGCCGGGTGCGGTGCATCGGGCCGTCCTCGGCGGTGCGCGGCAGCAGGCGCAGGGTCGCGTTCGCCGTCCACACGGCCACCGCCCGCGCCATCCCTGCCTCCCACACCGCGTCCTCCGCCAGCGCCGGATACACCGGGACGACCTCGGCCCGGTACGCCGCCTCGATCCGCCGGGCGATCCCGGCCGGCAGGGCGAAGACGCACCAGCAGGTGGCGAACGGCATCCGGCAGTACGCCGCGGTCAGGAACACCGACTGGTAGCAGGCGACCTCGAAGTCGAGCAGCCGCAGACCGTCCGGGGTGAGCAGGTTGTTGTCCGGGCAGGTGTCGCCCGGGGAGAACGCCGGGTACTCCTGGCCGACCGCCGTCCCGATCCGCGCGAGCTCCTCGACCAGGCCGCCCGGCACGGCGACACCGGCCGCTTCGAGCACGCCGGGGAGGTCGGCGGCGTTGCGGGCGATCCACGGCTCGTCCGCCCAGGTCGGCAGGCCGATGTCGTACCGCGCCCACAGCCGGGTGAGGTCGGCGCGCCGGTCCACCGACCGTGCCGCCAGTCGGCCGAGCCCGACCGCCCAGGCCAGCAGCCCGTCCTCGGCGGCCTTCGGGTCGTCCCCGAGCAGCACGTCCGCGAGCGTCGGCGCGTCGCCGAGGTCGGCCAGGACCAGCAGCGGCACCTCCGGGTCCACCCCGAGCACCGGCGGGCCGGCCAGGCCGAGCGAGAGCCCGGCGGCCTCCGCCGTGAAACCGCGCAGGGCGTCCGGTCCGCCGGTGTAGGCCTTGACGACGACGCTCCGTCCGTCGGCCGTCCGACAGCGCAGCACACTGGTGCGGCTGCTCCCGCCCAGGTCGGCGGGATCGGACAGCCGGGTGGCGAGCAGGCGCTCGGCGGCACGCATGATCTCGTTCACCCGGGCATCCTGTCACCCACACGCCCGGCGTCGGAGCCCTTTCGTCCGGAGACTGACGTCGTACGTTCGACCCCACCACCCGGCCCACCCTGAGGAGTACGCCATGGCCGACCGCGACCACCTGCTCGCCGCCCTCGAACTCGCCCACAGCGCGCGAGCGCACGGCAATCACCCCTTCGGCGCGCTGCTGACCGACTCCGACGGGAACGTCCTGCTCAGCGCCGAGAACTCGGTGCTGTCGGACCGCGACGTCACCGCCCACGCGGAGACCAACCTGGTGCGGCAGGCGTCCCGCACCCTGGCCCCGACACAGCTGACCCGGGCCACCCTGTACAGCAGCACCGAGCCGTGCGCGATGTGTGCCGGCGCGATCTACTGGAGCGGCATCCGGCGGGTCGTCTACGCGCTCTCCGCCACCGAGCTGAACGCCATCGCGGGGGTCGACCCGGAGGAGCCGGTGCTCGACCTGCCGTGCCGACAGGTCTTCGCGGCCGGCGGCAACACCGTGGAGGTCTCGGGGCCGCACCTGCCCGAGGAGGCCGCCGCGGTGCACACGGGGTACTGGGGGTAGCCGGGCGGGGTGAGGGACCGCGCTACAGTCCGTCCCATGAGCGAGTCCGCATCCCCGCCCTTCGGAAACTTCCCAACGGCCTTCGCCGCCCTGGAGGTTCGCGACGACCTGGCCGCCCCCGTGGCCGACGCCCTGAAGAACTGGGACGCCAGGGACGCGGCCGCGGCCGTGCTCTACGTGGACACCGACCCCGAGAAGGCGGACACCGCGGTGTTCTGCGCGGCCTACGACACGCCGCCGGAGCTCTCCGCGAACTGCGTGGTGGTCGCCGCCAAGCGCGCCGGCGAGGTCACGCACGCCGCGTGCCTCGCCCTGGCCACGACCCGGGTGGACGTGAACCGGGCGGTCCGTACCCACCTGGGGGCGCGGAAGGCGTCCTTCGCCCCGGTGGACACCGCGGTCGAGCTGACCGGCATGGAGTACGGCGGCATCACCCCCGTCGGCCTGCCCGGCGCCTGGCCACTGCTCATCGACGAGGCCGTGGCCGCCGCGCCGTACGTCCTGGTCGGCAGCGGTCGGCGCCGGGGCAAGCTGATCCTCCCCGGGTGGGCGCTGGCCCGGCTGCCGGGCGCCGAGGTGCTGCCGGGCCTGGCCGGCTGAGCGGTCGGCCGACGACCGGGGTGCCGCCGCCGTCACCCGGGTGCCGGACCGTACTGGCGGCGGCATCGGGTGGCCCGCACCGTGGTGGAAGGGGCGACGACCGACAGGACGGTAGACATGGACGCGAACGACTCCGCTCCCCGCGTCGTGGTCGGCGTCGACGGCTCGCCGTCGTCGCACGCCGCGCTGCGCTGGGCGGTCCGGCACGCCACGCTGATCGGCGGGGTCGTGGAGGCGGTGGGCGCGTGGGAGCCGCCGAGCCACGTCGGCTGGTCGGCGCCGGTGGTCGACATGTCCTTCGACCGGGACCTCGCCGGGCGGCGGTTCGCCGAGGAACTCCGCACGGTGCTCGGCACGGACCGCCCGGTGGAGGTCCGGCCGACGATGGTGCTGGGCGACCCCTCGGACGTCCTGCTGGACGCGTCGAAGGGCGCCGAGGTCCTGGTGGTCGGAAGCCACGGCCGCGGCGGCTTCACCCGGGCCCTGCTCGGCTCGGTCAGCACGCGCTGCGCGCAGCACGCCGCCTGCCCGGTGGTCATCGTCCGCGCGCAGTGACGACCCGCGGCCCTCGCCCGGGCGTCCAGGCCCGGCGGGGGCGCGCGGGTGCTCGCGGGGAGCACCCGCGGTTTCCGGCTACGCGGCGCCGCTGACGCCCGGGGCGACGAAGCGCCGATGCAGCGGGCTGAACACCGTCTCGGGCTCACCGGGGATGCCGGCCTTCTCGATCGCGGGTGCCAACCGTTCGGCGAAGAACGTCTCGAACGCCTGCTGGGACTCCCACACATCGGTCACGTGCAGGCCCTGCGCGTCGAACCAGGCGACGTGCAGCTGCCCACCGGCCGGCTCGACCTCCTCCCAGCGGACTTCGTCACGCACCGTGTCGTACTGCTCGGGCGTGGCCTCGGCCCACCGCATCGACATCACCACAGCCATGTCACCGCTCCCTTGCTCTCGTCCCTGCTCTCGTCGCGGTTCCCAACCCCCGGTGCTTCCAGCCAACTCCCGCTCCCGCCCGCGCGCACCTCGACCGGCCCGCGCAGCCGATAGGGTGTGGGGATGAACCGGCCCACCCCGGCGGAGCGGTCGACGGGTATGCGACCGTGGCGGTTCGTCGTGTGGTTCGGGATCGTGAGCCTGCTCGCCGACTTCGTCTACGAGGGCGCCCGGTCCGTCACCGGGCCGCTGCTCGCCTCCCTCGGCGCTTCCGCGCTGGTGGTCGGCGTGGTCACCGGAGCCGGGGAGGCCGCGGCGTTCGGCCTGCGGCTGGTGTCCGGGCCGCTGGCGGACCGCACCGGCCGGTTCTGGGCGCTGACCATCGCCGGGTACGCGCTGACCGTCGCCGCGGTGCCGCTGCTGGGCGTGGCCGGGACGCTCACGGCCGCGTGCGTGCTGGTGGTGGCGGAGCGGGTCGGCAAGGCCGTCCGGTCCCCGGCCAAGGACACCCTGCTCTCGCACGCCACCGCCGCCACCGGCCGGGGCCGGGGGTTCGCGGTGCACGAGGCGCTCGACCAGTTCGGCGCGGTGATCGGCCCGCTCACCGTGGCCGGGGTCCTGGCCGTGACCGGTAGCTACGCGCCCGCGCTGGGCGTCCTCGCCGTGCCGGGCGTCGCGGCGCTCGCCCTGCTGGTGTGGCTGCGCGCCCGCGTGCCCGAACCCGCCCGCTACGAGCCCGCCTCCACGCCCGCCCACCCCTCCGGCGGCAACAGCGACGGCGGCGAGGAGGCCGAACCGCCGCGGCTGCCACGTGCGTTCTGGGTGTACGCGGCCTTCACCGCGGCGACGACCGCCGGCTTCGCCACCTTCGGCGTGGTCTCCTTCCACCTGGTCCAGCGCCACCTGGTGTCCGTGTCGTTGGTGCCGGTGCTGTACGCGGCGGCGATGCTCGCCGACGCCGTCGTCGCGCTGGCCACCGGCTGGCTGTACGACCGGGTCGGGCCGCGCGTCCTCGCGGTGCTGCCGGTGCTGGTCACCGCGATGACCGCGCTCGCCTTCAGCGGCACGCGGGCCGCCGTGGTCGCGGGCGTCCTGCTGTGGGGAGCGGTGATGGGAGTTCAGGAGTCGACGCTGCGCGCCACTGTCGCCGACCTCGTGCCCGCCGCCCGCCGGGCCACCGCCTACGGCGTCTTCGCCGCCGTCGTCGGCGCCGCGACCCTGGCGGCGGGCGCCCTGACCGGCGCCCTGTACGAGGTGTCCGTGCCGGCCCTGATCGCGGCGGTGACGGTCGTCCAGGCGGGCGCCCTCGTCCTGCTCGTGGCCGTCCGACCCGACCGCGAGTCACAGGTTGATGACGGTAGAACAACCAAGGGCAAAGAATGAGGGAAGGCTATCCTTAGAAAGGTTAGCCTTCCCTCATGAACAGTCTGCTGTCGGCCGCGAACACGGCCGGATACGCCACGCCCCAGCTCTGGCGGGTCCTCACCAAGACCGGCTACTTCATCGGCCTCAGCGGAGCCATCGGCACCACCGTCACGTACGCCACCACCGTCCGCCCCGCCCTCAGGACGGCTGAGCGCAGCGGGAACAGCGACGACGCCGCGGTCCTGAGGTCCCGATCGGCGGCCTGCCTCGCCGGGGCGGGCGTGGTGCTGCTGGTCGCCGGCTACTTCCAGCTCGCCGCCCGCGTCGCCCGCTCCGGCAAGGGCACGCCCTTCGGCGACGCCCTGGCTCCCGGCCGGATCCGGGACTTCCTCCAGGCCCCCGCCGCCAAGGACGCCTGGGTCGCCCAGGGCACCGTCTACCTGGTCCAGAACCTCGTCCTCCTGGCCACGGCCGCCGCGCTGATCGCCCTGTTCGTCCCGGCCGCCCGCCGGCACACCGACCGCATCGCCTTCGCCGTCCTGCCGGCCGCGCTCGCCGTCACCCTGGTCGCCGCCGTCCCGACCACCTCGCCCGCCGACCTCGACCGCTGGCTCGACCTGGCCCTCGACCAGGTCCACATCGTCTCCGGCACCGTCTGGCTCGGCGGCCTCGCCCTGCTCGTCGCCCTCGCCGGCACCCGCGGCCGCCTCGGCGACGGCGCCGGCCTGCTGTGGGCCGACCTGTGGCGCCGCTTCGGCCTCGTCGCCATGGTCTGCGTCGGCGCCGTCCTCGTCTCCGGCCTGTGGCTCAGCTGGAAGCACGTCGGCTCGGTCTCCCAGCTGTGGACCACCGGCTACGGCCTCGCCCTGCTCGTCAAGGTTGTCCTCGTCCTCGGCCTGGTCGCCGCCGGTGCCGTCAACCAGTTCTGGCTGATGCCGCGCATCGCCCGGGCCCGCCGCGCCGACGACACCGCCTCCCTGCGCCACCTCACGCTGCGCCACTTCCCCCTGGTCGTCTGGGGTGAGGTCGCCCTCGGGGTCGCGGTCCTGGTGGTCGTGCCGTTCCTCGCCGGGTCCGCCCGCACCGAGGCCGGCAGCGCCAAGGCCGTCTCCTCCGGCAGTGTCTTCGCCGCCGGCGCCGCCCTGGTCGTCGCCCTGGCCATCTCCTTGTACGCCACGGCCAAGGCCTCCGAGGCGATGGCCCGTCGCCCGTCTGCCACCCCGGCGGCGACCCTCTGACACCACCGGCCCTCACCACCCCCGCGCGCGTCGCCGACCCGGGTGTCCTCCGGACCGGCAGCGCGCGCTGGGGCGTCCGCCTCCGGATGCGCCCGGCCGTCCGGGGTGGTCGACTCGACACGACGGGAAGTCTCGGGGGGCGTCACCGAGAGGAGCCGTAGCAATGCCGAAGGTTTCCAAGCAATCCGCGCCACAGGTCCAGGAGTTCGGACCGGTGACCGACCGCCGGGCGGAGATGGACGGCTACACCGTCGAATTCGTCTCCTTCGCCGCCGACGCCGACCTCGACGGGCCGCTGCAGGCGCTGCCCGACGGGTCGTGCCAGTGCCCGCACTGGGGCTACGTCATCGCCGGCCGCATGCGCTACGTCTTCGGCGACCAGGAGGAGGTGTACGAGGCCGGCGACGCCTTCTACCAGCCGCCGGGCCACCGGCCGTACGTCGACGCCGGCACCGAACTGCTGCAGTTCAGCCCGACCGACAAGCTCGCCCGGACCGAAGAGGCCATCGAGGACTGGATGAGCCGCCAACAGGGCGGCACGCCGTAGCCCCTGCCCCCGCCCCCGCGCTAGTCCGGCAGGCGTTCCGGGTGGGTCAGGTTGGCCCCGCTTCGGGGGTCGAAGACGTGGATCCGCGCGGTGTCGACCCACAGTTCCAGCGGGCTGCCCTCGGTGGCGCGGGTGGCGGTGTTCAGCCGTGCGACGACGCGGTGCTCCTGCATGCCGGTGTCGGCCCGGCCCGAGTCCGCGGCGAGTTCGGCGAGTTCGTCCGTCGGCGCCGGCCCGCCCTCCTCGGCGAAGTGGACGTAGACGTCCGAGCCCACGGACTCCCTGACCTCGACGGCGACGGTGCAGGTGACCCCGCCGGTGTGCCCGACCCCGGCGTACCCGACCCCGGTGTGCTCGGTCAGGGAGGCGTCCTCGAAGTCCTCGGGGCGGATGCCGACGATCAGTTCGCGCGGGGCGTCCGCGTGCTCGAGGGCGCGCCGGGTGCGGTCGTCCAGCGGCAGCGCGCCGAGTGAGGTGCGCAGCGCGTTCTCCTCCAGCGCGGCGCCGAGGAAGTTCATGCCGGGCGAGCCGATGAACCCGGCGACGAAGAGGTTGACCGGCTCGTCGTACAGGTGTTGCGGCGAGCCGACCTGCTGGACGACGCCGGCGCGCATGACGACGACCCGGTCGCCGAGCGTCATGGCCTCCACCTGGTCGTGGGTGACGTAGACGGTGGTGGTGCCCAGGCGGCGCTGGAGCGCGGCGATCTGGGTGCGCATCTGGACCCGGAGTTTGGCGTCGAGGTTGGACAGCGGCTCGTCCATCAGGAAGACCTTGGGGTCGCGGACGATCGCCCGTCCCATGGCGACTCGCTGGCGCTGTCCGCCGGAGAGGTTGGCGGGCTTGCGGTCGAGGTGCTGGGTGAGGTCGAGGATGCGGGCGGCCTCTTCGACCTTGGCGCCGATGGTCGCCTTGTCGACCTTGGCGAGGCGCAGCGCGAAGCCCATGTTGTCGCGCACGCTCATGTGCGGGTAGAGCGCGTAGCTCTGGAAGACCATCGCGATGTCGCGGTCCTTGGGCGCGCGATCGTTGACGACCTGTCCGGCGATGCGCAGGGTGCCTTCGGTGATGTCCTCCAGGCCGGCGATCATGTTGAGCGTGGTGGATTTGCCGCAGCCGGACGGGCCCACCAGGATGACGAATTCGCCGTCGGCGATGGTGAGGTTGACGTCGTGGACGGCGAGGGCGCCGTCGGGGTAGCGCTTGGTGATGCCGTCGAGGACGATCTCGGCCACGGTTCGCCTTCCTGTTCCTGGTCCGCCGGGTGGGGCGGTCTCAACCTTTGACTGCGCCGGCGGTGAGCCCGGCGACGATGCGGCGTTGGAACAGCAGCACGAAGACCACGATCGGGATCGTGATGATCACGGCGGCGGCCGCGATCGAGCCGGTCGGCTGCTCGAACTGGGAGCTCCCGGTGAAGAAGGCGATGGCGGCTGGTACGGTCCGGGCCGAGGTGGTGGAGGTCAGCGAGATGGCGAACAGGAAGTCGTTCCAGCAGAAGATGAAGACGAGGATGCCGGTGGTGAACACGCCGGGTGCCGCCAGCGGGGCGATGACCAGCCGGAACGCCTGCCAGGGTGTGGCGCCGTCGACCTTGGCGGCTTTCTCCAGGTCCCAGGGGATCTCCCGGAAGAACGCCGACAGTGTGTAGATCGCCAGCGGCAGCGAGAAGGTCATGTAGGGGATGATCAGTCCGGCCCAGGTGTCGAAGAGGCCGAGCACCCGTTCGATGTTGAACAGCGGTGAGACCAGCGAGATCGGCGGGAACATCGCGATCAGCAGGGACACCCCGATCAGCAGCCGCTTGCCGGGGAAGCGCAGCCGAGCCACCGCGTAGGCCGCCATGGTGCCGAGGACGACGGCGATGGTGGTGGCGATCACCGCGATCCCGATCGAGTTCACCAGGGCCCGGGTGAACTCCGAGGTCTGGAAGATGCCGCGGTAGTTGGTCCAGGTCCAGGTGCGCGGCACGAAGTCGCCGTCGGAGAGGGTGCTGGGGTCCTTGAAGGAGAGGGCGACGATCCACCAGACCGGGAAGAGCGCGTAGAGGACGACGACCAGGTTGGCGATGCCCCAGCCGGTCAGCGCGCGGGTGTGGCGGGTGCTCATCGGTGCTCCGGTTCGGCGCCCGGCGTGGCCGCGCCGAACAGTTTGACGAAGACCAGGGCGATGAGCGCGACGCAGCCGAAGATGAGGACGGAGATCGCCGAGCCGATGCCGAGGTTGAGCGCGGTGAAGAGGTTGTCGTAGCCGAGGATCGAGACCGATCCGGTGCCGTTGGAGCCGCCGGTGAGGACGTAGATGTTGTCGAAGATCCGGAAGGCGTCCAGGGTGCGGAAGAGCAGGGCGACCAGGATGGCCGGTTTCATCAGCGGCAGGATGACCAGGCGCAGCCGTTGTCCGAAGGTCGCGCCGTCCACCATGGCCGCCCGGACGGTCTCGTCGGGCACCAGGGCGAGGCCCGCGAGCAGGAGCAGGGCCATGAACGGGGTGGTCTTCCACACCTCGGCGAGGATGATCAGGCCGATGGCGGGCCACTGTTCGGTCAGCGGGGCGCTGCCCTCGGGCAGCAGGGCGGCCAGGTAGCCGGTGCCGGGTGTCCAGGCGTACTGCCAGGAGTAGGCGGCGACGACGGTGACGATCCCGTACGGCACCAGGACCGCGGTGCGGACGGTGCCGCGTCCGAAGACGGCGCGGTGCATCACCAGGGCGAGTGCCAGTCCGAGGACCAGTTCGACGGCGACCGACACCGCGGTGATCAGCACGGTGACGCCGAGCGCCTGCCACCAGAAGTTCGAGGTCAGCACGGCGCCGTAGTTGGCGAGCCCCACCCAGTGCGCCTGTTCGGGGAAGCGCAGGTCGTAGCGCTGGAGCGAGAGGTAGAGGGCGTAGCCGATGGGGTAGGCGGTGACGGCGAGCATCACGATGACCGCGGGCGCGCAGAGCAGCAGGCCGAGCCTGCGTTCCTGGCGGGCGCCGCGGGAGCGCCCGGCCGGGGTGTGGACGGCCGGGGCGGGGGCGGCCGCGTCGCGGGCTCCGGTGGGTGGTGTCACGGAATCAGCCCCTTCGAGCCGAGGGCGTCCTGGATCTGCCCGCGGAGGTCGGCCACGTCCTTGTCCGGGTGGATGTCGGCGGGCGGGGAGAGGGTGTGCGAGATGGCGATGGAGACGTTCTGGTAGGCCGGGGTCTGCGGCCGGACGCTCGCGGAGTCGAGGGCGGTGAGCACGTCGGCGGCGAAGGGGTAGCTCTGGGTGAGTTCCGCCGCCTGGTAGAGGCTGCGCAGGGACGGCGGGAGGCCGCCCTTCAGGGCGTTGGTGAGCTGGTTGTCCCGGTCGCGCAGGCACAGGGTGGCCTCGAAGGCGAGGTCGGCGTGCCGGCTGTAGGCGCCCACCGCGAGGTCGATCCCGCCGATGGTGACGCTGGCGGGGCGGTCGGGGGTGACGGCGGGGTACGGGGCCCAGCGGAAGTGCGGGAACAGCTTGGGCTGGTTGGCCTTCATGGAGGGGTAGACGAAGGGGTAGTTGATTTCGAAGGCGGCCGTGCCGGACTCCATGGCGAGCCGGTTCTGGTCCTCCATCTGGTTGGGCAGCGAGGGGTCGGCGGCCGCGGAGGTCGCCAGGTCGTGCATCACCGTGGCGGCGGTGACGGCGGGGGCCCCGAGCGCGGGTGCCTGCGCGTCGGGGGTGAGGATCGAGCCGCCCGCGCTGGTGACGAGGGTGTTGAACCAGACCGTCAGTCCCTCGTACTGGGCGCCCTGGATCTCCACGTAGTGCGGTTTGCCCGCGCGGGCCAGCTCTTCGGCCTTGGCGAGCATCTCCGCCCATGTCCTGGGCGGGGTGTCCACCAAGTCGTCGCGATACCAGAGCAGTTGGGTGTTGGAGTTGTACGGCACGGCGTACAGCCGGCCTCGCCAGGTCGCGGTGCGCACCGCCGCGTCGAGCGTGTCGGCGGTGGCCCGCTCGCGCATCGCCCCGGTCCACTCGCGGATCCAGCCGGCTTCGGCGAACTCGGCGGGCCAGGTGACGTCGAGGCCCAGGATGTCCACGTCGGCGTCGTGCGCCGCCATCCGGCGCACCAGCTGCTGGCGTTGGCCGTCCGCGCCGCGGGGCAGTTTGTTGTAGTGGATCGTGTAGCGCCCGCCGGACTGCTGCCCGCAGCGGTCGGCGGCCTGCTGGAGGGCACCCGAGTCGTCCGGGAAGTTGTACCAGTTCAGCGCGACCGGGCCGCCCTGCCCGCCGCTCCCGCAGCCCGTCAGGGCGGACGCGACGACGGCCAGTCCGGCGGCGGCACGCGCCCACCGTGAGCGGAGACTGGGGACCCTCGGCATCGTTCTCCCGTGGTGGGGCGGACCGGCCCCGCCGACCCTAGCCCGCCGCTGCCCCCGGTCCCCGGCGTGCCGCGCCGCCGACCACCCGGGCGGGTCAACCCGTCAGGGCCCGGCGCCGAAGTGTCGGCTCGGACGGTGGCCTCGACCGGCCCCGGCGACCCCGTCCGACACGCCACGGGCGGCGGATCATCGCCGCCGCCCCGAGGGGCGGCGCCTACTGTCACCTTCGCCCGCACATGGACATCTACAGACAGAAGCGGAGAAATCCCCCATGAATCGTTGCATCACCCGGACGCTGATCCTCCTCGCCGCCGCCGGTCTCGCCGCCGTGCCGACCGCCGCGAGCGCCGAGGTCGTCTCCGGCGGCAACCACGGGACGGTCATCGTCGGCGACGACAACCAGGTCGCCGGCTACGACATCATCAACGCCGGCCACGACGCCACCGTCGGCTCCCACAACGGCGCGAGCGGCGCGGCCGGGGTGGCCGGAGCCGCCATGGACGCCGCCCAGGCCGCCGGGGGCAACTACGGGACCGTGATCGTCGGCGACCGCAACCAGGTCGCCGGGGACGACATCGTCAACGCCCTCGACGACGCCACCGTCGGCTCCTACAACGGCACCTCCGTGATGGCGGCGACGATGACCGCCGCACTGAAGCCGATCACGGGCTGACGCCCCCGTGCCGTCGCCCCGGAAGCCGCCTTCCGGGGCGACGGCACGCCGTCCACCCCCTGATGGCGTTCCACGCCGGCCGCCCACGGACCCGCTGCCTGGCGTTGACGACACGTCATCCCGCCGCCGGTTCCGGGCGGTCGATCGGCGGGCGCTCGGCGCGCAACGACGGCTCCCCCGGCCTACTCCGGCTCCGCGTCCGCGGCCTGCCAGTGCGGGTGCTCGCGCTCGGCCCAGCCCCGCTCCACCAGCCCGGTCCGCATCCCGCGCCGGGCCTCAGGATCCCGCCAGGCCATCCGGACGTGCCCGGCGACCACGATCGCGATGGCAGCGGCCAGCCAGTCGTGGACGAAGGTCGCGCCGGTCCGCCAGGACGGCGGGGCGAGGTGGGTGAGCCACATCAGCAACCCGGTGCCGACGATCACCAGCATCGACCCGAGCGTCCACTGCGCGTACAGCTTCTGCCCGGCGTTGAACTTGCCCGCCGGCCGGTCCCAGGAGCGCCGCCGGACGGCCCGCAGCCACGCCCAGTCCGCCGGCACGAACCGGCTGAGCCGGGCGACGTCCGCCCGCAGCGCACGGGACGCCAGCCCGAGCAGCAGCGGCACCGGCAGGGCCAGGCCGCACCACACGTGCACGGTGACGACCAGCGGCCGGTTGCCGACCAGCGTGGCGAGCGGCGCCAGGTAGAGGAAGGCGGCCGTGGCCAGGCAGACGCCCATCAGCGCGGCGGTCGTACGGTGCACCCAGCGCTCGGTCGGGGTGAAGCGGAGGATCGGCTCAACTCGTCGGCGCATCGTCCCGCCCGTTCGACCGGCCGACCCAGGCGTCGACGTCATAACCGTTCTGCTCCCAGTAACCCGGCTCCACCGAGCCGGTGACGGTGATCCCCGACAGCCACTTCGCGGACTTGTAGAAGTACATCGGCGCGACGTACAGCCGCACGGGCCCGCCGTGGTCGTGCGAGATCGGATTGTCCTGCATGCGCAGCGCCACCAGCACGTCGTCCCGGCGCGCCTGCTCCAGGGTCAGGCTCTCGGTGTACTCGCCGTCGAAGCAGTTGAAGCGCACGGCCTTCGCCCCGTCCTTCACCCCCGCGGCGTCCAGGAGGTGGGCCAGCGGCACGCCCTCGAACGGGGTGTTCGGCACCCGCCAGCCGGTGACGCACTGGACGTCCTTGACCAGCCGCCGCTGCGGCATCGCCTGCAGATCGGCCAGCCGGTGGGTGGTGGGGCGCTCCACCAGTCCGTCCACCGTGAGCGCGTAGTTCGCGGCGTCCCGCCCGGGGACGGAGGTCACCACCGAGTAGTAGCGGAAGCCGTTGTTGCCCGGCAACAGCCCGCTGAGCCCACTCGGATCCCGCTCGGCCAACGCCGACTCGGCACGCTGCAGGTACGGGCCGACCGCCACGCCGGCCGCGCCGAGCCCGAGCAGGCCCAGCACGACCCGCCGGCCCACCGGACTGCCCTTGGGATGTTCCACTTCTCTCGTCACGCCCCGATTCGACCAGCTCAGGGCGGGCCACGGCCAGCGACCGGGGCGTTCCGTCAGAATTTCGTCATCTCCGGCACCGCACCGCGCGCCGGCCGCGACCAGCGCCGGCACCACCGCGCCGTGGCCGAGGGCGGCGCTCGGCGCGGGCTCGGCTGTCTGCGCTTCCGAGCCGACCGGCCGGATCGTGAGATCGCTCGCCACCGCGCTTTCCGGTTTCGCCTCCCGCAGGTCCGCACCGCCGCAGCGACGCAGCGCCGGTACGAGGCAGACGGCGGGGGCCGGTATCAGATTCCCCGGTATCCATCGGATCACAGGGCAAGGCCGCCTCGGCGCACCTCCTCGGCAACGGCTCCGGAGTCCGTCGTCACCCCGCCCACGGGCCGTGCGGGTACGGGCAAGCGGGCCCACAATGGAAGGAGGAGACAGGACCGAGCGTGACGCAGAGTCAACACGGACAGTGCGGTTTCTCGTCCCGGGCCCGTCTCCTCGCAAGCTCCGGCATGCGGCAGGACCACTGACAGGCCGACGGTCTGACGCGGCCGCGGCCTCCCGCCGGTGACGCCGCCGTCCGGCTGGCCCGGACCGTACACCACGGGAACCCGCACCCTGTGCAACCGGCGCCGCCGTGGAAGCGCGGAACCTCATCAGTAGCACCCGAGGTTGACATGGCCGACAAGAACTCCGAACCCGGTGGGCCCAGCGGCATCGGCGACCGCCCACAGGACGACTTCGTGGCAAGGAACCTCTCCGACCCATCCGAGCGGCCGGCCAAGACGCTGACCCTCAGTGGCCTGCTGGGCGACAGCGACCGCACCGGATTCCGGCGCCTGTACTTCAACAAACAGCTCGACTACTACGCCGAGTTCGCCTCCGCGGACGTGCTCTCGGTGGAGACCGTCGCGAGCGACCAGCCGCCGTTCGTCGGACTCGACGCGACGAAGGTCACCCTGCGTCGCGACGCGACCGTGCACTTCACCCGCGTGGAATCGGCCGCTCCCGTGGACGAGTTCGACCTCGACCTCCGCCTGGGGCAGCCACGCCCGACGGGCATGCAGCCCCTCGGACCGGAGACCGGGGCCCCCTGTCACACCGACTTCGCCTGCGGCACCGACTTCGACTGCCCGACGGAATTCAACACCGGCTGCAAGCCGCACACGTGCCAGTGCACCGACGACACGGTATGCGCCACCCTCCGCAGGACCTGCCAGACCTGCCAGACCTGCGCCACCTGTGGTGAGAACACCTGCGCCACGTGCGGTGAGGACAACACCTGCGTCACCTGCGGCGGAGCCACCTGCGTGACCTGCGGCGGGTTCACTTGCATCACCTGCGGCAGAGGGACCTGCGCCACCTGTGGCCAGGCCACGTGCCACCTGTGCGAAACCCGCGACACCTGCAACCCGCACGTGTTCACCTGCGGACCGAACCCGCAATGCCGGATGTGACGGCATTCGGCACGGCCTCGCCCACACCGCCCGCGCCGGCGGCGCAGGGCCGCGACGGCTGGACACCCCGGCTGGGGCCGGCGGCCGGGGCACGTGCGCTCGAAGCCGCCCGGCTGATCGCCGACCGGGCCACCGACCCCCCGCGCGTGCGGGCGGCGATCGAACTCGCCGCCCGGCAGACGTCGTTCCCCGGATCGGTGCACTGGGACCCCGTGTCGCTGGCGCAGGGCGACACCGGCCAGGCCCTGCTCTGCGCCCAGCTGCACCGCTGCTTCCCCGCCGAGGGCTGGGACCGCACCGGGCACGCGCACCTCGCGCGTTCTGTGGCCGCGCTGGAGCGGCGCGGCAGCGCCCCGCCGAGCGTGTTCGGGGGGCTGAGCGGTGTCGCGTTCTGCGCGGCGGTACTGGGCGGCGGTCGCGGCTACCGGCGCCTGCGCCAGGTCCTCGACGGCCGGATCGCGGCGGTGAGCCTGTCCGCGGCGGCGGCCATGCGCGGGAGCAGCGGCGTGCCGGTGTCGGCCTTCGACCTCATCTCGGGCCTCAGCGGCATCGCCACCCACCTGCTGCCCGCCGGTGCGGACCGGCCCGCGCATCCGGCGCTCCCGCAGGTGCTGCGCGCTCTCGTGGGCCTCGCCCGCTCCGATGGGCACCCGCCCGCCTGGTACACCCCGGTGGCGCTGCTCCATGACGAGGAGCAGGCCCGCTCCTATCCGTTCGGCAACCTCAACTGCGGTCTGGCGCACGGCATCCCGGGCCCGCTGGCGGTGCTGGCCCTGGCCGTCCGCAGCGGGGCCGTGGTCGAGGGCCTCGAACCGGCCGTCCGCGAGCCGGCCCGGTGGCTGTCGGCCCACCGGGTGGACGACGCGGCCGGGCCGAACTGGCCCGCCGTCGTCCCGCTGGTCGACGGCGGGCCCGGCCTGCGCGAGGGCCGCGCGCACCACGCCACCCGCAGTGCGTGGTGCTACGGCAGCCCGGGGATCGCCAGGGCGCTGTGGCTGGCGGGCAGCGCGCTCGGCGACGACGGCCTGTGCGGCGCGGCGGTGCAGGCGATGGAGGCCGTCTACCGTCGGCCCGTCCCCGAGCGCGGCATCGACTCCCCGACCTTCTGCCACGGCGTCGCCGGGCTCCTCCAGGTGACGCTCCGCTTCGCCGACGACACCGGGCTGCCCGTGTTCACCGAGGCCGCCGTCGCTCTGACCGAACAGATCCTGGCGCACGTCGACCCGGCACGGCCGATGGGGATCGCGACGGTGGAGCCGGCGGGCAATCTCGTCGACCAGCCCGGCTTCCTCGACGGGGCGGCCGGGGTCGCCCTCGTCCTGCTCGCGACCGCGACGGACCAGGAGCCGGTGTGGGACCGCGCCGTGGCGCTGTCATGACGCCGGCCCCGAGCCCCGACCCGGCCCCGGCACCGTCCGTGAACACCGGCGCCGCCGCCGACGCGGCCCCGCCGCACCCCCGCAGCCGCGCCCCCCTCTACGAACCGGCCCCCTGGCTGATCGTCCGCACCCCCCTGCTGCCTGCCCGCGGACCGGGCGCCGCCACCACCGCGAACCCCCGCGACGCCCTCGCCGACCCGCGCATCCGCCGGGCCCTGGCCATCGCCAGCCCCGACCTGCTCGAAGCACTGCAGCGCCCCGGGGCGAGCCCGCGCGACGCCGCCCGAGCCGAGCTGAAGCTGGCCCGCTACCTGATCCGGATGAGCACCCGGCCCACCCCGTACGGCGCGTTCGCCGCCGTGTCCCTCGCGGGCTGGGGCGAGCGCACCACACTGTCCGTGCGCAACGACGCCGACCGCATCCGCACCCGCCCGGACATGGGCTGGCTGACCGACCTGTGCCTCACCCTGGACGACGACCCCGCCGCCCGCGCCGACAGCCGGTGGGCGGTCGGCGCCCACGCCGTCGAGCGCCACGGCCGGCTCGCCCTGGCCGACGGCGGACCCGCGCAGAGCACCGGCTCGGTCCGCCTCACCACCGCCGTACGCGAGGCACTGCGCGCCGCCCGCCGCCCCGTCCCGTACGCGGCGCTGCGCCGCCACCTGTTGGACCACACGGGCGGCAGTCCCGAGCAGGTCGACCGGCTGCTCACCGACCTGTGGCGCCAGCGCCTCCTGGTCACCGACCTGCGCGCCGCCCTCACCACCGCCGAACCGGCCGACGAGCTGCGCGGCCGCCTCGCCGACCGGCCCGCCTGCGCCCGCACAGCCGGCCGACTCGCCGACCTGCTCGCCGAGATGGCCGATCTCGACAGGGCCCCGGCGGACGAGGCACCGAAGCGGGCCCGCGGCATCGCCGAGCGTGCGAAGGCCGTCCACCCGGCCGACGGACCGGCGTTCCAGACCGACATGGCCCGGCCCGTGGCCGGCGACCGGCTCACCGCCCACGTCGGCGAGGCCTGCGCCCAGGCGGCCGAGCTGCTCCTGCGCCTGTCGCCGCAGCCGCTGGGCTGCGCCGAACTGTCGGCCCACCGGGGCGCGTTCACCCAGCGCTACGGCCACGACCGGGAGGTGCCCCTGCTGGAGCTGCTGGACGAGCACACCGGGATCGGGCCGCTCGCACACGCGCACGGCGCCCGGCAGGCGCTGCCGCCCGAGGTGGCCGCCCGGCGCGCGAACGCACTCACCGACCTCGCCCTCGGCGCCCTGCGGGACGGGCAGCGCGTCGTCGAACTGACCGACGCCCTGCTGGCCGACCTCCAGACCCGGGACCCGTCGACCGAACCCGTACCCGCGCCGCTCTCCCTGGAGCTGTCCGCCTTCGTCGCCGCCGCCTCCCCCGAGGCCGTGGACCGCGGGGACTTCCTCCTGGTCGTCGGACCCAACCTGGGCGCCAGCAGCGCCGGCCGCTCGCTCGGACGGTTCGCCGACCTCCTCGCGCCGCAGGGCCCGGCGGCACTGCGCGCCCTGGGCGAAGCCGAGAGCCGGGCCCGCGCCGACGCCGCCCTGCCCGCCGAGGTCGTCTACCTCCCCGCGAACCACCGGATGGCGAACGTCGTCGTGCGCCCCGCCGTCCACGAGCACGAGATCGTCCTCGACGTCCCCGCCGGGGTGCCCGCCGAGCGGGTCGTGCCGCTCGACGACATCCTGGTCGGCATCCGCCACGACCGCTACCGGCTCCGGTCTCGGCGGCTCGACGCCGTGCTGCGCCCGACCGCGCGCCACATGCTCAACACCCATCAGGCGCCCGCTGTCTGCCGCTTCCTCGACGAGGTCGCCCGGGACGGCTCACCCGAGTTCGCGGCCTTCGACTGGGGCCCGGCGGCCGGCTTCCCGTTCCTGCCCAGAGTGCAGTACGGCCGGATCGTGCTGGCCCCCGCCCGCTGGCTGCTGCGCCCGGCCCCCGACGGCGGCGAGGGCCGGCCGGCCGGCGCCGAGGCCTTCGCCGCCCACGTGGCCGCCTGGCGCACGCAGTGGTCGGTCCCGGCGCGCCTCTACCTGACCGTGGCCGACAACCGGCTGCTGCTCGACCTCGACGACCCCGCCCAGGTCGAACAGCTGCGCGCCGAGGCCCGCAGCAGCCGGGCCGGGCTGCTCGTGCTCCAGGAGGCACTGCCCGACACCGCCGACGCGTGGGTGCCCGGTGCGGACGGCGTCTTCATGAGCGAGCTCGTGGCACCACTCGTCCTTCGCCCACAGGCGGCAGCACGGGCGGACGGGCAGGCGGACAGGCGGGTGGCCCCGGGGACGGCGACGCGGACGACACCCGGACCACAGGCGGTACCTCAGGCCGTACCGCAGACCGCGCCCGCGCCCGCGCCGACGGTCGCGCGCGGCGACGACCGCCCCGTCCCGATCCGGGACCGGCTCCGCCTGCCGGGAAGCGACTGGCTGTTCGCCAAGCTCTACTGCGACCACGACCAGGAGAACGGCCTCCTGGCCGGCCCCCTCAGGCACCTGTGCGAGATGGCCGAGGTCTCCGGGCTCGCGCAGCAGTGGTTCTTCATCCGGTACGCGGACCCGGACCCGCACCTGCGCCTGCGCTGGAAGGGCGACCAGGAGGCCCTGACCCGGCACCTGCTCCCGGAGATCGCCCGGCTCGCCGCCCGGCTCACCGATGAGGGCCTGGTCTCCCGGCTGGTCATCGACACCTACGACCGTGAACTCGAGCGGTACGGCGGTTCGGAGGGGACCGACGTCAGCGAGGAGATCTTCTGCGCCGACAGCCGGGCCGTGATGAGGCTGCTCGCCGAGACCGGGCCGGCACACACCCCGCCCCTCGCGGACGGCCCGTCCGCCGTGGACAGCCCGGACGGCTCGGACTCCCCGGACGCCCCGGACGGCGGCGACCTCACCGAGCTCGCCGCCGTCAGCACCGACGACCTGCTAGCCGGGCTCGGCCTCGACGCCGAGGAGCGCCTGCACTGGTACACCGACCAGGCCCGGCAGTTCTACGACTCCGCCCGCCGCCAGGCCGGCGAGGACTACCGCGTGCGCCAGCGGCGCCTGCGCACCCTGCTCGGCACACCGCAGGGCCCGGCCCTGCTGGGCGGTGCGGTGCAGACGATCCTGGCACAGCGCCGCAGCGCGCTCGCCGAGGCCGTCGACCGGCTGTCCGGACTGGAGGCTGCCGGGCGGCTCGCCACGGACCGCGACCGGCTGCTCGGCAGCTACGTCCACCTCCACTGCAACCGGCTGCTGGCCGAGCGACGCCCGTCGGAGGGGCTGCTGGTCCAGATGCTCCAGCGCACGCGCAAGGGCCTGAGCGTGGAGAGCGAAGCTGCCCACCGCGACCAGCCGGCCTGACCGACTCGTCGAGGGCGAACAGTCTCGTGTTGCGAGCTCCGGGCCGGCAAGAGGTCTTGCCCGATGACCCGCCATGGCCGGGACGGGGTTCACACCCCCGATCGACGGTTGTCCGGAAATCACCGCTTGTCCGTAATGAACGGTTGTGTTCCCTATCTCCTGGGGATACTGTCGAGGTTGGTGAACGAATCCGTCCCCCTCCCACTCGTTCGCTCCCGAGCCATTGGGGAACCTGCCATGGCCACCTCGCGTGCCCTGGCCACGGCTCCGCCCGCGACCGCACGTCGGGGCCAGCATCCAGGGATAGCCCTCACCGTCATCGCGGCCACCCAGCTGATGGTCGTCCTGGACATCACGATCGTGAACATCGCGCTGCCGCACATCCAGCAGGCGCTGAAGTTCAACACCACCGACCTGTCCTGGGTCATCAACGCCTACACCCTGACCTTCGGCGGGCTGCTGCTGCTCGGCGGCCGGGCGGGCGACATCCTCGGCCGGCGGCGGGTGTTCGTCGTCGGCGTGCTGGTGTTCAGCCTGGCCTCGCTGCTCGGCGGGGTCGCGCAGTCCTCCGCCTGGCTGCTGGCCGCGCGGGCCCTGCAGGGGCTGGGCGGCGCGATCGCCTCGCCGACCGCGCTGGCACTGATCGCCACCAACTTCAAGGAGGGCCCGGACCGCAACCGGGCCTTCGGCGTGTTCTCCGCCGTCGCGGGCGCGGGCGGCGCGATCGGGCTGCTGCTCGGCGGCATGCTGACGTCCTGGCTGTCCTGGCGGTGGGTGTTCTTCGTCAACGTGCCGATCGGCATCGCGATCGCGCTCCTGGCGCCGCTCTACATCAACGAGTCCGAACGCCACCCCGGACGGTTCGACCTCACCGGCGCTTTCACCTCCACCGCGGGCATGGTCTCGCTGGTGTACGGCTTCATCCGCGCCGCCGAGCACGGCTGGACGGACACCGTGACGCTGACCGCGTTCAGCCTCGCCGTCGCCCTGCTGGCGGCCTTCGTGCTCAACGAGCGGCGCGTGACACAGCCGATCACCCCGCTGCACCTGTTCCGTGACCGCAACCGCTCCGGCGCGTACGGGCTGATGCTCTGCGTGGCCGCGGCGATGTTCAGCATCTTCTTCTTCATCACCCTGTTCGTGCAGGAGATCCTCGGTTTCAGCCCGCTGCGGGCCGGCTTCGCGTTCCTGCCGATCAGCGTGGCCATCATCGCCGCCGCCCAGTTCGCCGCCCGCAACCAACTGCGGTGGGGCCCGAAGCCGTTCCTGGTCACCGGCTCGGTTCTGGTGCTGGCCGGAGTCACCTGGGCCACCCGGATCGACATCAACACCAGCTACGTCGGCGGCATCCTCGGGCCGACCCTGCTGTTCGGCTTCGGCATGGGCTCGATCTTCGTCCCGGTGATGCTCACCGCCGTCTCCCGGGTCGCCCCGCACGAGACCGGTGCCGCCACCGGCATGCTCAACACCACCCAGCAGGTGGGCGGTTCGCTGGGCCTGTCGATCCTGGTCACGGTGTACGGCACCGCCAGCCGCAACGAGGCCCGTCAGCAGGTCGGGAAGTTCCTCCAGCAGGCCACCCCGCAGGAGGCCCTCCGCTTCAAGGCGACCGGACAGCTGCCCGAGCCGTACTCCTCACAGGTGCTGGTGCACGGCATCGCGAGCGCCTTCCAGCTGGGCCTCGTCTTCGCGGCGCTCGCCGTAGTGATCGCCTCGCTCGTCATCAAGGTCCGCCGGCTGCCGGAGGCGGATGTCAGCCCTTCGGGGGGCGGCACTTGACAGGGCGTCGGGGATACCGAAATCTTAACCGCAATGGTTTTCATCTTCGATAACCATCGCGGGCAGGTGTTTGCCCACCGATGCCCACGTACCCCCGGCACCCCCGGCACCCCCCGAAAGAGGACACCCATGTCGCTCGACGTCTCCCCCGCCCTCCTCGACCAGGCCCGGGAGGGCCGCGTCGACGAGGCCGACTTCCTGGCCACCGTCCGGGCCTCGCTCCCCTACGCCTACCAGGTCGTCGCCGGGCTCAGCACCGAACTCGCGGACGGTGACGAGGAGTTCACCACCGACAACACCACGCCCAGCGACGAGCAGCGGGCCCAGCTGCTGCGCGCGCTCGCCAGCAACGCCATCCGGGGCAGCCTGGAGGACCACTTCGGAGTGAAGCTCGCCTTCGTCAACTGCCACCGCGTCGGCGCCTTCCGGCCCGGCTCCGAGGACAGCGAGGCGTACCGCGAGTTCACCTCGCTGCACAACCAGATCCGCAACCAGAGCCCGGAGCTGCGCAGCTGCTGACGACCGCCGTACGGAGGGCCCCGCCCGGGCGGGGCCCTCCGCGCGTGACGTCGCGTGACGCCGCATGGCGCCCGGCTGCGTCCCGCTGCGCCCGGTTGCGCCTCGTTTCAGCCGGGTGTCCGGATCGCATTGCCGATCTTGTCGGGCCGAGGGGCGGGCGCTACGTTCGGAGGACACGGACCGTCCGGCCCTCCCCCGGGCCGCCTCACACCCAGCGGAGCCGCCCACCATGCCGGACCCCCGCCCGCTGCGCAGACTCGGCTTCCTGACCATCGGGCTCTTCGACGAGGCGGACCCGCGCCGGGGCCACGAGTCCACCCTGGACCTCATCACCCTCGCCGAGCAGCTCGGCTTCGACAGCGCCTGGCTGCGCCACCGCCACCTCCAGTACGGGATCTCCTCCCCCGTCGCCGTCCTCGCCGCCGCCACCCAGCGCACCAGCCGCATCCAGCTCGGCACCGCCGTCACCCCGCTCGGCTGGGAGAACCCGCTCCGGCTCGCCGAGGACCTCGCCACCGTGGACATCCTGTCCGGTGGCCGGCTCAACCCCGGCTTCAGCGTCGGCCCGCCCACCCACTACAAGCACGTACGCGACGCGCTCTACCCCGACACCGGCGAGCACGAGGACTTCAGCCCCCGCCGTGCCGAACGCCTCCTCGCCCTGATCCGCGGCGAGGACGCCTCCGATTTCGCCGGCACCGAAGGCGTCGAGGTGTACTCCCGCCGGGTCCAGCCGCACTCCCCCGGCCTCGTTTCCCGCCTCTGGTACGGCGCCGGCAGCCTGCGCTCCGCCCGCTGGGCCGGCGGACAAGGGCTCAACCTGCTCACCAGCAGCGTGATGAAGACCGAGCCGGACGACCGGCCGCTCGACTTCGCCGCGATCCAGGCCGAGCAGATCCACGCCTTCCGCGAACGCCACCCCGACGGCGAGCGGGCCCGGGTCTCCCAGAGTCTGGTGGTCATCCCCACCGACAGCGCCACGCCCGAACAGCGCGCCAAGTACGAGGCGTACGCCCTCGCCCGCACCCCGCGCACGCACGCCCCACAGGGGCCGGCCCGGCTCCTGTTCGCCCCCGACCTGGTCGGCACGACCGCGGAGCTCGTCGAGCGGCTGCACGCCCACGCCGGGTACCGGGAGGTCGACGAGGTCGCCTTCGCGCTGCCGTTCACCTTCGAGCACCGGGACTACGTGCAGATCCTCACCGACCTCGCGACCCGGCTCGGACCGGCCCTCGGCTGGCGCCCCGCCCCGGCGCCCGGGGAAGGCTGACCGGCCGAAGATCTCCGACAGCCGGTAGGTCGGGCGGACTCGACCTCCGGGCGTTCCTACGGGTCTCCGTGGGTCATCGGCTCTGGTCAGATGAATAAGCGCTTGCTTAGAATCGGGCGCGTCGGGTTCCAGAGCCGCGTGCACACCCCAGGAGACGTCATGACCGGAGACACCGGAGACAACCGCCAGATCCGCCTTGCCCGGCGGCCGGTCGGGGAGGTGCGGGCGGAGGACTGGACGCACGGGAGTGAGGCGGTCGGGGTGCCCGGGGACGGGGAGTTCCTGGGGCGGACGCGGTACGTGTCACTGGATCCGGCGATGCGCGGGTGGTTGGACGACCGGCCGTCGTACCTGCCGCCGGTCGGGTTGGGCGAGGTGATGCGGGCGGGCTCGGTGGTCGAGGTCGTCGCGTCGAACCACCCGAAGTTCCGGGTCGGGGACCACGTGGTCGGCGCCTTCGGGGTCCAGGAGTACGCGGTGTCCGACGGCAAGGGCGCGATGACGGTGGATCCCGCACTCGCACCGCTGTCCACCTACCTCGGCGCCCTCGGGATGCCCGGTATGACGGCGTACTTCGGGCTGCTGGACGTCGGGGCGCTCAAGGAGGGCGAGACCGTGCTGGTCTCCGGCGCCGCCGGGGCGGTCGGCAGCATCGTCGGGCAGATCGCCAAGGTGAAGGGCTGCCGGGTGATCGGAATCGCGGGCGGTCCCGAGAAGTGCGCGCTGCTCACCGAGGAGCTGGGCTTCGACGCGGCGATCGACTACCGCGCCGAGGACGTCCGCAAGGCGCTGCGCACCCACGCCCCGGACGGCATCGACGTCTACTTCGACAACGTCGGCGGGCCGATCCTGGACGCCGCGCTGACCCGCCTCGCCATGCACGCCCGGGTGGTGATCTGCGGGGCGATCAGCCAGTACAACAACGAGAGCGCCGTCGAGGGCCCGTCCAACTACCTGTCGCTGCTGGTGCGGCGGGCGCGGATGGAGGGCTTCGTGGTGTTCGACTACGCCCGCCGGTACGCGGAGGCGACCGCCGAGATCGCGGGCTGGATCGGCGACGGCCGGATCACGGTGAAGGAGCAGGTGGTGGAGGGCACCGTGGACGACTTCCCGGAGACCTTCCGGATGCTGTTCCGCGGTGAGAACACCGGCAAGCTGGTGCTCCGCCTGGCCTGATCCGCCCCACCCGGGAAGACCCCTCGTCGGACTCTCCCTCGGCCGTGGCCGCCGGCGTCGGTCACGGCCCTCGGTCACGGCTCGGTGCGCAGCTGCGTGACGAAGGCCTCCCAGTCCAGTTCGGCGGCCTCCCGCGTCTGCTCCGCCGACACCAGCCGGTAGGTCGCCTCGAACCACTGCGCCAGCGCGGCGACGGGCAGTTCCAGGACGGCGCTCGTCTCCCTCGACGCCAGCCGTAGCCAGGCCAGTTCTCCCCGTTCGCCGGGCACCGGCCAGATCCGGACGTCGCCCTCGCCGCTCGGTTCGGAGAGACCCCGGTACAGCAGCTCACGGCTGATCCGCCAGGTGACGCTCCGTCCCCGGGGCGGGGTGAGCGTGACGGACACGAGGACCGGTGTGTCCCGATCGAAGCGGAAGTCCGCCCGTAGGGGCTGCCGCTCGGCCCGTCCCAGCACCCGCAGGACGTCCAGTGAGAGCGCGAGGACGTGCTTCGACGCCTCCCGGCAGCCGCCGTGTCCGAACCCTTCGCCGCTCATGGGCGGTCTTCCCCTCTCGTGGATCCCCGTCGTCCCCTCGACTGTTCTGCAACCGGCCGGTCCGGAGCATCCGTCACTTGACCGAAGGTTCCCGTACGTCACGGGCCGCTCGACGGTCCGGCGCGGGGCGGGGCGAGGCGCTGCGGGGCTGTACGGTTCGGGGCGGCGGAGGGGAACAAACCGTCAGATGACTGGTGTGCGCCGCTCCCTCCCGAGGTCACACCTATGTGTGGGGGGAAGCCGATGGTGACGTCGGCCGAAAACCTGATCGGAACACCTTTCCGCCCGTGGGAAAATGGCGGAAGGACACGGCAGCGCTGGGCTTCCCGTGGACCGTAGTCGTAGGGGGAGCCCGTGAACGAGCCGGCCAGGACCGTCCGGACGATGGTCGGCCGCCGGCACGAGGGGGACGTACTGTCCTCCTTCGTGACGTCCGCGCAGGGACAGGCACTCGTCCTCAAGGGCGAGACGGGGGTCGGGAAGAGCGCGCTCCTCGAGCACGCCACCGAACTCGCGGCCGCGAAGGGCCACCGGGTGATCCGGGCGACCGGCGTCGAGGCCGAGTCGGACCTGCCGTTCGCCGGCCTGCACCAGTTGCTGCACCCGCTGCTCCCCCAGCTCAGCCGCCTCGACAGCGGCTACCGCGGGGTGTTCGACGTCGTGTTCGGGCGGAGTCAGGAGAAGCCGCCGTCGGTCATGACCCTCGCCATCGCGGTCCTCGACCTGCTGTCCCTGGCGTCCTCGCAGAAGCCGCTGCTGCTGGTCCTCGACGACGGGCAGTGGTTCGACACCGCCAGCGCCGAGGTGGCCGGTTTCGCGGGCCGCCGGCTCAGCGGCGGCTCGGTGAAGCTCCTCGTCGCGCTGCGCTCGGACATCCCGTCCCGGCTGGACACCGCGGCCCTGCCCGAACTGTTCGTGCCGACCCTGTCGGACGAGGCGGCCGGGCAGCTCCTGGACCGGCAGCACCCGGGCCTCGACCCGCAGTTGCGCCGGGTCGTCCTGCGGGAGGCACAGGGCAACCCGCTGGCCCTGCAGGAGCTGCCGCCCTACCTGAGCCGCAGGCCCGCGCGCGGGGCCGAGGAGGCGTGGGGCTACCGGGGCGTCCCGCTGCCGCGCCGCCTCCAGCACGTCTACGGCACCCGCATCGAGGCCCTGGGCGGGGAGGTGCGCGCGGAACTGCTGCGCGGCGCGCTGGACGGGGTGGAGGCCGGGCCCTCGGTGGGCCACACCCGCGGCGCCCGGTACCGGATGGCCGACGCGGACGAGGCGGCGTTCGGCGGGCTACTGGACATCGACCCGGTCAGCGGCGACTTCGTCTTCCGCCACCCGCTGGTGCGCTCGACCGTGGTCCAGCTGGCGACCCCCAACGAACGCCGCGCGGCGCACGCCACGCTCGCCCGCTTCCACCGGGACGACATCGAGCGGCGGGCCACCCACCTGGCGGCCGCCACGGTGGACCCCGACGAGCGGATCGCCGCCGAACTGGAGGCGGCCGCCGAGTCCGCGACCCGGCGCGGCGGCGCGGTCGCCGCGATGGCCTGGCTGGTCCGGGCCGCGGAGCTCAGCGAGAACCACGCCGACCGCTCCCGGCGGCTGGGCGACGCGGCCTACCTCGCCGGGCAGGCCGGCCTGCTCGACCGGGCGCAGCGGCTGGCCCACGCGGACATCGTCCCGGGCCGCGGCGAATCGCCCGCCGCAGTGCTCGCCGCCGCCTATCTGGCGCTGTACCAGGACGGGGAGGTGCGCTCCTCGCGACGCCGGATCATCGCCACGATCGAGGCCCTGCGGGCCGACGGCCTGCGGGAGGACAGCCCGCGGGTCGACGGCGTGCGGGCCGACGGACTGCGGCGAGACAGCGCGCGGCGAGACAGCGCACGGGAAGACAGCGAGACGGTCAGCCGGCTGATCAACCTGCTGCTGGCGAACTGCCAGTACGCGAGCGACGGCGCCGCGTGGCAGGAGGTCCGCGCGTTCCTGGACCGGCTGGGCGACCTGGTGCCGACGCGCTCGCTGATCTACCGCGACGCCTGGAGCGACGTGGTGCGGCACGGCGCCGGGGCACGGGAGCGCCTGGAGGCCGCGTTCGCCGGCCGGCAGGACCTCGAACCCTGGGACGTCACCCGCCTCGGCGTCGCCGCCTACCACCTGGACACGCTCGGCCCGTACCGGCCGCACTTGCAGCGCGTCGTCGACCGCGAGGTGACGACCGGCGCGATGTCGGCCGGCATGACGATGCTGCACCTGATCATGCTCGACCAGATGGCCGTCGGCGAGTGGGACGAGGCGGAGCAGAGCGGGCTGCGCAGCCTGGAGCTGGCGACGGACCACGACCACGACCTCTTCGCCCACCACAGCCGCGCCTACCTCGCGCTCCTGGCCGCCATGCGCGGCCGCCTGGACCGGGCCCGCGAGCTGCAGGCCGCCGTCGACGCCTGGGCGCGACCGCGCGGGGTGGGGTTCCTCACCCAGATCGCGGACTCCGTCGGCACGACCGCCGCGCTGAGCGAGGGCGACTACGAGGCCGCCTACCTGTACGCGATCGGCATCACCACCCCGGGCTCGTTCACGCCGTACGCGCACCAGGCGTCCCGCACCCTGCTCGACCTCGTCGAGGCGGCGCTGCACACCGGGCGCGCGGACCAGGCGCGCCGACACGCGCTGGCCGCGCGCGACGCCGGACTGCCCGACATCTCGCCCCGGCTGGCGCTGGTGACGTACGGCGCGCTGGCGATGACGACCGACGACGAGAAAGCGGCGGCCGAGCTCTTCGGGCTGGTGGAGACGCTGCCGGACGCCGTCCGCTTCCCGTTCGAGCTGGCCCGCATCCGGCTCGCCCACGGCGTGCGGACCCGGCACTCCCGGGGGCCGGCGGCGGCCCGGCAGCCGCTGGCCCGGGCCGCGGAGGCCTTCGAGCGGCTCGGCGCCCCCGCCTGGGCCGAGCGCGCCCGGGCCGAACTGCGCGCCTCCGGCCTGCCCGCTCGGGCCTCCTCCGCCCACCTGGCCACCCTCACCTGGCAGGAGCACCGGATCGCCGACCTCGCCGCCGCCGGCCTGACCAACAAGGAGATCGGCGAGCGGATGCACCTGTCACCCCGTACCGTCAGCTCACACCTGTACCGGGTGTTCCCCAAGCTCGGCATCACCTCCCGGGCCGCCCTGCGCGACGCGCTGGGCGACGCCCCGGCCCCCGGCGCGGGCTGAGCCGCACACGTGCGCCCCGGACAGGCCGCTGCCGTCCGCCTCCCGGGGGTACCATGCGCAGCACCAGCTACGACGAGGGAGTGAACGTTGTGACCAGCCAATCGGCCGCCACCCGCCGATCGCGGTACGTCCTGCAGGCCGCGTCGGACCTGGAGGACAACCGGCGCCGGCAACGGGAGTTGGCCGAGGAGATCAAGCGGCTGGAGCAGGAGGAGGCCCTCCTGGAGGAGCTCCTGACCCTTGCCGAGCGGTACGAGGGACTGTCGGAGCCGTCGCCCCTCCCCGAGCAGGCGCAGAGCGAACCCGTACTCGCCGGGGCGCGGCCGCGCGGCAAGGCGCGGCAGCCACTCCTCACCGAACTCCTGCTGGACCTCCTGCGCGGTCACACCGAGCCCTGCGCGGCGAAGGAGCTGCGGGCGGAGCTGATGCGCGCGCACCCGGACCGGGAGCCCACCCCGCAGGTGGTGCGCAACACGCTTGAGACGCTCGTCGCCAAGGGGCGGATCGGGCGGCAGAAGCTGGAACGCTCGGTGGTGTACACCCTCCTCTGAGGGGCACACGTGCGGGAGGTACGTGTGTGTGAAGCGCATCTGCGTGGCTCACGTGTGCGTGGCATCCGTGTGCGTGGCATCCGGAGGGGGTCTCAACTCCCCGGCCGGTCCGCCCGGATGTCCTGCCGGGCCAGCCAGTCGAGGACGTGGTCCGCGACCGGGCGCCAGCCGCTGTCCACGAACAGGGTGTGGCTGCGGTCCGCGAACTGCTTCAGCTCCGTCACCGCCGCGGAGTCGCCGTACTGCTTGTAGACGGCGCGGGTCAGCGCGTCGGGTACGAGCAGGTCCTCCTGGCCCGAGATCAGGAGCAGCGGCCCGCGGGCCCTGCGGCCGACGTCCACGGCAGTCAGCTCGGACCGGCCGCCGGCGCCCACCTCGGTGATCAGTCGGCGCGGGGCCGGGACGGCGTACCGCTCGTAGAGTTCCGCGGCTTCCCGTTCGTCGGAGGTGTTCGCGAAGAGCTGCCGGAACTGCCCTCCCGAGAGCGCCAGTTGTGCCTCCGGGCGGCCGGCCGGCGACTCGGTCGAGGGCTCGGCCGACCCGGCGCAGGGCGGCATTCCGAGCGCGGCGAGGGGGCCGGGCAGCGGCACGCCGTTGATGGGCGCCGAGGCGATGGCCACGGCCGCACGCCCGAGACCCGCGGCAAGGAGCCGCTGCACGATCAGCCCGCCCACCGAGTGCCCGATGAGCACGGGCGGACTGTCGAACGACCCGACGACACCCGTGAAGTGCTCGGTCAGTGCCGCCAGCCCGAGGTCCGGGAGCCGGTCCGGACGGCGCCGCGCCTCGTCGGCCGTGGGAAGCTCGCCCGGCCAGCCCGGGGCCACGACGGTGAAGCCCCGGGCCGTGAAGCGCTGGGCCCACGCCTCCCAGCACAGCGCATGGAACCACGCTCCATGGACGAAGACGACGGGCGTACCGGGCACTGCGGGGCCTCCTGGCGTGATGACCGCCCAGCACCGACGTGTGGGCACCCGGCCAGGATCGAACGGGAACGGCAGCACCGAAACAGTCGAATGACTTAATTGCTGTCGGAGCTGCGGTGTTGCGGAGCTGCGGTGTTGCGGTGTTGCGGTGTTGCGGTGTTGCGGTGTTGCGGTGTTGCGGGCCAGGAGGGCTTCACGTCGGCGGGGCGGGTGCGGTCGAGGGTGGCGCGGGCTCAGAGCCAGCCGCGCTCGTCCGCGACCCGCAGGGCCTCCGTACGGTTGCGGGTGCCGGTCTTGGCGATGGCCGAGGAGAAGTAGTTGCGGACCGTCCCCTCGGAGAGGTAGAGCTTCGCGGCGATCTCCGCGACCCCGGCGCCCGGGCGGGAGGAGTTCAGCACGTCGCGCTCGCGGGCGGTGAGCGGGGAGGTGCCCGCCGCGAGGGTGGCGGCGGCCAGGTCCGGGTCCACCACCCGCTCCCCCGCCGCGACCCGGCGGATGGCGTCGGCCAGCACCTCTGCGGGCGCGTCCTTGACCACGAAGCCGACCGCGCCCGCCTCCATGGCCCGGCGCAGGTAGCCGGCGCGGCCGAACGTGGTGAGGATGACGACCCGGCACTCCGGCGCCCGCTGGGCCAGGACGGCGGCCGCCGCCAGGCCGTCCAGTCCGGGCATCTCGATGTCGAGCAGGGCGACGTCCGGCCCGTGCTCGCGGGCCGCCTCCGCGACCTGGTCGCCGCGGCCGACGGCGGCGACCACCTCGAAGTCGTCCTCCAGGTCGAGCAGGGCGCGCAGCGCGGTGCGCACCAGCTCCTGGTCCTCGGCGAGCAGCAGGCGGATCGTCATGTCGTCCCTTCGGGAGGGGAGTCGGAGCCGCCCGGCGGGACGGTGACCAGCAGCCGCCAGCCGCGCGGGGCGAGCGGGCCTGCCTCGACCGTACCGCCCGCCGCCGCGACCCGTTCCCGCAGGCCGGTGAGGCCTTTGCCGTCGCCTTGGCCTCCGGGGCCGCCGGGGCCGCCCTGATCGCCCTGATCGCCCCGACCGTCGTCGCGGATCTCCACCGAGGTCGCGGTGAGCACCACCGAGCAGCGGGCGGCACGGGCGTGCCGGACCGTGTTCGTGATGCCCTCGCGCAGTACCCAGCCGAACAGTTCGCGGTGCTCCGGCCCGACCGCGTCCGCCGCCGTCGGCAGGTCGGCCACCACCCCGGCGGCGCGCAGCAGTTCGCGGGCGCGGGCCAGCTCGCCCGCGAGGGTCACCTCGCGGTAGCCGGTGACGGCGGCGCGGACGTCGGACAGCGCCTGCCGGGAGAGCGTCTCCACGGCCGCCATCTCGGCGACCGCGTGGTCCGGGTCCTTGTCGGCCAGCCGTTGCGCCAGGCGGGACTTGACGGTGATCGCGGTCAGCGAGTGGCCGAGCAGGTCGTGCAGGTCGCGGGCGATCCGGTTGCGTTCGGCCTCGGAGGCCAGCCGGGCCACCTCGGCCCGGGCGGCGACCAGCTCCCCGTTGGTGGCGGCCAGTTCGGCGAAGGCGCCGCAGGTGAGCGCGGTGAACAGCAGGGCCAGCGCCTGGAATCCGCCGGGCCCGGTGTGCCAGGGGCGCACCGCCCACGGCACCAGGAACGCGGCCAGCGTGGCGACGGTCACCACCCGGGCGGCCTGCCGACGCCACAGGGCCGCGACCGCCGAGACGACCACGGTGGCGAGGTAGAAGGCGTCCGCGTGGGCGAACGGGAGCGCGGCGAGGAACAGGGCGGTCATCACCGCCAGCAGCAGTGTGACCCGGTGCCGTCGGCCGCGTTCGAGGGCGAGGGCGGTCAGCACGTAGCAGAGGCAGAACGCGGCGACCACGGCGTATCCGGCGAACGCGGCCGACCCGGCGACGTCCTGACTCACGGCCACGGCGGTGAGCGCCGGGAAGACCAGCATCCCGGCGCCCAGCAGGAGGCGTCGCCGACCCGGCCCCCAGCGGTGGGCGGAGCCCGGCGCGCTCGGCGTCGTCGGCACAGTCGTTGCCGCAGTCGTCGGCGTAGCCGTCGGCGGCGCGCTCGGTGCGGTCTCGCGGTCGAGGTCGGTCACCCTCGCGCCCCCTCCTCAGAGCCTGGCGAACAGGGTACGCAGGTGCCGCCCGTTGACCAGGACGGCCACGCCCAGCAGGGCGAGCCCGCACAGGCCCTGCTCGACCTTCATCCAGACCGGGAAGAGCCCCGGCAGGACGATGATCGTAGCGATCGCGGCGAGCATGGCGGCCGAGATGATCCGCAGCCGCCGGAAGGCCCCCCGGGAGCCGCGGGCCGCGCGGGCGGTGAGCAGCAGGGTCACGGCGGCGCCGGCCACGACGATGGTGCCGCGGACCCAGACCGCCGAGGTGACGAGGGAAGGGTGGTCGCGGAGGGCGAAGGCGACCGCCAGCGTCAGCACGCTGAGGCCGAGGTAGGCGAGGACGAACCGCCGCACGGTGCGGAAGGCCCGCCGGGTGTCGGGGTGGTGCAGATCGGGGTCGGTGCCGGTGCCGGTTTCGCTGTCAGTGGAGGTCTCGGTGGAGGTCATGGACCCATCGTGGGCGCAGGCCCGGTGCGCGGGGCAGTGTGCTCGCGCACCGGTGCGCCATGACAATTGTCAGCGCCCGGCCGCTGTCGGCTCGGCGTCCAGCAGCCGCACCATGTGCAGCTTCGCGACGGCCAGCCCGTCCACCAGCACGGCCCTCGGTTCTCGGCCCCACACCTCGAAGCCGCAGGCGGTGTAGAGCCGCAGGGCGGCCTCGTTGCCCTCGGAGACGGTCAGCAGCACCTGCCGCAGCCGCCCGTCCTCGGCGGCCGTGCGCAGCACCTCCCGCACCAGAGCCCGGCCGATCCCCCGCCCGGCGGCGCTGCGGGCCACCGCCATGCCGTACAGCGTGCCCTTGTGCCGCTCCTGGCTCCGCGACGCCACCTTGAGCCCGGCGGTGCCGACCAGCGTGCCCGTGTCGTCGAAGGCCCCGAGCAGGGCGCCCGGCCCGTCCTCGGCCTCGGTCAGGCGGCGCAGCGTCGCGGCCATCGGCTTGGCGCGCTCCTCGGCGTGGCGGGAGGTGAAGGCGCTGGGCGTCTCGCGCAGGGCTTCCAGGCGGAACGCCCGGTACGGCTCGGCATCCGCGCGGCCCAGGCGGCGCACAGTGACGGGCCGGCGCACCGTGCCCGGCTCAGCCGAGGCGGACACGGGTGCACCGGGTGAGGTACGGCAGGGCGATCGTGTCCTGCCCCGCCAGGTCCGGGTGGGTGGCGAGCAGGTGCCCGACGTCGGCCAGCAGCCGGATGCGTTCGCTCTCCGGCAGCGCGATGACGTAGCTGCGCGAGGCGACCATGTCCACGATCCCGGCCCGCGTGGTCTCGTGCTCCCAGCGGATCTCCAGCCGCTCGGGCGGGCCGAAGGGCGCCGGCAGGACGGGCCTGGTGTCGATCCGCTGCCGCGTCGACCGGTGCATCAGCGCGCCGAGTTCGGCGGCCCAGGGCTCCGATTCGTCCCGGACGTTCCACACCAGGGCGAGCGTCCCGCCGGGGGCGAGCACCCGGGCGATCTCGGGCACCGCGACGGCCGGGTCGAACCAGTGCCAGGCCTGCGCGACCACGACGGCGTCCATGCTCCCGTCCGGCAGCGGGACGCGCTCCGCCGAGCCCGCCCGGACGGCCGCCTTCGGCACCGCCGCGGCCAAGTGCGCCCGCATTCCCTCGTCGGGCTCGACCGCGACCACGTCCAGGCCCGCCTCGACCAGCAGCCGGGTCAACTTGCCCGTCCCGGCGCCCAGATCGAGCACCCGCCGGGCCTCCCGGGGCACCGCGGACCCGATCAGCGCCTGCGGGTATCCCGGCCGCCCGGCCTGGTACGACGCCGCCGCGACCCCGAACGACCGTGCCCGCAGCCGCCCGGCCCACCGCCGCGTCGCGCCCTGCCGGGTCATCCCGCAGGCCCGTCCGATCTCCTCCCAGGTGGCCTCGCGCCCGCGCCGCAACTCCTCCACCAGCTCCGTCCGCCGCTCCTCCAACGCCTCGATCACGCCCGACAGCCGCCGCAGCCCCTCCACTCCGCCCCCACCGGCCACATCCTCCGCCACCCGCCGACCAAGATCGTCCGTCTCCATGGGCCCGCACTGTAGGGACCGCTGCGGCAACGTGTCAATGGTCGTTGCTTCACTACGCAACAGATGTTGCTAGCTCTCTGTCGCAACTTCCCGGATGCCACGGCCCCGGCCGAACCTCGGCCGGGGCCCGCCTGCTCACCGCGGCCGGAGAGTCAGTGTGAACTGGGGAAGTGCCAGGAGGAGCAGGACCATTCCGGCCTCGACCCAGCGACACTTCGCCCGGATGATCGCGCTGGTGCCAGCCAGCGCGGCGAGCAGGGGGCCAGCCGGGTCGCGTCCGACCCGTTCGAAGGCGCTGCGCAGGCGATCCAGGTCAGCTCCGGACGCGATGTGCTCGAAGTACCCCGGACCAGCTAGCCCTCCACGCCGGCCCTTCCGGTGGCGCGGCACCAACGCGGCGACGAAGCACGCGGCGGCCAGCAAGGCGCACGCCACGGCAGTCCACCACAGGAGCCGCCGCCCCGGATCGGGCTCACCGCCGCTGTCCAGCGGAATGAAGGTGGCGAGTACCCCGCCCGTGAATGCCAGGAACACGGAAGCCTTGGTGTCGGCCCGGACGAGTTCCGCACTGTTGGCCGCCATCAGGCGTTCCATCGCCGACAACGCCGACGGGTTGCACGCCATCGTCGACACGGAAGCCAACCGTCGGCGCCGCGCTTGCTCACGACGTACGCCCGCCCGTATCACCGCGGCCTCCCGTTCGGCACGGCGCCGGGCCAGCCGTTGACCTGGGAACGGACCTTGCCGAACTCCGGCCCCGGATCCTGCGGGCCGGGGCCGGGAACCTGCCGTCCGAGGGCTACCAGGCGGTCGCGCAGCATCCTGGAAAGCTCCAGTCGCTCCTGCGTCGTCAGCTTGCCCAGCATCCCGGCCAATTGGTCCTGCCAGGTGGTCTCGCCCCGGAGTAGGTCGGCGTGGTTGACGGCCCAGTCCAGGACGTCGTGGACCTGGTCGGGCTTTCTAGCGAGCCACAGCGCCGCAAGTGCGACCGGCCCCTCCTGGACGGCCCGGCGGCAGAACGCGTACTCCTCCGGGCTCTTCTCCATCCAATCGAAGGGCACGTCCGCCGCGTCAGGCTCGCCGAGCCGCAGTTCGTTGCCGTACTCCCGTGCGGAAACGTCGGCGACACGGTAGGTGAGGCCGTGGTCCGGCATCACGTACGGCGCGGCGAGGTACTGCACCAGCTCGGCTGTGCCCAACCTGGTCCCCGCTACGGCGAACTGGTCCTTGAGCTGGTGCAGGCGCCGGTCGAGATCCTTGCGGACCGGCAGCCAGCCCCGGTTGGTCCGGGTCCGCACGACCTGCGCGGCGTCGTGCGCCCACCACAGGACATGGACCTCCAGTGGTTCCGTGCCGTACGGGGTGGGGAGGCCGACGGCCCGGGTGCCCGAGCGTTCGTCTACCTCGACCAGGTACGCCCGGTCGAACCCGCGCAGACCGAGACGGACGGTCCCTGCGCCCTCCGACTCTCCGTCCTCGGCGGGAAGGCTCCGGCGGCGTTCCCCCAATTGGTGGTAGAGCCCGTCCCGGTCCCGCAGGACCAAGGCACGGTCCCTCCGCCCGGACCAGCGGTACCAGAGGATCTCCCGCCAGGGGGCGCGGGTTGCCTGGGAGTAGAGCGGCTGGTCACTGTCGAGGGTCATCGGTGCCTCCAAACGCAGTGGCGGAGAAGTAGGGCTGCGACTCGCCATGCCGCCAGGCCTCCAGGGCGCGGCGGGCGATGTCGCGGCCGACCAGGTCGGGGTTGTCACTGCCGTCGATCTCGACCAACAGCCTCAGTTCGCCGGAGCGCATGCCCTGGGCGAGGGCGGTGAGGAGCGTCTCCACGGCGCCTCTGAGCGGCTCGTCCCAGGCCGCCTGGTGGCACCAGACGAGCAGCCTGTGACTTGTACGCTCGAAGAGGCTCTCGTCGTTGAGAGAACGCCGGACGAAGACGAGCACAGCCTCGGTGAACTCAGCGCCCGGATACAGTTGTTGCCGGAACCAGGACGGGTCCCGCAGCAGATCCGGAAAGGCCTTCTGGGCGAGTTCGGCATCGCCCCCCGGCTTGTCGGTCCACTCCACGAACTGACGGAAGACAGCTGTCTCGTTCCCGCCTGCAAACAGCCTCTCCAGGGAGCGGCGCGCCGCCAGGGCCACCACATACTCATCGCCTTCATCGCCCCGGTAACAGCGCCGGATCAACGAGATCGCAAGTTCCGGTCGGGCCGCTCCGAAATCCCTTCCGCAGGCGTCGGCCACGGTCGACCGGAGCCGCGCGCCGCCGTCGAGGCTCCATCTGCCGAGGCGGTGCTTCACCTCCCCGGCGAGGATCGGATCCTGTGCCGCGATACCCAGCGCGTATGCGGCAGTACTTCGGCTCTGCGCGCGGTCGGACCGGGCCAGCTCGTGGATGTGGCGCAGCGCCCTACGGCCACCGCTCCAGCTGGCGGCCAGCCCCATCACGCGGCCCACCGGTCCGGCCAACTCGGTTTCAGTGCCGGGAACGTTGTCCATCCACTCGGTCAGCAATCCGGAAACCTCACCGTACTGCCGCCACACGTGCCGAAGCACCGCCTCCGCCTGCCGGTGCCGCTTGAAACGGACCGGTTCCACCGTGTAGGTGTAGCTGCCGACTTCGCGGATCTCGCTGGTTTGGCATTCGGCCCGGATGGTTGCGAGGAGTTCGTCCAGCGAGCGCCGGAAGACGAACCGTGGGTTGGACTGAGGGGCCTCACCGCTCCTGCCCTGCTCTCGATCTTCGTTCACTGCCGGCCGCTGAACCGCGTCGAGTCGGCCGTCGGCCAGCTTGAGCAGCCGATCCGTTTCCTCCTGGACGATCCGGTGGTCGAGTCCCTCGAGAACGCTCGTCACCAGCAGGAACGCCAATGCGTCCGGGTCCTCGCGGAGTGCCTTCAGGATGTCCGGGACCTCCGTCTCCGCGAGGAAGCTCAGCCGCTGGCCGAGGTCGGCCAGGTCGGGGCCGTTGTCACCGGACCGGCTCACCGCGTCGACGAGTTCGGCGACCTGGGCCGGCACCAGTTCGGGTGCCAGCAAGTCGTCCAACTCGGGCCCCAGCCTCGCCAGCAGTTCCTGACGCCGGTCGTCCTCGGGTACTGCAGCCTCGAACCGCGCCTCGAATACCGAACCCGGCGATGGGGGCACGTATCGCACCGGGCTGATGTCCGACTCACGAACGAGGCGACGGAGCGTGTTCGAGTCGTGCGGCAGCAGGACCACCATGTAGGCCCCGGCGTCGTCCAATCGCTGGCGAATCCTGGCAACCGCCGTCGGGCCTAGCCTCACCGTGGGCGACAGGCCGTGCACCAGGTACCCGCGTGCCGCACTGTGAGTGGGCTGCCAGGAGGACAGGTCCTCGTCGCTGTCGAGCGCGCGTAGACCCATGCTCTTCCCGCTGCACTCGAACAGCAGGTTGAGGGCCGTGGTGCGGCGTCCGGTGCCGGGTTCCCCGGCGAGGAAGAGAAGGCGCGTGCCGAGTTCCTCGAGCGCCCTGGGGAAGCACTCCGGCGTCGCGAACCCGGTACAGGCGGCCAGGATCTCCGGCGCGGAGATGGGCCCGTCATGCGCCTCCACCCGCGGGCCGCCACCCGTGCCTGCCCCAGCAGCGCCGCTCTCCACGCGCTGGCCCCCGTGCACCGAGCCGGTATTGATGTTGCCGTTCGGCGCGTAGATGATATGCGGGCGGCCAGCACCCCGGACACCGAACCGGTCCGCGAACTCGCCGTCGAAGTCATCGAAGTCGAAGTCGAGATCAGTGTCGCCCAGAACGTCGGACGGACCTTCGAGGGCCGGGCGCTCCTCGGCGCTCACCGGCGGTGCTCGTTCTTGTCGCCGTGGACCGTGTCCCCCTGGTTGCCCTGGACCGTCCCTGCCTTGTTGCCCGCCACGTAGTCGCCGCCGAAAGAGTCGCGACCCGCATAGTCGCCGCGCACATTGGTGACACTCTGGCCCCCGTGCACCGTGCCGCTGTTCAGGTTGCCACCGTCGGCCCGCTGCTTCACCACTGCCCTCGTCGCACGGTGGCCCTCCGTTCGCCCAGCCCCCGGCTCAACGGCTGCCGTCCGCCCCTGCCGACCCTCCTGCTCCTCGACGACAACCTCGCCGAGGATCCTGCGGTCGTAGAGGTTGCCGGAGGGCGCAGGCACGTACAGCCATGCCCGCTGGTCGAAGTGCTTGCCCTCCACCGTGGCCGGGACCTCGATGAAGTGGTCGGGGTGGCGTCCGGTGAATCCGCCGGCCACCGCGTCCTGATAGCAGCGATCGGAAAGAATGGCGGCCACCTGGGTGATGCTCTCGTTGGATGCGGCCAGCATGGCCTTCACGGGACGGGAGTCGAGCAGGCGGTGGGTGTCGTTCCGAGGGGTGCCGTTGCCGTCGAACTCGCCGCCCGTGTCCGGGAGGGGACCGATGTTGAGGCTGACCCTCAGCCGGACGCGCACCGTCCCGACCGAGTGCACGTTGAACTCGGTCAGCACCTCCTGCAGGGTATTCAGCCAGGGGTGGATCAGGAAGGGCATCCACACCGGGTCGAAGCCGAAGACGTATCCGTCGCCCGTCGAATTGGGGAACCTCCGGTCCTTCCATACCTCCGCCAGTCCGGCCCGCTCGAAGGACCACTGGAGCACCTGCGGGACGGCCTGGCTGATCACGCCGTGCTCGATCGCCGGGTAGCCGGTGAAGTCCTTGGCGTCCACGGCGACGATTCCCCGGTACGGCGGGAGGTGCCGGCTGCGGCTGTAGGGCAGGGCGCTGGCCTCGGGCAGCGGCTGGTCGAACTCCGTCATCTCTGCTCCTTCTCATTCCCGTACTGACCTTGCGCCACCAAGCTTCGCGAGACTGCGTCGCGCGGTGTGCTCGCCCAGTGCGAAAATCAGGTGACAGAGGTCACACCCTTCGAGGGAGCGTCAGTCGCGGAGCATCTCGGCGACACGGCGGAGGGCGGGGAGGTCGCCGAGGGCGATGGCCTTCCGTCCGGCCTCGACCCGCTGAGCGGCCAGGCCCGCCAGCGCCGTCGTAATGGTGTTCCGGGACACGCCGATGTGCTGGGCCAGTTCGTCGCGCGTCAGGGCCAGTTCGATCCGACGCCCCGCCGTCGCAGTAGCGCCCGCTGAGACGTCGGCGAGCGCGACCAGCACAGCAGCCAGTCGCGCCACGACATCTCCGCCGGTCCGGGCCAGGTCCGACTCCCGCAGCCGACCCATGGCGTAGCGCACCATCACGGGGAACAGGTCCCGCTCGGCGACGAAGCGCAGGAACACCGCCTTGGGAAGCACCGCGACCGCGCAGTCCGATATCGCGTGCACGCTCGCCGAGCGGACTCCGTCGTCCAGCACCGCCACCTCACCCAGCAGTTCCCCCGGACCTCGGAACGCCAACAACCTGGCATGCCCGTTGCGCTCCTGGCGGCTGACTTTCGCCACCCCGGCCAGCAGGGCGAGGACATGAGTGCCCGTCTCGCCCTGCCGCAACAGGGTGGTGCCGATGGGGTGCCGACGCTCGAACGCCTCCCCCAGCATGTTCGTCCAGACCTCGGCGCCCATGAGGTGGCGCAGGTTCCAGCCCAACGAGTCCGGGGTTCGGCTGCCGTGATCGGTCATGCGATGACCCTAGGAGGAGCGGCACTCGGTACGCAGACGAATCGGGGCTTCGGGGCGCCCCCGGGGCGCGCCCCGGTTGCCGACCCTTTTCGGGTAACCCGTCAACGGCGGATTGATCGACGTTCTCGCCGTAGCACGAACTCTGCTTTTCGCGCGGGGACTTGGCGTGGAAACCCTTCTGATGGGCGAATCCGGGGCGGGTTGGCGGTGCGGGGGCGGCGGGGCGAGAAGCCTGGTGCGGGGCGGCGTTCCGCCGGGCGCGGGACTGGTGTGCGAGATGTCGGGCATGTCCGGCAAGTTGCCACAAGTCGGTTGAGGGACAGTATTTTTGAGTTTCGGTCAGGATTGTCCTGAACTTGGCTATGCTGCAGCACCACGCCTCCGGAGCCGGTCGCCGTCCGTCCCCGTACTGTTCCGATCGTTTGAGGATGCTGAATGCTTCGAGCTGGATCGTCACCCGCCAGACGGCGCCGCGCGCCCCTGCTCGGCTGGCTGCTGCCGACGGCCGTGATGGCCGCGGCCGTGGCGGTCGCCGCGGCGCTGGTGGGCGCCGGGGCCCGGGCCGGGGTGCTGTGGTGCGGGGCGACGGGCACCGTGCTGGTGGCCGTGGTGGCCGCCGAGTCGGCCCGCCGGGGGCGGGCGTTGAGCGAACTGCGGGACCGTAGCGTCCGGCAGGCGGAGGACTTCCAGCGCCGACTGGCCGGGCAGGAGGACGAACTCGCGCGGCTGGCCGAGGTCGAGCTGCGCCGGGTGGTCGCCGGGGCCCGGTACGGGTACTCGATGGACGTCCTGCTGAACCCGATCGGGCAGGACCTGGTGGCCGTGTCGCCGAGGTTCCGCAAGTCCCTGGTGTCCGTCGCGCACGGCATCGCCGTCGCCGTCGACGACGAGGTCAGCCGGCGCGACTCCGCCGAGCGCGCCTTCGTCAACATCGCCCGCCGGGTCCAGGCGATCATCCACCGGCAGGCCAAGGACCTGCGGGAGATGGAGGACCGGCACGGCAACGACCCGGCGGTCTTCGACGACCTGCTGCGCCTGGACCACGGCAACGCGCTGACCGGCCGCCTCGCCGACAGTATCGCCGTCCTCTCCGGCGCTCGCCCCGGCCGCCAGTGGACCCGGCCGATCGCCCTCTACAGCGTGCTGCGCGGCGGCATGTCCCGGATCCTGGAGTACCAGCGGGTGGACCTGCACCCGGTGGCCCAGATCTCGGTCACCGGCCCGGCCGTCGAACCGCTGATCCACGCCGTCGCCGAGCTGCTCGACAACGCGACCCGCTACTCCCCGCCGCACACCCACGTGCACCTGAGCGCCTCCGAGGTGCAGAGCGGGATGGCGATCGAGATCGAGGACGGCGGTCTCGGCCTCACCGACGAGGCCACGGCCCGCGCCGAACGCGCGATGCGCGAGGCCATGGTCTCCAAGGACTTCGACGACCTCACCGAGTCCCCGCGGCTGGGCTTCGCCATCGTCGGCCGGCTCTGCCAGGCGTACGGCTTCCAGGTGTCGCTGCGCCGCTCCGCGTACGGCGGTGTGCGCGCGGTGCTGGTCGTACCGCAGGAACTGCTCACCACCGCTCCCCCGACCGGGCGGGCGCACGGCATCGGCGCCTTCTCCGGCCCCCGTCCGCTCCCGCCGAACCCGCCCCGGCACGCGGCCCCGGCGCGGCCCTGGGGCGCCCGGACCACCTCGGCCGGCGTCGGCCCGTCCTACGGCTCGACCAGCCCGTGGGGCTCGCCCTCCGTCTCGGCGGCGGCCGGGGACGACGAGGTGATCGTGACCGAGCGGACGGCCACCGGCCTGCCGCAGCGCCGGCGCCACCGGCCGACCGGCCGCGCCGCCTTCGCCACCCCCGCGCGCGGCACCGCCCAGCCGTCCGCGCCGCTCGCCGGTCCGACGGCCGGGCCTGCGGCGGGCCCGGCGGCGCAGGCTCCCCGCCCCGCCACGGAGCCGAAGCAGCCCGGCCTGTGGCTGGAGGCGTTCATGGACGGCATCAAGGGCACCGGGCCCGGACCGTCCGCCGGTCCGGTCGGCCGGGTCGGCCGGCCCGGTGCCGCGCAGACCGGCCCCGGACACACCACTGAAGAGACGGCAGGGAAAGGCGAGCAGTGATTCCGCACCGCAGCAACATGGACTGGATCCTCAACGACCTCGCGCACAGCGTCCCGTGCGTGCGCCACGTCATCGTGCTGTCCGCGGACGGTCTGCGGATCGCCCAGTACGGCACCGATCCGGACACCGCCGACCGCCTGGCCGCCGCCTGCGCCGGGCTGCAGAGCCTGGCCGGCGCGGTCGGGCACGAGTTCCCGCACGGCGACGGCTCGATGCGGCTGGTGGTGATCGAGGTGGACGGCGGCTACTTCTACCTGATGGCGGCCGGTGACCGCGCCTACCTCGCGGTGCTCGCCGACGAGGGCGTGGACGCCGGGCTGGTGAGCCACCAGATGCGTGACCTGGTGGCCCGGATCGGCGAGCACCTGTCCACGCCGCCGCGCAACCCCGAGGTGGTCGCGTGAACCGGCCCCCGGACCCGCGCGGCGGCGGGACGGCCACATGAACGGGCACGCGCATGAACGGCCACGCGCATGAACGAGCACAGTGAGGCGGTTGCATGACGGCAGACCAGGGCGGCTGGGACGGCCCCGAGCCCGACCGCCTGTACGTGATCACCCGCGGCCGCAGCGGTCCGTCCGGGCCGGGCGTCTTCGACCTGGTCACCCTGATCGTCTCCCGCGCGGAGCCGACCCCCGCCCTGCAGCCCGAGCACGCGGCCATCCTGCGGCTGTGCCGCTCCCCGCTCTCGGTGGCGGAGGTCTCCGCCTACCTGGGGCTACCCACGAGCGTGGTCACCGTCCTGCTGGCGGACCTGCTCGACGACGAACTGATCGAGGCCCGCGCCGCCGTGCCGGCGGCGGAACTTCCCGACCGGGCCCTGTTGGAGGCGGTGATCCATGGACTTCAGCGGCTCTGACACGGCGGTGGGGCCGGCCGGCGCGGACCTGCTGCCGGACACCGTCACCACGGCGGTCAAGGTGGTGATCGTGGGCGGCTTCGGCGTCGGCAAGACGACGCTGGTCGGCTCCGTCAGCGAGATCCGCCCGCTGACCACCGAGGAGACCATGACCCAGGCCGGGGTCGGCGTGGACGACCCGACCGGGGTCGAGCTCAAGACCTCCACCACCGTGGCCATGGACTTCGGCCGGATCAGCCTCAGCGAGCGGCTCGTGCTGTACGTCTTCGGCACCCCCGGGCAGGAGCGGTTCTGGTTCCTCTGGAACGGCCTGTTCGAGGGCGCCCTCGGCGCGGTGGTGCTGGTCGACACCCGCCGGCTGGAGGTCAGCTTCGAGGTGATCGGGCGGCTGGAGGAGCGCGGTGTGCCCTTCGTGGTCGCCGTCAACGGCTTCGCCGAGGCGCCGAGCGTCCCGCTCGCGGACCTGCGCGGTGCGCTCGACCTGCCGTCCGACGTGCCGATCGTCAGCTGTGACGCGCGCAGCCGCGAATCCAGCCGGGACACCCTGATGACGCTGATGCACTACCTGTACGAGCTGGCCGCGCCGACCACCCGAACCCTGTGACCGGAGACCCTGTGAGCACCCCGTTCCCCGACGCCGCACCCACCCCGCCGCCCGGCTGCCCGGCGCACGGCAGCACCACCGGCCCGATCGGCCCCGGCGGCCTGCGGCGCCTGTACGGGCCGGAGGCCGAGGCCGACCCGGCCGGCCTCTACGAGAAGCTGCGCGCCGAGTACGGCGAGGTGGCCCCGGTCCTGCTGCACGGCGACCACCGGGCCTGGCTGATCCTCGGCCACGGCGCCAACATCACCGCGATGCGCACCCCCTCGCTGTTCTCGCGCGACTCGCGCCTGTGGACGGCGTTCCGCACCGGCGAGCTCCCGATGGACTCCCCGCTGCTGCCGGTGGTCGCCTGGCAGCCGATCTGCGTGTTCGCGGACGGCGACGAGCACCGCCGGCTGCGCGGCGCCGTGCTGGACGGCCTGAACCGCTTCGACCGGCGCGGCATCCGCCGCCACGTGCGGCGGTTCACCACCGACCTGGTCCAGGTGGTCGGGCCGACCGGCCGGGCCGAGCTGATCACCCAGTTCGCCGAGCACCTGCCGATGCTGGTGATGACCAAGCTGCTCGGCATGCCCGACGAGTACGGGCCACAACTGGTCGACGCCGCCCGGGACTTGATGAAGGGCACCGAGACGGCCATCGCCAGCAACGAGTACGTGGTGGCCGGACTGCGCCGGACCATCGCCCTCAAGCGTGAGGAGCCCGGCGACGACCTGACCAGCCGTCTGCTGGCACACCCGGCCGGTCTGACCGAGGACGAGGTGATGGAGCACCTGCGGGTGGTGCTGCTCGCCGCCAACGAGACCACCGTCAACCTGATCGCCGACTCGCTGAAGATGGTGCTCACCGACCCGCGCTTCCGCGCCCACCTGTCCGGCGGCCAGATGACCCTGGGCGAGGCGCTGGACCAGGTGCTGTGGGACTCCCCGCCGATGTCCCTGGTGGCCGGCCGCTGGGCGACCGCCGACACCGAACTCGGCGGGCAGCAGATCAAGGCCGGGGACCTGCTGCTGCTCGGACTCGCGGCCGGGAACGTCGACCCGGTGGTCCGCCCCGACCTGGCCGCCCCGCTGTACGGCAACCGCTCGCACCTGTCCTTCGGCGCGGGGCCGCACGAGTGCCCGGGCCAGGACATCGGGCGGCACGTCGCCGAGGCCGGCATCGACATCCTGCTCACCCTGCTGCCGGACGTCCGACTCGCCGTACCGGAGGAGGAGTTGACCTGGAGCTCGGCCTGGATCTCCCGGCACCTGACGGCGCTGCCCGTGGAGTTCACCCCGCGCGACATCGACCCGGACCCGGTGTCGGTCGCGGAGGCGGAGCGGGCGGCGGCGGTCGCGGCGCAGGCGGCGCAGGCGGCGCAGGCGACGCAGGCAGCGCAGGCGGCCGAAGCGGAGCAGGCGGCCCGGGCCGTCCCGGTGGCGGGAACCGCCGGGACGGGCGCGCAGGCCGGAACCGGCGGGACGGGCCGGAGCGTGGCCCCGACCGTCCCGGCGCAGCGGCGGCGCAGCTGGTGGCAGGTGCTGACCGGCGCCTTCCGCCGCTGAACCGGCACTGACACCTGGGCGGCCCGGCGCCGGAACCACGACGGTTCGGCGCCGGGCCGCCCAGGTGTCAGCCACGCGGGTGTCAGCCCTCGCGCCCGTCGGTCCGGCGGCGGTAGAGGGTGAAGGTGTCCACCGGGGTGAGGTCGCCGTGCGGTCCGTCGAAGGTGTAGTAGGTGACCTTCATGGTGGTGGTACCGCCGCGCCGGTCGCCGGGGTCGACCTCGAAGGCCGCGAAGCCGTGGGCGTGTTCGCGGTCCTGGACGGCGGCCCACGGCGCGTCCTCGGTGAGCCAGACCGACTCCCGGTACGGCGCACCGGGCTTCGGGTCCTCCAGCCCGATGACCACCCGGCCCTTGGGCGTCGGGAAGAGGTCGTCCTGTGTGGTGGCGGCGTTGCCGCCGGCGCCGATGATCATGTGGACGGTTCCGCGCCCGGTGTCGATCATGTCGGTGCGGGTCTCGGTCGGCACCGGAGTGCGGGTGTCGTTGGGCAGGGTGCCGCGGACGGGGTGGGAGCGCTCGTAGTAGTGCTCGTGGCCGCACAGCACCAGATCGACCCCGTAGGCGTCGAACAGCTTGCCCCAGGTCTCGCGGATGCCGAGGTCGCTGCCGGCGCCGTGCATGGAGCTGGAGATCATCGGGTGGTGCATGCACACCACGATCCAGTCGATCGCCCGGCTGCTCCGGGCGGTGCGCAACTCGCGTTCCAGCCAGCGCTGTTGGGCGCCGCCGGAGTAGCCGCGCAGGTAGATGTCGCCGGAGTTCTGGATGGCCACGTCGTCGTTGGCGAGGCTGATGAAGCGCACCGAGCCGACGGTGAAGGCGTACCACATGCCCCGGGTCTCCTCGTCGGAGGAGGCCGTGGAGTCGGGGAGGGAGAAGTAGGCCTGGTAGCCGAGGGCGCCGATCGGGCCGTTGCCGCCCTCGTTCTCGTGGTTGCCGACGCAGGGCATCCAGGGGCGCAGCCGGGTGGAGCGGCTGTTGCTGATGAACCAGTCGGCCCAGGTCGCGGTGCGGCTCTGGCCGTGGCGCCCGGCGTAGGAGGAGTAGCAGAGGTCTCCGTTGACGAGGTTGAAGAGCGGGCCGACGCGTTCGACGGCCGAGACGATGTCGGCGGAGGCCGAGGTGCCGACCTGGCTGCTCATGAAGACCGGGTACTTGCCGAGCGGCGAGGGCATACCGGCGGGGAACGTGACCAGGCGGCGAAGGTTGGGCGCGGCCTGGTCGCCGAAGCTGGTGAAGGTGAAGGGGGCGCGGCCGCGCGGGGCGGTGGTGAAGGTGCCCGTCTCGGGGTTGGCGCCGTCGTGGCCGGCGCTGTAGAGGTAGGTGGTGCCCGGGCGCAGGCCGGTGAGGCGTGCGTGGTGGACGTACACCTCGATCTTGTCGATCGAGTCCCGGTAGGTGCGGGTCTCGGCCTGGACGACCCGGCCGAGGCCGCCGTCCGTCGTGCCGTACCGCACTTGCGGGCGGCGGACGGACTGCGGGGTGAGCCAGGAGACGGTCATCTCCGTGCCGGCGTCGGTGCCGAACTGTAGGTGCAAACCGGTCACGCCGGCCGTTCCGGCGCGGTGCGGGGTGGTCTGCAGGAGTGGGCTGGTGGGGGCGTCGTCGGCCGGTTGGGCGGCCGCGGGTTGCGCGGCCGCCGTCGAGCCTGCTGCCACCAGGGCGGCTCCGGCCGCCGAGGTGCTTTTGAGGATGGACCTGCGTGCAATGGTCATGGGTTCTCCGCCTGTCGAGTGGGGGTTCGACGGGCAGTCACTTTAATGACACGTACACGTAAAGACGATGGTTTTGGCGCACTCCGGGTTCGACGGACGTCGAATTGACGAAATATCGGCGGTGGCGGACCCTACGGAGGCGACTACGCCTCGCGGGTCGGTTACGCCTCGCGGGCCGGTTACGCCTTGCGGCCCACTCCGCCGTACACCGGGACCTCCTCGTCGGCCAGTGCCGGGGACGGCGCTTCGCCCAGCTCCGGGTGCCAACGGTTGATCAGCACCACGCCCGGGTCGTCCAGTTCGAGGCCGGCGAAGAAGCGCTCGACGCCCTCGCGCGAGCGCATGTGGACCTCGATCCCGGCCTCCGCGTAGCGGCGGGCGCCGATCTCCGCCCGATCGGGCGAGGTGTCGCCGGTGCCGGCGGTCAGCGCGAGGAAGCTGCCCGCCGGCAGGGCGTCCAGGAGCTTGCGGACGGGCGGGTGCGCGGCCTCGTCGGAGAGGAAGTGCACGATGTTGATCAGCGTCAGCGCGACCGGCTCGTTCAGGTCCAGGGTGGCGGCGACCGCCGGGTCGGCGAGGAACTGCTCCGGCTCGCGCAGGTCGCCCTGGACGTAGGCGGTACGGCCCTCGGGGGTGCTGGTGAGCAGCGCGCGCGAATGGGCCAGCACGATCGGGTCGTTGTCCACGTAGACCACGCGCGACGACGGGTCGACCGACTGGACGATCTCGTGCAGGTTGGGCGCGGTGGGGATGCCGGTGCCGACGTCGAGGAACTGGCGGACGCCGTGCAGTTCGGCGAGCCGGCGGACCATCCGGTGCATGACCGCGCGGGCGGCGGTCGCCCCCTCGCGCGCGCCGGGCAGGTCGGCCATGACGCGGTCGCCGACCTCGCGGTCCGCCGGGAAGTTCGTCTTGCCGCCGAGCAGGTAGTCGTAGACCCGGGCGGAGTGCGCCCGGTCGGTGCGCAGGTCGGCCTGCGGCGGCTCCTCGAACCCGGCCTCGGTCAGCCAGCTTTCGGATGCGTCGGCGCCGAACGCGTCGGTGTCGAACGCGTCGGTGCCGAATGTGCTGCTCTCCGCGGCACTGCTGTCCGATGCGCTGCTGTCCGATGCGCTGTTGTCCGGTGTGTTGACGTCCACGCTCGCTCTCCCCGTTCGGCGTAAGTCCGGACCACTCAACCACAGTCGATGATCGTCCGTCAGGCGGTTCCCGGTGAACGCCCGGCCACGGTCTCGGCATCTCGGACGGCGGCCGCGAAGCTTGGCACCTTCATCGCCGTCAGCAGCGCGAGGGCCGGGCCCATCGTGCAGAGGGTGACGTACCCGGGGATCACGCCGAGCCAGTGCCGGTCGCTGAGCCACTCGGCGAGCAGCGGGAAGGTGCCGCCGAACGCGGCGATGGTGGCCGCGTTGACCACGCCGAGGCCGACCGCCCGCACCTCGGTCGGGAACAGCAGCCCGGTGAAGACGTTGAGCGTGCCGAGCACCGTCGCCACCAGCATCCCCAGCAGCACGGCGACGACCTGGAACGGCAGCCAGCCCTGGCGCAGCCCGGCCAGCAGCACCCCGACCAGTGGCACGGGCAGGGCGAACCCGATCCGGGCGACCGGCAGCAGGCCGAAGCGGTCGGCGGCGGCGCCGGTGAGCAGCATGGTGACCAGCACGACGCCGAGCACCACGGTCATGAACGAGGCGGCCGACTCCTTGTCGATCACGTGGTAGGCGGCGGCGTACTGCGGCAGGTAGACCAGGGCGAAGTAGTAACCGACCGTCCCGCCGAGGGTGTTGAGGAAGACGGTGAACGCCGCCCACCGGTGCTCGCGGAGCATCCGCAGGAACGGCGGGCGGGCACCGTCCGCCACGCTCTCCCGGGCCCGGTGGAACTCCGCGCTCTCCGGTGCCGAGCGTCGTACCCAGACGGCAGCCAGCCCGAGCAGTGCGGCGACCACGAAGCCCCAGCGCCAACCGCCGTTCTCCAGGCCGGACTTGCCGATGGTGTGGATCAGCAGCGTGAGCACCCCGAAGGAGAGCAGCGAGCCGAGGATGATCCCGCCGTACGACACCGAGCTGAACGCGAACCGGTGCCGCGGCGGGGCCGTCTCGGTCACGTACGCGGCCACACTCGGCGCCTCCCCACCGAAGGCGAGTCCCTGCACCAGCCGCGCGAGGACCGCCAGCACCGCCGCCCAGACCCCGATCGAGCGCTGGCCCGGCACGGCCGCGATGCCCAGACTGGCGACGGCGATCACCGCCATGCCGAGGCTCAGCGCGAAGCGCCGCCCCCGGGTGTCGCTGAGCCGGCCGATCAGGTACGACCCGACCGGGCGGGCCACGAAGCCCACCGCGAAGGTCACGTACGCCCCCAGTACCCCGCCGACCCCGTGTTTGCCGTGCCCGAAGAGGTCTGCCGCGAAGTAGGGCGCGAGGACGGCGTAGATGTTCCAGTCGAAGGACTCGACCACCGAGCCCACCGTCGCCGCGGCCAACTCCCGCCGCCGTCCGCCGACTTCCGACCTCTTACGGAGTGGGGTGAGCGCACCGCTGTCTGTCATGGCCCCAGCATGGCACCGTTCGGGACCCTGTGGAATCGGGCGCCCCCGGGTCCGGCGCGAGGCCGCCGGGCCACGTCCGGTACGCCTACGGAATATCGAGGTGACTGATGTGATGACCGGGTGATATTTGTGTGCGGTGCATTCCATGATCCCCCGAACCTCGCGGCGCATCCTGCCCGCCACCGTCGCGGCCGTCGCCACCGCCGCCCTGCTGGCCGGCTGCACCAGTGGCAGCAGCGGCAAGACCGCGCCCACCACGGCCGCCGCCGACGCCGCAACGCCGAGCGTCACCCCGACCCCCACGCCGACGGCCAAGCCGACCGGCGCCGCAGACCCGGCGCTCCAGGCGTTCTACGGTCAGCAACTCGCCTGGGCGCCCTGCCCGAAGGACCCGCAGAGCGAGGGGGACAGCTCCGCCCTCCAGTGCGCCTCCCTCAAGGTCCCGCTCGACTACAGCACCCCGGCCACCGGTACCCTGGACGTCGCGGTGGTCCGCAACCCCGCCACCAAGCCCGACCAGCGGATCGGCTCGCTGCTGCTCAACCCGGGCGGCCCGGGCGGCTCCGGCGTCCAGATGGTCACGTACAACTCCAAGGGCTTCGACGGCCCGCTGCACGAGCGCTACGACATCGTCGGCTTCGACCCGCGCGGCGTGGCCGGCACCAGCCCGCTCAAGTGCCTCGACGACCAGGCCCGGGACGGCTGGCTCAACACCGACGAGCCCGGCGCCGACCACGGCAAGCAGCTCGCCGACGCCTGCCAGGCCAAGTACGCCCAGCTGCTCCCCTTCGTCGGCACCCGCAACACCGCCCGGGACATGGACGTGCTGCGCGGCGCCCTCGGCGACCAGAAGCTCAGCTACCTCGGGATGTCCTACGGCACCTACCTCGGCTCGCTCTACGCCGAGGAGTTCCCGGACCGGGTCGGCCGGCTCGTCCTGGACGGCGCCACCTCGCCCTCCTTCTCCCTGGTCCAGCACAACATCGAGCAGGAGGCCGGCTTCGAGCGCGCCCTGAAGGCCTTCGCCGCCGACTGCGTCACCAAGGACCCGTGCCCGCTCGGCACCGACGCCGGCCGGGCCCCGCAGAAGCTCGCCGACTTCCTCGACGGGCTCAAGGACAAGCCGCTGAAGACCGCGAAGGGCCGCACCCTGACCTCCAGCGCGGCGTGGACCGGCGTGATCAGCCGCCTCTACGGCGGCGAGAAGGCCTGGAGCGGGCTGCGCAACACCCTCGGCTGGGCGATGGTACGCGGCAAGGGCGACGACCTGCTCGCCCTGGCCGACGGCTACAACGGCCGTGACAAGGACGGCCGTTACACCCCCTCCGTGGACGCCTACACTGCCATCCACTGCGCCGACGGCGCCACCGACGCCCCGGCCGGCGACCAGCTGCAGGCCTCGCTCACCGACCTCGCCGCCAAGGCCCCGCTGGTCAGCAAGCACGACCCGCTCGCGGCGCTCTTCGACCCGGACTGCCGGATCTGGCCGTTCCGCGCCACCGAGAAGCCGCACGTCATCACATCGACGGCCACCACGCCCATCGTGGTCGTCGGCACCACCGGCGACCCGGCCACCCCGTACGCGTGGTCCGAGAAGCTCACCGCCGAGCTCGGCAACGCCGTCCTGCTCACCCGCGAAGGCGAGGGCCACACCGCGTACGGCGCGAGCAAGTGCATCCGCGCCTCGGTCGACGCCTTCCTGGTGGACGGCACCGTGCCGACGGCGGGCACCCACTGCCCCACGGACTGACCCCCGCCCGAACGACAGCGGTCCCGTGTGCCCGGCCGACCGGCCGCGCGCCCGGGACCGCTGTGCGTCGCCGCCGGTCAGTGCCCGGGGTGGTGGACGAACCGGTAGGTGTCGCGGTCGAGTTCGGTGACCTGGACGCCGAGGGCGGCGGGCTCTGCTATCCGGGAGCGGAGGGCGCCGAGGACCCGGTTGGTCAGCTCGGCGCGCTGTTCGGCGGTGCGGCCGGCCAGGATCTTGACCTCGACCAGGACCACGGCCTCGCCGGTCGTGCCGTCGCCGACCCGATGGTGCGCGGCGGGACGGAAGACGGTCTTGCACTGCGACACGGTCGTATCGATCACCTCGGTGATCGCCTGGTGGACCTCGTCGGCCAAGGCCGCGCGGTCGAAGTCGAGTTCGGCCGAGTGATCGACCAGGATCTGCGGCACGGGAACCTCCCGGAGTCGGACAGTACGGCGCCGACGCTACCGCGCGGCGGTGGGTGGTCGGCGGGCGGGGCCCCGGACGGCGAGACGGGCGGTACAGCGGGCGGCGCAGGCGAGACGAACGGCGCAGTGGATGGCGCAGTGGACGGTGAAGCGGGCGGTGAAGCAGACGGGCCCCGGCGCGGGGTGCGGCGCCGGGGCCCTGCGGTGGAGCGGTGGCCGGGTCAGCAGCCGAAGTCGACCTTGCGGAAGGTCGCGTAGTGGTCGGCGGTGTAGTAGTCCTCGTGGTACTGCTTGCCGGTGATGATCCAACTCTTCACCTCGGGTCAACTCGACGTACCCGAAGGTGACGTGACCTGGCCGGTTACCGCAGCGGCCGGACGCCTGCGGGCCCATCCGGGGCCCGCAGGCGTCACGCCGTCAGCCGCGCGGCAGGACCAGGGACTGCGCCGCCGGCAGCTTGCGCCAGTCGCTCGACACGATGCTCGCGTGCGCCTTGGCCAACTGCTCGACGCGGGCCCGCGCCTGGTCGGCCGTCGGGTCGGTGCCGCTGATCTCCGGCGCGACCTTGTGGGCGTCGGTCATCACCAGCAGGTAGTGCGCGTTGTCGTACCACGCGGTGTCGATGCCGTTGACGTAGGTGGCCGCATCGCCGTCGAAGACCACGAACCACGGCCGGATCGAGGCGTCCGCGCCGGTGTACTGACCACGCGGGTCGCCGGCCGCGGCGCCCAGCACGGCCGGGAACACCTGGGCCTGGCCGAGCCGGCCCGCCGCCGCCAGGTCGCGCAGGTGCCGCCCGTACTCGACGTCGGTGTGCAGGGTGTCGAAGGGGTTGCCCAGCTCGACCGTGCCCGGGATCGCGTACAGCAGCACCTTCCCGGCCAGCGCCGAGCGGCTCGGCCAGTTGCCCGCCCGCACCGCCTCGTCGAGGCTCGCGTACGAGCCGCCGCCCGGCTTGGCCAGCAGGTCGGCGGGGCGCAGCACGGCGGAGCCGAGGTGCTGGGCGATCAGGGCGTCCAGCTGGTCGGGGCCCATCCCGAGGTTGGCGGAGAAGCCCGGCTTGAGTTCCAGCTTGATGACCAGCGTCCCGGCCGCCGGGTGCGCGGCGAGCCAGACCCGGACGTCGTCCAGGCAGTTCTCCAGGTTCTTGTTGGTGCCGCCGCTGTAGAGCTGGGCGGGGGTGGTCGCGGCGGTGCAGTTGTTGCCGTTGCCGAGCGGGTTGGAGTGGCTGACCTTCCACTCCTTGGTGACGATGTTCGGCCAGAGGTCCAGCTCGATCATCCCGGTGCCGGTGTCCAGGCCCTGAGCCAGGTACGGGAAGGCGGCCGGGTCGTAGGTGTTGTGCAGGCCGACGGTGGTGGCCGAGCCGAACGGCAGGTCGCCCGTCCCGCTCGGGGCGGCGCCCGCCGGGACGGTCGTGATCAGCGCGGCCGCGCCGGCGAGCAGGCCGGCCGCCAGGAATCCGGACAGAGTACGGCGTACGGTCATGGGAACCCCCCGAGGTTCGGAACGTGCCGGCTGCCCTCCTCCGGGCAGCCTGACGAAGCATCGCCCACCTGGGCGTGCTCCGCGTGAAGAAGGCCCGACAATAGCGTGACGGGCGCACTGCTTCTCCGCCGGTCCCCTCCCCCTCCTCCACATCCGCCACTCGCGGCCCATCGCCCACACCTCCGCCCCGCCACCGCCCCCGCCACGCCACGCCACGCCAGAGACGGTGACGGAGCCTCAGGGTGTCGGACCCGCGGGTTAGCGTGGGCTCGCGAACAGGGTGCGGCCCGCCCGCACCGAGGCGCCGAGCGGCGGAGGAAGCCGATGTCCCTGGTCCGGGTCCACAATTTCTCGATCTCCCTCGACGGCTACGGCACGGGCGAGGGGCAGAGCCTCGACGCGCCGTTCGGCCACGCCGCCCACCGGCTGCACGGCTGGTTCTTCAACACCCGGACGTTCCGGCGGATGCACGGCGAGGAGGGCGGCGACACCGGCGTGGACGAGGCGATGGCCCGCGCCTGGGGCGACGACATCGGCGCGGAGATCATGGGCCGCAACAAGTTCGGCCCGCAGCGCGGCCCCTGGCAGGACGAGGAGTGGAAGGGCTGGTGGGGCTCCAACCCGCCGTTCCACACCCCCGTCTTCGTGCTCACCCACCACCCGCGCCCGACGCTCGAGATGGAGGGCGGGACGACCTTCCACTTCATCGACGCGACGCCCGAGGAAGCGCTTCGCCAGGCCCGCGAAGCGGCCGGCGGCAAGGACGTGCGAATCGGCGGCGGCCCGAGCACGGTCCGCGCCTTCCTGGAGGCCGACCTCATCGACCACCTGCACGTGGTCGTGGTGCCGATCGTCCTCGGCCGGGGCGAGTCGCTCTGGGCGGGGCTGGAGGGCCTGGAGCAGCGCTTCCGCACCGAGGCGGTGACGGGCCCGAGCGGCGTCACGCACCTCACCTTCACCCGGCCGTAGCGAGCCCGCACACGTGACGGCGGCCTCCCCGCGGGTGCGAGGGAGGCCGCCGTCGGTGTTTCGGTCGATCAGACCGCGATCAGACCCGGTCCGCCGCGATCAGCACGTACTGGAACGAGCCGTCCTTGTAGGACTCGATGAACGCCTCCTCGATGCCGGTGACCAGCGAGGTGGTGTTCCGCAGCTCCCAGTAGGGCAGGGTGTCCGGGGTCAGGTCGATGACGGCCTGGGGCACCAGACGGTTGTCGGCCATCGCCCGCAGGTACTCGCGGCGGGAGTGGATGTTGCACTCGAAGTGGGCGTTGATCTGCGAGACCCACTTCGACGGCTGGCCGTACCGCGGGTTCCAGCAGCCGGTGATGGTCACGTACCGGCCGCCGACGCTGAGCACCCGGGAGTGCTCGGCGAACAGGTCGTGCAGGTCGACGTACATGCTGGACTCGTTGTTCCAGGAGCCCGCAGCCGAACCGGTCTCGATGGGCATGTCCAGCATGTTGGCGACCCGGGAGCGGACGAACGATCCGATGCCGAGCTCAGCGGCGCGCTTGTTGCCGAAGTCGGCCTGCTGGGTGGAGAGGGTCAGGCCCTCGACCCGGCAGCCGAAGCGCTGGTGGGCCATCACCATCGAGCCGCCGCGGCCGCAGCCGGCGTCGACCAGGGTGCCGTCGGCCGGGATGGCGCCGAGGTTGTCGAGCAGCACGTCGGCCTGGGCGGACTCCAGGCGGTGCAGCTCGGCGATCACCTTCTTCTCGCGCTCGCTGTCGGCCGGGTCGCCGATCGCGGCCTGGTCGATCTCGCCGATGCCGTAGTGGTGGTGGTAGAGGCCGTCGACGTCGCCCAGACGAAGGTTGACCGGGCGAGCCTCGTGGTCCCAGTAGCGTGCGATGTCGCCCTGGTACGGAGTCGCCGGGCCGGGGATGGCCTTGCCGGAGGTGGTGCGGTCGTCGGTCAGGGACATGGGTCAACTCCAAGGTTCTTAAGACTGGTTACCGAGCACGGGTGTCGTCGCCGAGCTCGGGTGTCAGCGCCGGGGGCGAGTGGTCACCAGAAGTCGGGCAGGGTGTAGCGGTGGGTGTTGGTCTGGTGCCAGTAGTGGTTGCCGTCGAGCCACGCGGCCACACCGCGCAGGAAGCGCACCAGAGTCGGCACCGGACAGGCGACGGCCAGAGCGGCCGACTCGGCCTCGAAGGCGCGCATCAGGTCGTTGTGGACCTCGACGGCCTTCAGGTAGCCCTCCTTGCGCGAGACGCCCTCGCGTTCCGAGATCACCACAGGCAGGTTCAGGTGCAGGCCGGGGCCGGCCAGCTCCTTGGTGTACGAGTACAGGTCGTTGACAATCGTGGTGGCGTTGCCCGCGAGCGCGATCACCCGCTGCATGGCGGGCAACGCGTGCAGCTCGACGGGCAGCTCGTAACCGCCGACGGTGTCGGTGATCGTCGGACAGGGGCGGAAGTTGTTGAACTGGCGCATGGCCAGGTACTCCCACACCTCCGGCACGTGGTCCGTCTCCGCCCAGGCCGCCTCGGCCAGGTACCCCAGGTGCAGCCGTGCCATGTCGTGCCGGAAGCGGTCCGACTGGGAGGGCGTGGAGGCACGGACGAAGTAGTCCATCGCCGAGCGGTACGAGCGCCGGGGGGCGTCCTCGGACAGGGAGGCCTCCCAGGCCGGGTGGTACTCCGGCGTGGTGTGCAGCGGGTCGATCGCGGTGTGCGCGAGCAGCAGGCGGCTGCCCAGGCCGACCGGCGATCCGCCGAGGTCCTCGCAGTAGTAGTCGTCCACCGCGTTCTCGGCCACCATCAGGCGGGCCGCGAGCATCAGGTGGTCGATGCTGGGTGCGTCGGGGTGACAGGCCACCATGTAGCGCCCGGTGGAGAACCCGTCGAAGTCCTTCTCCCACTCCGGCGGGTAGAGCTCGATCTCGTCGATCGCCCAGGCCTTGATCTTCAGGCTGAGCGCCTCCACCCGGACCGGGTCGGGCTCGGCGATCGGGTGGTGGTAGAGACCGGGGATGGGGTCGCCGGTCCTGGGCTTGCCACCGCTCGGAGCCTCGGCGGCCGGAGCCACCCCGAGTGCGGCCGATCCGAGCGCCGCCACGCCGGGCAGGGCGGGGACGGACAAGGCGGGGAGGGACAGGGCAGGAAGGGACAAGGCAGGGACGGGCGGCACCTGGACGTCGGGCACCACGACTTCGGACACCACGGCCTCGGACACCGGGGTCTCCGCAGCCGAGACCTCGGGGGCCGACACCTCGGGGATCGCGACCTGCGGGGCTGCGACCTCGGGCTCCGGGACCTCAGGCGTCACGGCCTCAGGCGTCACGGCCTCAGGCGTCGCGGCCTCAGGCGCCGGGACCTGCGGCCTCAACTGCAGCCCGGCGGTGCCCAGTCCGGTGGGCCCGCGCAGGATCCGCTCGATCGCCGGGGAGCTCATGAGCCCACCGCCGGGGCGGCGGCGGGCCCGGGTGGTGAGTCCGCTCGGACACACAGGGGCATGAAGCCTCCTCTGAGAAGGATCGCGCGATATGACGGGTCGTCATCTCGCCCGCCGCGAAGGGAACTCCTGGCGACGGACCCCGTCTTCGCTCGATTCCCAACCGTAGGCGCGAAGGCCCGTTCCGGAACGCAACGGACGATCTTCTACACCCGATAGGGTGAACGTTCATGCTGGCGGCGTTTGGTTGCGCCCCTGTCATGCATCTGCCCGCTCAGCACACAGGGCGCCCCGCCCCGCATCGACCCCCTCGACGCCCCCGCCCCCCGCGTCAACCCGGCGCACCCCACCCGTGTCCCGTTCCGGCCGTCGGCGTTGTGCCCTTCGCGGCGGGGTTTGTTCGAATGCAGATGGCCGACCTCGCTCCGGAGAACCCGCTGGAACGCGGGCCGGCCGACCTCTGGGCCGGCGGGATCCTCTGGTCGGCCCAACTCCTCGAACACGCCCTGGGCCCGGAGCTTCCCCCGTGCCGCCGACATCGTCGACGACCTGTCGGTCTTCCTTCGCGTGGCCGGGCACGGCCGGGCGCGTAAGGGGGAGAAGAATGGCCACGGCTCCGTGGAGGATCGGAGCCAGGAAGGAAGACCAGCGCATGGAGAGCCAGGCCCGCAGCCGCACCGCACTCATCGAGGGACTCATGGAGCGCTATCCCGACGTGCCCCGGGAGGCGGTGATCAAGGAGGACCTGCTGCGGGGCGGCATGGCCTTCGACGAGTCCGCGCTCAGCGGCAGTGCCGGCACCGACGGGGGCGGCGAGGTCAAGCCGAAGTCGTACTTCATCTTCTCCTTCGACCACCGCACCCTGCCCGAGCTGGGCGCCGCCGCGCTCAACCGGCCGCCGGAGGAGATCGTGCTGACCGGCGGGCCGTACGGGCTGCGCCGCACGGTGGTGTCGGTGCGGGTCAACCCGGACTCGCCGTACCGGGTCGGCGCCGGGGAGGACGGCACGCTCGGCCTCTACCTGGACGGTGCGCGGATCGCCGACGTCGGTCTGCCCCCGATGCCCGACTACTACCGGCACACGCTGGCCAACGGGAAGTCGGTGATGGAGGTCGCCCCGACCATCCAGTGGGGTTACCTGATCTACCTCACGGTGTTCCGGGTCTGCCAGTACTTCGGCGCCAAGGAGGAGTGCCAGTACTGCGACATCAACCACAACTGGCGCCAGCACAAGGCCGCCGGCCGCCCGTACACCGGGGTCAAGCCGGTCGAGGAGGTGCTGGAGGCGCTGGCACTGATCGACGAGCACGACACCGCCCTCGCCTCCCAGGCGTACACCCTCACCGGCGGCGCGATCACCTCGCACGTCGGCGGCCGGGACGAGGCCGACTTCTACGGGCAGTACGCCAAGGCCATCGAGGAACGCTTCCCCGGCCGCTGGATCGGCAAGGTGGTGGCCCAGGCGCTGCCGCGCGAGGACGTCCAGCGCTTCCACGACTACGGCGTGCGGATCTACCACCCCAACTTCGAGGTGTGGGACCGGCGGCTCTTCGAGCTGTACTGCCCGGGCAAGGAGCGCTACGTCGGGCGCGACGAGTGGCACCGCCGGATCCTCGACTCCACCGAGGTGTTCGGGCCGGAGAACGTGATCCCCAACTTCGTCGCGGGCGTGGAGATGGCCGAGCCCTTCGGCTTCACCACGGTGGACGAGGCGATCACCTCCACCGAGGAGGGCCTGCGCTTCTTCATGTCCCACGGCGTGGTCCCGCGCTTCACCACCTGGTGCCCCGAGCCCACCACCCCGCTCGGCAAGGCCAACCCGCAGGGCGCACCGCTGGAGTACCACATCCGGCTGCTGCAGACCTACCGCGCGACCCTGGAGGAGTTCGGGCTCTCCTCGCCGCCCGGCTACGGCCCCGCCGGCCCGGGCCGGGCGGTCTTCTCCGTCAGCTCCTTCATGGACTCGCTGCCCGCGTAAGCCCGCCCTCCTGAGCGCACACCGCTACGGCGCCGCCCCCTCGGAGGGCGGCGCCGTCGGAGGCGCTTCGGGGCATCACGGCCGCATCGGGTTGACCGGCGCGATCGTCGGGCCGGTCAACTCCCGTTCTGCGGGCGGACGGTGAGGATCTGCTCGGCGCGGCCCACCGGCCCGTGCTCGTCGTGCAGGACAGTGCTGGTGACACCGTGACCGGCCGGGCCGAAGCTGACGCTGGTGTCCAGGCCGGTCCAGGGGCCCTCGGGGCGGCGGTGGAGGTGGATCGTCAGGTCGGTGTTGGGGAACATCCACTCGGTGGGGTCCTGCCGGGCGGCGATGCCGTTGGCGGTGTCCACCAGCGCGATGAAGGAGGCGTGCGGGCTGCTGGGCTCCCCGGCGACCAGTCCGGCCCGGCTGGAGATCCAGGCGGCGGCGCGGCCGGGGGCCGTCTCGCGGCGGCGGACGTCGATCGAGGAGATGTAGCCGCCGCCCCACAGCCCGCTCATCGTCCAGGGCTCGAACTCCTCGGGCGCGGGCAGCCGCTGGTCGTGGGTCCCGGCGATGGCGGCGGTGTCGAGTTCGGCGAGGAACCACGCGCGGGCCCGGACGACGGCGCGCTCCCCGATCACCACGGTGGCCTCGACCAGTTCGATGGTGCGCCCGGGCCGGACGGTCTCCACGGTGACCTCGAACTCCTCGAGGGCGATCAGGCCGAGTATGTCGAAGCTGATCCGGGTCAGCGCCAGGCCGTTGCCGGGGCGGCCGGCACGGTACTGGTCGATCGCGTGGACGATCAGGCCGCCGAGCGGGCTGAAGTGCTGCTCGTCGGGGTGCCAGGCGCCCTGGGCCTGGAGGGTGGGCTTGTAGCGGTTCTCGCCGGTGCGCTGGTAGTAGCTGTCGGGCGCGGTGGTGGGGGTGGTCACGTGCGCTTCTCCTCGGGCCGATCGCTGGTCACCGGGCGGGCGCCGCCGGGGTACGACGGCGCCCGACCTCGGCGTTCAGGATCGTAAGGGGCCGAACCGCCTCCGGGGCGTGACGGTGACGCATCCCACACCCCGCTGCCCCTTCGGCAGCCCGAGCGTCGTCAGTGCGCGGCGAGCGGGTAGTGGTCGGAGAGGTCGGTGTAGGTGTAGCTCTTGCCCCAACTGCTCACCGTCCAGGGCGCGCTGTGCTCCCGGACGACCTGGTTGGTGTACTGCTGCGGGCGGGCGTGGTCGGCGCGGTAGAGCACGTAGTCGAGGTCCTCCTTGGGCTCGCCCGGGTAGCGGTAGGCGGCGATGGAGTTGTCGGCGGTGTCGAAGGAGTACGGCCAGCCGGTGCGGGCGGACGCCGGGGCGAGGTTGCCGTTGTCCAGCAGCGCCTGGTACTCGGAGCCGTGGGAGTCGATGTTGAGGTCGCCCGCGAGGACGATCGGCTCGCCGGCCGGGATCCGCTTGGCGTCGAGGAAGCCGCGCATCGCAGTGAGTTGCTTGGCCCGGATGTCCGCCGCCTGGCCGCTGGTGCAGCCCGAGTCGGTGGACTGCAGGTGGGTGCCGACCACGTGGGTGCGGCGGCCGTCGACGTCCAGCACCGCGTAGACGAAGCCCTTGTTGGAGAACCAGTCCGAGCCGCACGCGTCCTTGTAGACGTACTGTTCCTTGTGCAGGATCGGCCACTTGCTGAGCAGGGTGACCCCGCCGTCCTCGGGGGTGGTGGAGCTGTAGCTGCCGGAGGTGGCGTCCCAGCCACTCGTGGAGCGGCCGACCACGGGCGTGTGGTACGGGTACGCGGCCGAGGCCTTCGCGGTCAGCGCGTCGGAGGCCGCGTTGTCGAAGGCCTCCTCCAGCACGACCACGTCGTGGCCCTGGAAGAAGTCCGCCGAGGCGATCGCCTGCGCCCGGTACTGCTGGCCCCAGTTGGGGTAGAGCGTGGTGCTCATCAGGAACACGTTGTAGGTGAGCACGTCGAGCGGGGGCGCACTCTTCTCTGTCGACGTGGGGGCCGGCGCGCTCTCGGCCGAGGCGGGGGCGGCGCCGAGCGTGGCGAGCACGGTGGCGGCGGCACCGGCGGCGAGGGCACGGCGGACGGACGACAGCGGCATCTGGGCTCCGTGGGGCGTGTCGTGGACCCGTCGGGTCGCGGGATGTTGTGTATCCAACGTGCCGGTCGGCACGGACCGCAAGACGTCGGGCGAGCATTCGGTGAACCCGCCGGTAACACCCGCACGAACCAGCGGACAGGCGGTCACCGGACCGCCCTGCCTGCCCCCGCTCTTCCGGCCGTCGGGGGCTGCGGTCACACTGTCGCAGGCACGGCAAACGGGCACCGCAATGGGCACGGAAAGAACGCATCACCGCACCACCGGACGGGGGCCACATGGCAGGCAGGAAGAAGCAGAAGAGACCGCTCGCCGAAGGGGTGGTCCGGCCGCCGAAGCGGGTTCGCAGGCGCCCGGCACCGAAGCTGTCGCCGCGGGCGGTCCGCCGGACGGCGTGGCTGGTCGGGCTGCTCACCCCGGTGCTGATGGTCGGCCTGCTGGCGATCGCCACCGACCCGGACTACCAGCTCCTCTGCACGATCCCCGCGTTCCTGGTGTTGTCGACGGGCATCATCGGCATGGGGTTCGTCCGGGCCCGCGGCTGGGTGATCTGGCCGGCCGTCCTGCTCGGTGTGCTGCTGATGGTGCTTCCGACGACGAGCATCCGCGCGCAGATCCTGTCCCATCGCGCGGTGAAGACCGAGGTCGTGGTCACCGGCGCCCACAGCGCGAAGGACCGGAGCGGGAAGGTGAGCTGGACCTGCGACATCCGCCGCGCCGACGGGCAGCCGCTGCCGCACGGCCAGGTCGGCGGCTTCGGCTGCTCGGGCAGGTCCGACGTCGGCACCGCCATGAACGTGCTGGTCGACCCGGAGGGCTGGGCCCCGCCGGCCTCGCTGGACGAGGACCTGTCCTTCCGCGGCGGCGGCCTCTACGTCACCGCCGCAGCCGCCGTCCTGTGGGGCCTGCTCACCCTGGGTGCGGCGCGCCGCACCCTCCGCGAGACGGCCGCGACCGCCGGTCGGAAGGGCCGCGGGTAGCGGGCGAGGAGGTCCCCGGGAAGTGATCCGCACCCCCCTGTTCCGGCCCGGGGGCGCAGGCGTAATCTGCGCCGTGTGAACGAACTGATCTTCCGGGGGAAGGACTTGTTCCGGCCCTCGTGGTCGAACCTCGGGCCGCTCCTCGTCGTGATCGTGCTCCAACTCGTCTTCGGCGGGATGAAGCTCGGCACCTGGGGCGCACTCTGGCTGCTCCTCGGGACCCTGGTGCTCGCCGTCCCGGCCTTCGTCCTGAGCTGGCGCTGCTGGAGCCGGGTCGGCGGCGACGGCGTCACCGTCTGCTGGGGTGTCGGCCGCGGCCGCACCTACCCGTGGCACGAGGTCCGTTGGATCGATGTGCGGGAGACCAAGAGCAACGGCTCGACGTCGTACGCGGCGCGGATCCACCTCACCGACGGGCGGCGCCGCTCGCTGCCGGGCCTGCAGACCAGCGCGATCTACCCGGCCGCGGACTTCGAGGTGAACTTCCGGCGACTGGTGAACTGGTGGGAGTACAGCACGGACGCGACGCAGCGGGTGAAGCCGGCGAAGCAGTTCCGGGACCGGCTGACGCCGACGGTGATCGGCGTGCTCGTCGGGATCGTCGTCGTCGTGGTGGTCTTCGTCGTCGTCGCCCTGCAGGGGCAGTAGTCGCGGAAAGCCGATCGGCCCCGGCTCCCATCGGGGAGCCGGGGCCGACGCGTGTTCAGGCGGCCTACGGCGAGGTCACTGCTGCCCGGGGTAGCCAGGCTGGCCGCCGTAGGGCGACGCCTGCGGCGGGTAGGGCTGGGCCGGGGCCGCCGGGTAGGCCTGCTGCGGCGGGTAGGGCTGCGCCGCCGGGTACGGCTGCTGCTGCGGCGGGTACGGCTGGGCCGGCGGGGCCGGGTAGGCCTGCTGCGGCGGGTACGGCTGCGCGGGCGGCGCCGGGTAGGCCTGCTGCTGCGGGAAGGGCTGGCCCTGCTGCGGGTAGGCCTGGCCGGGCTGCCCCGGGTACGGCATGCCCGTGGGCGCGAGCTCGAACGGCTGCGAGGACGGGTCGATCGACCCGGGCGGGAAGGCCGTGCTCAGCTGGTCCATCTCGGCCCGCCAGTAGCGGTGGATGTTCAGCCGGGTCGGCTTGGTGCTGGTGGGCAGCTGCAGGTACATCGAGCTCCAGATCGAGGCCCGCTTGACCCGGCTCACCGGGAAGGCGTTCCGCGGGAAGACCGCGACCACCTCGCCGGGGCGGTTGGTCCAGCGGCTGGCCGTGTTGACCACGATCGAGCTGTTGGTGAGCGTCAGGAAGTAGAACTGACGGGTCAGTGCGACGATCAGGCCGAGCAACGGCACCTCGTCGAAGACCGCGTTGAGCCACGGGCTGGGGCCGGTCTCCACGTGCACGCACGCGATGAACGTCTCCCCCGGCGGCGCCACCTGCGAGAGCTTCTCGATGACCTGGGCCTTCTGCTTCGCCCGGCGTATTGCCATGCTTTCGGTACCTCTTACCCCGTCGTGTCCGCCGACCTTGCCCGGCGGGAAATCGGCTGAGGCTAGCAGGTGGTGGGCGGGCTCTGAACATCCCTTCTCGGCAAAGGTTTTGCCATGTTTCCGCTGGTCAGCGCGGCGGCCACCGCCATCGCCCGGCGGGCGGACGACGGATCAGGCCACATCGGGCGTTCTCGGGCCGGATTGGTTAAAGCCTGGGCCAAATAATCGTGTGACTACTTGCTGATAATGTGTTCACCTGTGTAGGCGCTGTGGCGCTGCATGCCGCAGGGGAGGAAAGGCCCGTCAGTCCGATCGGGCCCAGTCACACAGGAGTTGCACCATCAACACCGCCATCCGCAAGGCCGCTCGCGGTGCGATACCCGTCGCCGTCACCGCTTCCGTCCTCGCCACCGGTCTCGCCGCCTGCGGCACCGTCGAGCAGCTCTCCGCCGCCCAGAAGGTGTCCAAGGCCTTCGACAAGGTCGGTGACGGCAAGTCGGCCGGCTTCGCGCTCTCCATTGACGCCACCCCCGAGCAGATCGTCGCCTTCGCCAAGGCCACCGGGGAGAAGGGCGTCGGAGGCAAGGGCGCCGGAGGCAAGCGCGCCGACGGACAGATCGACGAGAAGAGCGCCAAGGCGCTGTCCGGGCTCACACTCGCCGTCGCGGTCTCCGCCGACAAGCCGCTCAAGGACATCGACGCCTTCAAGAGCGCCAAGGGCTCGGCCGCCGGCAACGACCTGACGCTCGACAAGTCGGTGCGCATCTCCTACGTGCTCTCCGACCGCAACGGCGCCGCGCTGCTGGAGTACCGCCAGGTCGACGCCAAGGGCTACCTGCACGTCGACGCCAAGGGCCTGGTCAAGCTCGTCGGCGAGGACCCGTCCCAGGTGGACGCCGTCAGCAAGGACCTGCCGCCGGACATGGGCCCGGTCAAGGAGGTGCTGGCCGGCACGTGGGTCTCGCTCGACCTCCAGGAGCTCGCCGACGAGGCGAAGAAGAACGACGGCAAGAAGGCCACCCCGAGCGCCGCGCCCACCGCCGACCCGGAGGCCGCCAAACAGCTCGTCAACTCGCTGAAGGACGTGCTCAGCCGCACCGTCACGTACGAGGACAAGGGCAAGAAGGACGGCGCCGAGCACATCTGGCTGAGCGCCCCGGCCCGCCAGCTGGTGGACGAGATGTTCAAGGCCGTCAAGCCGGTCGCGGACAAGTTCCCGCAGCAGTTCGGGAAGTTCCCGAGCCAGGCCCCGAGCGACGTGCCGGACCGCAAGGTCGGCGTCGACCTCTACCTGAAGAACGGCGCCTTCTCCTCCGCCACGTTCGACCTCGCCCAGCTGCAGGACAAGATCGAGCCGGGCGTCAACTTCCCGGTGAAGCTCGCCTTCAACCAGTCGGCCCCGAACGTCCAGGTTCCGGCCGGCGCGGTGAAGATGACCAGCGCGGACCTGACGAAGGCGGTGCTCGGCCTCGCCGCCGGCCCCGGCGGCGGCCTCGCCCCGGAGGGCGGCCCGGCCACCGCCGCGGCACCGCTGACCGACGCCCAGCTCAAGGAGCTCGCCAAGCTCGGCGTCCCGGAGTCCCAGGCCCGCGCGTTCAACTCGCTCGGCATGAGCTTCGAGGACATCAAGGAGATCACGCAGGAGAGCTGATCCAGCTCGACCCCGCCACCACGATCGGCCGGCCGCACCTGCGGCCGGCCGCTCGCGTTCCGCCCCTACACCGCCTGCACGGCACGCCTGGCCGACAACTCGACCCGGCCTGACCGCAGATGGCTGCGGTGACCGTCGGTGAACTCCAGCCGCAGGCTGCGGTCCACCGGGGCGGCCACGACGACGGCGCTCTCGACCGCGGCGTAGGACGACTCGCGGTAGACCCACACCCGGTCCCCGACATGGAACTCCGCCGTCTCCGAGACGATCACCGCACCCACCTCCGGCTCCGCCGGGACCTTCCCACCGGGATGTACGGACGGGAGCCCCGGCGGACTCAGCGCGACGGCGGTCCAGGTACCCGCTGTCAGGCGTGGGCGGCGACGCACTCCGGGTGGCCCCAGCTGCTGCCGACCTTGGTGATCTTGTCGCCCTTGGCGTACGGGCGGCTGCACGGGCAGGTGCCGGGGTAGCGGGCGGCGAGGGTACGGGCGGTGCCCGAGGAGGCGCGCTTCGCCGGGCTGCCGGCCGAGGCGGTGCGGGTGGTGCGGGGCTTCGGGGCGGCGGCCGGGTCGGGCTCGGGGAGGTCGGCGGCGGTGCCGGAGGCGTCCCGCTGGGTGCGGGCGGCGTCGCTGGCGGCCTTGTCGGCGATGGCGTTCAGCGGGTCGCCGTCCACCTGGTGGGCCGGGACGTAGACGAAGGTGACGTCCCGGTCCTCCAGCAGCGCGTCGATCGCCTGGATCAGCTCCTGGTTGGCGACCGGCTTGCCGGCCGCCGTCTTCCAGCCGTTGCGCTTCCAGCCCTTCAGCCACTTGGTCACCGAGTCGCGGGTGTAGGTGCTGTCCAGCCGCACCTCCAGCGGCACGGCCGGGTCGGTCGCCGCCAGCAGCCGCTGCAGCGCCGTCAGCTCGCCCACGTTGTTGGTGCTGTGCCCGAGCGCCCCGGACTCCCAGCGCTGGGGCGCCCCCTGGGCGTCCGCCACCACGTACGCCCAGCCCGCCGGGCCCGGGTTGCCCTTGGCTGCTCCGTCACACGCTGCAATGACTCGTTCGACCATGCCCCGATCATGCCTGGTCGGGCAGCCGGGAACCAAAGCCGCTCGGCCGCACAGCCCGCTCAGGCCCGCAGGCCCGCAGTCCGGCAGTCCCGCGGAGAGCGACCCGACCTGGTGGGCGGCGAACGGCCGCTCCGGACTCGCCGTCGTCCCGACTCCGTGCTGTCGTAGGGCGCATGATCACTTCATCGCCGGCCCGCCTGGCCGTCCCGCTCGCGGCCGCCCTCCTCGTCTGCGCCGCCGGCGCCCCCGCCTGGGCGCTCCCGTACGACGTCACCGCCGAGCAGTGCCAGGAGGCCGGCGGCACCGTGCAGGGCGTCGGCTACTGCGTGGGCGCCGTCGGTGCGGACGAGTGGGGGGCGGACATCGACGGGCAGGGCGTCAACGCCTACCCGAACGCCGGGGACCGGTGAGCGTCCTCGACCGGTAGGCCCAGGATCGCCGGGTCCTCGGCGAGTTCGGCCAGCAGGGCGTCCAGCTTCGCGCGGTCGACCGAGGGCATCACGAAGACGTGCACGTAGCTGCGTCGGGTGGTCTCGTCGCCCGGGACCAGCAGCACGTCCTGGGAGGACAGCGACCACTTGGCCACCAGCTCCGGGCTCGGCTGGCGGAACCGCACGGTGACGGCGCCCGGGGTACGGGCCGGCCAGAGCTCGACGCCGAGCTCCTGCTCCATGGCGACCAGCCGCCGCTCCAGGTAGGCGGCGAGCTCCTGGGCCGCGCGGATCCGGTCCACCTGGTCCTGGTAGGAGTACCGGGACAGGTGGTCCCAGAGGATCAGCGGGGAGAAGCCGTTGCGGGAGCCGGCGAAGGTGGTGTCCGGCGCGCCGATGTAGTCCGGCTGGGACGGCGGCGAGATCTGGTACTTCACCTTCGTCATGTAGATCCCGCACGGCCACGGCGCACCGGCCCACTTGTGGCCGCTCATCGCGATCGAGGAGACCATGTCGACCTCGCCGCACTCGGCGCTGGGCAGCCGCAGGCCGAAGTCGAACTCGGGCAGCTCCACCTCGGGGGTCCAGCCGTACGCCCCCGGGTCCTGGGCGGCCAGGCGCAGGAACGGCGCGTAGCCGGCGCCGAGCGCGCCGTCCACGTGGATCCAGAAGCCGCGGCGCACGTCGACCAGCGGCTCCCCGGTCACCGGGTCGGTGCCGCAGACCACCTCGCGGCGGACCAGGCCGTACCGCTCGAAGATCGGGAGCAGCCGCTCGCAGACCGCGCGGACGTCGTCGTGGGCGCCCTTGAAGGTGCTGCCCAGGTTGAGGTTGACGAAGACCGGGTGGCCCTTGGCGGCGAAGAACTCGACGAGTGTGGCGAGGGCGTCGACGTCTATCGCGCCGGGGCCGTCCCAGGACAGGCCGGACGGCCCCGGGCTGGACGGCACCTCGGTGGGCCAGGTGCGGAGGCCGGTCACGGGGTCGACCAGCGGGCACTCGTCGGCGTACTTCTCCAGGCCCACGGCGTGGAAGGTCTCGACGCCCAGGACGCGGACGGCCTTGGCGAAGGAGTAGTGGGTGTCCTCGGAGTAGAACGCCACCGGGTGGTGCGCGTTCGGGTTCGACCGGTCGGGCGTGGCCTTCACGTAGCGCAGCGCGTCGAAGGGGGTGGTCGGCGGCTGGATCAGCGCCTTGCCGCTCAGGTAGTCCCGGGCGTTCCAGAGGGCGTACATGTTGCCCTCGGTCGAGCCCATGGACAGCATGTAGCCCCAGTAGGACTCGGGGTCGGCCGGGTCGTGCGGGCGCTCGGCGTGCCACAGCTTCGCGTAGTAGTCGAGGACGGCCCGCTCGACGACCTTGGTGTTGGGCTTGTAGCCGCCGCTCTGGAACGGGTCGCCGAGGTTGTTGATGTTGTTGGGCATGAACCGGGCCAGGTCCAGCGCGGTGCCCTGCATGTCCTGGGTGGCCTGGTACCCGACCAGGTGCTTGCGCTTGCGGGTCAGGTACTCGTCGACCGCGTCGAGTGCGCGGAGCCGCTGTGCGTCGTCCAGTCCGCCGGCCGGGAGCGCGAAGTCGCCGCCGGCCAGCTCCGGGCCGGGGTCGACGGCCGTCGGGGCGGCGGCGTCCGGGTCGGCGGCCGGGGCGAAGGTGGCGGACGCGGTCGGGCTCATGGGCAGGGCACTCCGGGCTCACGGTGGGTGGCGACGGGCGTTCGCCGGTCGCGGCAAGGATGGAACCTTTCGCCGCCCACGGGAAGCCCCTCCGAAGAACATTCGACCCGTGGCCGATCAGGTTTGCGAATCTGCGGAAACGGCTGCCATCCTGGCGGGCATGCCGAACAATCCGCAGGCCCGGCGGGCACCGGTCGACGACGTGGACCGGGCGATCATCCGCGCCCTGGCCGACAACGCCCGCCTCCCGAACAACGCCCTCGCGGCGGCCGTCGGCATCGCCCCCTCCACCTGCCTGGCCCGGGTCCGGGCGCTCCAGGAACGCGGCATCATCCGCGGCTTCCGCGCCGAGCTCGACCCCGCCGCGATCGGGCTGCCGCTCCAGGCGATGATCTCGGTCCGGCTCCGCGCCCACACCCGCGAGCAGAACGAGAGCTTCCGCAGCACCGCCCCCGACCTGCCCGGCGTCCTGGCCGTCTTCCACATGGCCGGCTCCGACGACTACCTGCTGCACGTCGGCGTCGCGGGCCCCGAGGCGCTGCGCGACTTCGTGGTCGACCACCTCACCACCCACCCGGCGGTCGCCCAGACCCGGACCAACCTGATCTTCGAGCAGATACCGGGCCGCCGCTACCTCGCGCCCGGACGCTGAGCGTCCGTCGCCCTCGGGCCACTGATCACCGGAGGCCGTCGAGTCAGCGGATGGTGCCGAGTCACCGGATTCCGTCGAGCAGGGCCCGCACCGTCGCGGTCGCAAACTCGTCCAGGGTGGCCGGACGGATGGCCTCGGCCGGGCCCTCACCGGCGTAGAAGAGCTCCAGGAAGGCGCGGTGGAAGCAGGCGCCGATCAGGAGCATCGCGGCAGCGTCCGGGTCGACCGCCGTGGAGACGCGGCCGAGCCGCTGCTCGGCGCGCAGGTAGTCGGCCAGGTGCACACCGACGTGGTGCGGGCCGGAGTCGCCGAGCTTGGCGCGGTGGGCGGCGAGCAGCTCGGGGCTGGCGAAGAGCGATCCGGCCATGGGGAACGACTGCCGGTAGAACGGGACGGCGACCCGGACCACCGCCTCCAGGTGCTCGCCGACCGTGTCCTCCCCCGCCCGGCCGGGCAGCTCGGCGACGGCGGCCGCGAGACGCGGGGCGCGTTCGCGCAGGACACGGACGAAGATCTCCTCCTTGTCCCGGAAGTGCTTGTACAGCGCCGCCTCCGAGCAGCCCGCCTCCCGGGCGATCTCCTTCGTGGTGGCCCGGACGAGCCCCACCGTGCCGAGCAGGCGGGCGGCGGCGTCGAGTACCCGCGCCCGGGTCAGCGCCGCCCCGGTGAGCGGCTCGGTTCCGTCATGTCCGTCATGCGTCATGGACGTGATCCTACCTTGACAGGTGGGTGAGTACTCACTCACCATCGAAGAAGAAGGAAGTGAGCACTCACCCACCCCCGGGAGGGGTCATGAAACTCGCTGTTCTGGGCGCCACTGGCGGCGTCGGCCGCCATCTGGTCGCCCATGCGCTCGCCGACGGACACCACGTCACGGCCGCCGTCCGCGACCCGGCCCGGCTGACCGTCCACCACGACCGGCTGACCGTGGTCAGGGCGGACTCCCTCGACCCCGCCTCCCTGAAGCCGGTGATCGAGGGCGCCGACGCCGTCCTCTCCGGCATGGGCCAGGCCGGCCGTTCCGATCCCCTGAAGCCCGCCTCGACCTCCGCCCGCGCGGCGGCCACCGCCATGGCAGCCGTCGGGGTCCGGCGCCTCCTCGTCGTCAGCGCCGCGCCCCTCAACCGCGCCGGGACCGGCCAGGCCTTCGCCACCGCGAAGCTGTTCGGACCCCTGCTGTGGGCGGTCCTCAAGGACGTGTACACCGACCTCGAAGCCATGGAGCGCGTCCTGCGCGACAGCGGCCTGGACTGGACGGCCGTACGGCCCCCGCGCCTCACCGACAAGCCCGGCCTGGGCCGATACCGCCACGCCGTCGAGGCCGGCCCGGCCGGCAACAGCATGCCCCGCGCCGACGTGGCCCGGGCCATGCTGGACTTCCTCCCCGACCCGGCCACCTACCGCCACGCCGTCGGCATCAGCTCCTGACACCCGCCGCCGAGCCCCCGGCCGCCGACGGTCGGGCCCGCTACGGTGCTGGCGGACGGAGTCCCGGACTGCAACGGAGGGCGCAATGACGGACACGGGTTTCCCCGGGCGGGGCGAGCCGGAGCAGAGCTTCGAGGTGCGGGTGATCGGGCGGGTGGAGTCGCCGTTGTTGGAGCGGGCGGGGGCGCCCCGGCAGGGGGACGAGGGCGGGCCGGCCGCGTGGGTGGCGTTCGACGCGTCGGTGGGACGGGGGCTGCGGGACCTGGCGGTCGGCCAGGAGGTGCTGCTGCTGACCTGGTTGGACCGGGCCGACCGGGAGGTGCTCGCGGTGCATCCGCGCGGGGAGCGCTCCCGGCCGGAGACCGGGGTGTTCGCCACCCGCTCGCCGGACCGGCCCAACCCGATCGGGCTGCACCGGGTCACCGTCCTGGCCGTGGACGGCCTGCGGCTGCGGGTCAGCGACCTGGAGGCCATCGACGGCACCCCGGTGCTGGACGTGAAGCCGGTGCTGCCCGGGGTCGGCGAGCGGTAGCGGGCGAACGGCCGTCAGGCGGGCCAGCGCAGGACCGCGCCGAGGCCTCCGGGCGGGCCGGGGACGGTGTCCGGGACGAGCAGCGCCTCGGCGCCGGAGGCCGCGCCGGCGCGCAGCAGGGCGTCGGCGGCGGGGGCCTGCGCCGGGTGGGCGACGCCCATGCTGCGCAGGTCGGCCCGGTGGACGCCGAGGTGTTCGGGTTCGGGACCGGTCCACACCGGGCGTTCCGGGTCGTGGCCGCTCGCCTGTAGGAGCAGCGCGGCGAGCTGGTGCTGCCGGGCGGCGCTCACCACGGCGGGGATGCCCCGGGCGGCCGGCCCGGGCGCGGTCTCGGTGCCGGCGCTGTCGGTGCCGTGCTCGCCGGGGCGGCCGACGGCGGTGTGGAAGGTTTCCAGCACCTCGGCCAGGTGCCGGGCGCGGTGGTCGTCCCAGGCTTCGGCGAGGCGCCGGCCGAAGGCCTCGCCGATGTTCCCGTCGGACCGGCCGCCGCCTTCCAACTCGACGGTCAGGGGCTGCAGTTGCCTCGGCAGCCGGTCGTGGACGGCCCGGCGCTCACGGGCGTCCCCGGTGAGGACGAGCAGGCGGGCGCCGCTGTCCGGCCAGACCCGGGCGAGGTGGTCGGCGATGATCCCGGCGGTGCGGTCCCAGGTGTCCTCGACGCGGTGCCGGTAGTGCCACTCGTAGCGGTCGGCGGGCGGGGCGCGGTGTCCCCGGCCCTGCCACTGCGGGCTCTCGACCGTGCCGAGCGGGTCGCTGCGGCCGAGCTCGTACCGCTCGAGCGTGGCGCCGGTGCGGTCGACGGCGGCGAGCAGGCAGGCGGGCGCGGCGTCGTCCAGCAGGCCGACCAGCGGGCTGGTGTGCGGGAGCGGGGCCCAGGTGGCGGCCACGTCGGGCGGGGAGACGGCGAGCGGGACGTCCAGGGCCACCTCACCGTCGGCTGCGAACAGCGCCCGCCCGGGCGGGGAGCCGGCGGCGGGTTCGGCGGCCAGGTGGTCGCGGACGGCCGCGCAGGTGTCCTCGTCGGTGCCGGCGTCGGCCAGCCGCCGCACGGCGGCGCGGTCGATCAGCGCCCGGCGCCGGACGGCGTCCTCGGTGGCACGGTCGGTGTCGAGGTAGACGGTGGCCCAGGGGCCGGGCCGGTCGAGCAGCGGGGTGAGGAACGCGAGGTCCATGGTGGCCTCCCGTGGTGGATGGGCAGGCTCTACGGGCTTGTCCCGGTGCGCTCGCCCCGGTGGGGCGGCTGCCGGGTCCGCCGTGGACGGCTTACTCGGGGCACCTACCCGCCTGGGCCCGGCGGACACCGCTGCGCGGGCATCCGCAGCTCGCACCAGACCGCCTTCCCTGGGCCCAGCGGGCGCCAGCCCCAGCGCCGGCTGAGCCGGTTCACCAGGAACAGTCCGAGGCCCCCCGATCCGTCGTCGCCGTACGGTGCCCGGGGCATCGGCGGGCGGCGGCTGGGGTCGCTGACCTCGATGCGCAGCGCGCCGTCGCTCCGGACGAGCAGCAGTGCGCCGGGGCCGGCGGTGTGGCGCTGCGCGTTGCCGACGAGTTCGGAGACCAGCAGCACGGCGTCGGCGACCACGGCCCGGTCCGGCACGTCGGCCAGGAACCGGGCGGTGACGGCGCGCGCCTCGGCCGCCGCCCCTCGCCGGCCCGCGAGTGGCAACCGCACCGCTTGCGCGGCCGGGCCGACGGAGGGCGCCCGGGCCCTCGACATGCGATCGCCTCTCCTCCGTGCCGACTCGACGGGCTTCGGTCCGTGTGCGGGCTTCGGTCAGCGGCCGAACAGATGACGGATCCGGCCTCCCGGTTGTGGTGACGCCTCCCGGCCACCCTGCTCGGCGGCCTGTTCCTCTGACGGCGGTTCATCCGGCCGCGCGAACCCCTCGTCGGAGCCCGGCGCCTGGGCGGCGCGGTCGCCGTAGGCGCGTTCGTCGTTGGCGCGGCGGTCGTCGTAGGAGCGCTCACCGTAGGCCCGTTCATCGTAGGCCCGTTCATCGTAGGCCCGTTCGTCGTTGGCGCGCCGGTCGTCGTAGGCCCGCTCGCCGTCGACCGGCGCCGTGCGGTCCGCAGGGGCGGACCGCCGTACCGGCTCCACCCGCTCGACGGGCTCCACCGGCTCCACCGGTTCGGCCTCCCGGTACGCCACCCGGCGCCGTGCCGGTCGCGCCGCACCCACCGCACGCCCGGCCCGCCGGGTCGACCGCATCAGGGCGAGGCCGAGGCAGAAGAGCAGCGCGAGGGCCACGCCGGAGAGGAAGACGCCCAGAGTGTTCAGCGTCACGAGGTCGTTTCCCAGGATCGTGACCTGGTAGTCGGGCCCGCCGGAGAGGTTGTCCGCGATCAGCAGCCCGACGAACGCGCCGGACGCCGACATCAGCAGAAGTCCTAGCAGCAACATGGGGGTCCCTTCCGTCCCGTTCTGCGCCCCCGACAGGTCGCGCCTACCCGGACCGTGCGGTCCGTAACGGGCCGTGTCCTGCGGCCCCCGGTGCTGCCCCGTGGCCCTACTCGGTCTGGACGGCGATCAGGCAGGTGTCGTCGTCGGTGTCGGCGGGGCTGAGTTCGAGCAGCCGGTCCAGGTACTGCTCCAGGTCCGGGCCGGGGGCTCCGGCCGCGCGGATCAGCTGCTCGACGGATTCCTCGACCGGGCGGTCCCGGCGCTCGACCAGCCCGTCGGTGTAGAGCAGCAGGACGTCCCCGGGGTCGAGCCGGGCGGTGCTCTCCCCGTACTGGGCGTCGTCCAGGGCGCCGAGCAGCACGCCGTGCGGCAGGGGCAGCACGTGGGCGCCGTCGGCGCCGAGCCGGATCGGCGGCAGGTGGCCGGCCCGGGCCCAGCGCAGCTCGCCGTCGGCCGGGTCGAGCAGCACGCAGACGGCGGTCGCGGTGACCTGCCCGGGTTCGCGCAGGGCGACGGCGTTGGCCCACTCCAGCAGCCGGCCCGGGCCGGCGCCGGTGACCGCGAGGCCGCGCAGGGCGTGCCGCAGCGCGACCATCCCGGTGGCCGCGCCGACGCCGTGTCCGGCCACGTCGCCGACCGCGAGGAGCACCCGTTTGTCGGGCAGCGGCATGACGTCGTACCAGTCGCCGCCGACCCGGTCGCGCTGGGCGGCGGGGCGGTAGCGGACGGCGGCGTGCACACCGGTGACGCCGAGCGGAGGCGGTGCGGCCGGGAGGATGGCCTGCTGGAGCCGCAGCGCCAGCTGCTCCCGTTCGGCGGACTCCTGCTCGCTGTCGGCGAGCCGCTCCCGGGTGGCGCCGAGCGCGACCTCCGTCCAGTGCTGGGCGGACACGTCGTGGTAGGCGCCGCGGATCGCGGTGAGCTGTCCGGCGTCGTCGAGTACGGGCTCGGCGATCACCCGGGTGAAGCGGTGGGTGCCGTCGGGCCGGTCGAGGCGGATGACGGCCGAGGCGGTGCGGTGGCGGTGCCGGACGGTGTCCAGCAGGCGGCGGATCGCGGGCCGGTCGTCCGGGTGGGTGTGCCGCGCGAGCCGGGCCAGCGGCACCGGCGCCGCGTCCGGCGGCAGCCCGTAGAGCTCGCGCAGCCCGTCGCTCCACCGGATCCGGCCCTCGACCGGCCGCTCCTCGAAGCCGGCCACCCGGACGAGCCGGTGGGCCTGGCGCAGCAGTGCGGTCCGCTCGTCCTCCTCGGCCCGCTCGTCGTCCAGCTGCCAGCACACCAGCAGTCGGCCGCCGAGCGGGACGACCGCGAGCAGGGCGGCGGCGGGGCCGGCGGGCCCGGTGTCCTGGAAGGCCAGCCGGACTCGTTCGGCCGGGCACGGCGTGCCCGTCTCGTACGCGTGGACCAGGCGGTCGAGCAGGCCCGCCGCGCAGGCGACCGGGTAGGACTCCAGCAGCGAGGCGCCCTCCAGCGTGTCCCGGGGGCGGCCGAGCGGGTCGCGGAACCGGGCGTTGAACCGCCGGATGGTGAAGTCGACGGCCCGGTCGTCCCGGACGACGGGTTCCAGCAGCAGGGCGGGGGTGAGCAGCCCCTCCAGGAGGGCGGCGGTCTCCTCGGGCGTCACGGGCTCGCGGGGCGGGCCGAGCAGGGTCGTGCAGAGGTCGGCGAGCGCGTACAGCCGGCGGTGCTGGGGCGGGCCGAGCGCCGGGGCGGAGCCGGACCAGACCAGCTCCAGGGCGCCCCGGCGGCGGCCCTGGTCGACCAGCGGGAGGACGGCCCGGGCGGAGCCGACGCCCACCGAGGGCGCGTCGGTCCCCGGCTCACCGGGCCACAGCGCCACCCCGCCGCCGATCACCCACTGCGCGGGGGTGAGGACGCCGGGCGGCACCCGGTCCCAGGCGGCGGTCTCGTCGGCGGACAGCCCGGCGTGCGCGGCGAGGGCGAGCACGCCGCCGGGCAGCCGCAGCCAGACGGCCACGGCACGGGCGCCGAGGGCCGCGCCGGTCTGGTCCAGCACGGCCTCGGCGGCGCGCTGCAGGTCGGACGCGGCGGCGAGCGCGGGCGCGACGGGCGGGCCGGTGTCGGGCAGGTCCGGGTCGAGCGCGTCGAGGTCGGACGCACTGCCGTCGGACGTACCGAGGTCGGACGTACCGACGTCGGGTGCACCGAGGTCGCGCGGGTCGGCGCCGGGGGCCCCGAAGGTTCCCGCCTCGGGGGCCGGCTCCGGGGCCGACTCCGGGGCCGGCTCCGGCAGCCCGGCGATGTCCGCCGCCAGCCCGGCGACCGGCACGCCCGCCTCCCGGGCCAGCCGGGCGAGGTACGCGGCGGCCTCGGCGACCCGCAGGCCGAGCCGCTCGGCCAGGATGCCGGTGGCGAGGTCGACGGCGGCCCTGGTCCGCGCCTCGGCGTGTGCCCGGGTGGCGGCCCCTTGCAGCCGCCGGACGGTCTCGGCCAACGCCCGGGCCGCGCGGTCCGCGGCCTCCCGCGCCGCGTCGCCCGCAGGTTCCTGCCCCGCGGCGGCGCCCACGGGCTGCGGCTCCGGGCGGTCCGCGGGTTCCCGCGCGGCGGTCATGGCGGGTCCGGTCGGCTCGTGGTCACGAGGCGTCCAGCCGGGTCCGCATGCGGTCGAGCAGGTGGACGGTGTCGACCGGCTTGGTGACGTGGTCGTCGGCGCCGGCGGCCAGGCTGCGGTCCCGGTCGCCGGGCATGGCCTTGGCGGTGACGGCGACGACGGGCAGCCGGTCGAAGCGGGTGTCGGCGCGGATCGCCTCGATGGCCGCGTAGCCGTCGAGTCCGGGCATCATGACGTCCATCAGGACGAGGTCGGTCTCCGGGTGGGCACGCAGCAGGTCGAGTCCGGCGCGGCCGTCGTCGGCGTGCAGGACGGTCAGCCCGTGCTGTTCCAGGGCCGCGGTGAGGGCGAAGACGTTGCGGATGTCGTCGTCGACGATCAGCACGGTCCGTCCGGCGAGCGGGTCGGCCCTCGGCGGGGCCGCCGGGTCCTGGACGGGATCCGCTCCTTGCGCCCCCGCCTCCCCCTTCGCCGCCGCCTCCCCCACCGCCGACGGCCCGTCGTCGAGCAGCCGGATCAGCCGCTCCCGCAGGTCGTCCAGTCCCCGGGCGCGCTCCACGCTCCCGGGTGTGTCGCCCTCGCCGCCGTACCCGAGCACGGGTGTGCCCACCGCCGCGGCCTCCGCCAGGGCGGGTGCGAGGCCGGCGGAGCGGGCGAGGTCGAGCAGCACGCACCGGTACGGGCCGCCGGCGAGCGCGTCCCGCAGCGCGGCCTCGTCGCCGACCCCGTCGACCCGCACCGGCGGTGCCGATCCGCCCAGTTCGGCGGCGGCGGAGCGGGCGAGCTGGGAAAGCAGGGCCGGCGGGTCCGGCTCGACCACCAGGACCTGCGGCGCGGCGTGCGGGTCGTGGTCCGACGGCTGTTCGGGGGCGCCGAGCGGCAGGTAGAGGGTGAAGCTGCTGCCCCGTCCGGCGGTGGAGCGGACGGTGATGGTGCCGCCGAGCAGCCGGGCGAGTTCCCGGCTGATCGACAGGCCGAGGCCGGTGCCGCCGTAGCGTCGCGCGGTGGAGCCGTCGGCCTGCTGGAAGGCGCCGAAGATGGTGTCCAGGTGGTCCGGGTCGATGCCGATCCCGGTGTCCTCGACGTGGAAGGCCACCGCCGCTTGCGGGCGGCCGAGTTCGGGCGGCAGGTCCGGCCCTTCGGCGCGTTCGATCCGCAGTTCGACCCGGCCGGCGTCGGTGAACTTGACGGCGTTGGAGAGCAGGTTGCGCAGTACCTGGCGCAGCCGGGCCTGGTCGGTGACGATCCGTTCCGGGACCGCCGGGCCGACGGTCACCTCGAAGGTGAGGCCCTTCTGGTCGGCCAGCGGCTCGAAGCCGGACTCCACGTACTCCAGCAGCTCGCGCACGGCGAAGGGTTCGGGGGTCAGCTCCATCTTCCCGGCCTCCACCTTGGAGAGGTCGAGGATGTCGTTGATGAGCTGGAGCAGGTCGGTGCCGGCCGAGTGGATCACGCCCGCGTACTCGACCTGTTTGGGGGTGAGGTTGCCGCCGGTGTTCTCGGCGAGCAGCTGGGCGAGGATGAGCAAGCTGTTGAGCGGGGTGCGCAGCTCGTGGCTCATGTTGGCCAGGAACTCGGACTTGTACATCGAGGCCAGGGTCAACTCCCGTGCGCGTTCCTCGAGTTCCTGGCGGGCCTGCTCGATCTCCAGATTCTTCGCCTCGATGTCGCGGTTGCGCTGGGCGAGCAGGGCGGCCTTGTCCTCCAACTCGGCGTTGGAGCGCCGTAGTTCCTGCTGTCCTTCCTGCAACTCCTCGGAGCGGGCCTGGAGTTCGGCGGTGAGCCGCTGGGACTCGCCGAGCAGCTCGTCGGTGCGGGCGTTGGCGAGCAGGGTGCCGATGTTGACGCCGCAGGCCTCGGTGAACTGCTCCAGGAAGTCGCGGTGGACCTCGGTGAAGGAGTGGACGGAGGCGAACTCCATGACGCCGATCAGCCACTCCTCCAGCGCGATCGGCAGGACGACGACCGAGCGGACGTCGGCGGCACCCGCGCCCGAGGCGACGGTGGCGTAGCCGGGCGGCAGGTCGTCCACGAGGACGGTCCGCCGGGTGCGGGCGGCCTGTCCGACCAGGCCCTCCCCCAGCCGCACCCGCCGTTCCTCCCCGGCCGGGCGGCCGTAGGCGCTGATCAGGGCCAGCTCGGTGCCGGCTTCGCCCTCCACGGCGAGGAAGAACGCGCCGTACTGGGCGCCGATCAGCGGGGTCAGCTCGTCGGTGATCATCTCGGCGACGGAGCGGATGTCCCGGCGGCCCTGGATGGCGGCGGAGAAGCGGGCCAGGTTGGACTTCAGCCAGTCCTGCTCCTGGCTGGCCAGGGTGGTCTCGCGCAGTGACCCGACCATGGCGTTGATGTTGTCCTTGAGCTCGGCGACCTCGCCGGAGGCGTCCACGCTGACCGAGCGGGTCAGGTCGCCGGCCGCGACGGCGCTGGTGACCTCGGCGATCGCCCGGACCTGCCGGGTCAGGTTGCCGGCCAGCTCGTTGACGTTCTCGGTGAGCCGCTTCCAGGTGCCGGCGACCCCCTCCACCCGGGCCTGGCCGCCCAGCCGGCCCTCGCTGCCGACCTCGCGGGCCACCCGGGTCACCTCGGCGGCGAACGAGGACAGCGTGTCCACCATGGTGTTGACGGTGTTCTTGAGCTCCAGGATCTCGCCGCGCGCGTCCACGTCGATCTTGCGGGTCAGGTCGCCCTCGGCGACGGCCGTGGTGACCTGGGCGATGTTGCGTACCTGGCTGGTCAGGTTGTGCGCCATGAAGTTGACGTTGTCGGTGAGGTCCTTCCACGTCCCGGCGACGTTGGGTACCCGGGCCTGGCCGCCCAGGATGCCCTCGGTGCCGACCTCGCGGGCCACCCGGGTGACCTCGTCCGCGAACACGGACAGGGTGTCGACCATGGTGTTGATCGCGTCGGCCAGGGCGGCGACCTCGCCCTTGGACTCGACGGTGATCTTCCGGGACAGGTCGCCCTTGGCCACGGCGGTCGCCACCTCGGACATCGAGCGGACCTGGCCGGTCAGGTTGGAGGCCATCACGTTGACGTTGTCCGTGAGGTCCTTCCACGTCCCGGAGACGCCCCGGACGGTGGCCTGGCCGCCGAGGTTCCCCTCGGTGCCGACCTCGCGGGCCACCCGGGTGACCTCGCCGGCGAAGGCGGACAGCTGGTCGACCATCGTGTTGATGGTCTCCTTCAGCTCGAGGATCTCGCCGCGCGCGTCCACCCGGATCTTCTGCGACAGGTCGCCCTCGGCCACGGCGGTGGTCACCGAGGCGATCGCCCGGACCTGGGCGGTGAGGTTGTCGGCCATGACGTTCACCGAGTCGGTCAGGTCGCGCCACGTCCCGGCGACGCCCGGCACCTGCGCCTGCCCGCCGAGCCGGCCCTCGCTGCCGACCTCGCGGGCCACCCGGGTCACCTCGGCGGCGAACGAGGACAGCGTGTCCACCATGGTGTTGACGGTGTTCTTGAGCTCCAGGATCTCGCCCCGAGCGTCCACCTCGATCTTCTGGGTGAGGTCGCCGCGCGCCACCGCCGTGGTCACCTGGGCGATGTTGCGCACCTGCCAGGACAGGTTGCCCGCCATCGCGTTGACCGCGTCGGTCAGGTCCAGCCAGGTCCCGGCCGCGTCCGGCACCTGCGCCTGGCCGCCGAGCCGCCCGTCGGTGCCGACCTCGCGCGCCACCCGGGTCACCTCGGAGGTCACCCGGGCCAGCTGGTCGGCCATCCCGTTGAAGACCTCGGCGATCTCCCCGAGCACGCCCGGCCGGTCCGGGGCGAGCCGGGTACGGAAGTCCCCGTCGCGTACGGCGGTCAGTCCCGCGAGCAACTGCCGCAGCGCCTGCTCGGCCGGGTCGGCCGCCGCGGCGCCGGGTACCGGGTGCTCGTCCATCCGTCCACCGTCCGGATCGCTCACACGGCCGGGGTGCGCCGTCCGGGCACCTCGGGTCCGGGGACGGCGGGGTCCACCGCCCTGCTCCCACTGTGCCACTGCGGGCCCCGGGGCCGCAGGTGGGGCAGGCGGTGCGGGCCGGGGCAGGCGGGCAGGCCGGGGGAAGGGAAACGATACAGGCGGCCCGGCCGGGAGCCGCGCCGGGCGGGCTCAGTCCGGCACGGCCTCGCGGATCACGAAGGCGTCGGTAACCCCGGTGAGTTCGAGCATGCGCAGGATCAGCGGCCTGGGCCGGGCCAGCTCGAACCGGCTCCCCTCGAGGGCGGCCCGGGCCTTGGACCGGAGCAGGGCGTTGAGCCCGGTGGAGTCGCAGAACTCCAGCCCGGCGCAGTCGATCACGATGACGGCGGCCGGCCCGGCGAGGGCGCCCTCGACGGCGGACCGCAGGTCGGCCACCGAGTCCAGGTCCAGCTCGCCGTAAAGGACCAGCACGGTGCCCCGGGCCCACGGCCTGGCCTCGACGACGAGCCCTTCGACCCGATCGGCGGCCGGGCTCCCGGCCCACTGCGGGCGCTTCGTCATGAGCCTCGGGCTCCTCTCGCCGCGTCCGGGCCCCGGAGCCCGGTGCTCCCTGCCCGCTGACGCCTGCGACAGCGCGGTTATCCCGTTCGGGCCGAAGGAAACACCCGAGGCCGCGGACGGGGCGGACGGGAGGGACAGCTGCGGCGCCGAGGGGCAGCCGTCAGCCCCGGACGGAGCCGACGGGCGGGCCCGCCACCTCCAGCCAGACCAGCTTCCCGCCGCCCTCCGGCTCCGAGCCCCAGGACCGGGAGAGCCGGTCCACCACCCGCAGCCCGTGCCCGCCCGGCCGACCCGGGTCGGCGTACGGGCGCAGCCTCGGCGGCACCGGGCTCGCGTCCGCGACCTCGACCCGCAGCCGCTCGCCGTCCCAGCGCAACCGCAGCTCACGCGGGCCGCCGGGGGCGTGCAGACAGGCGTTGGTGACCAGCTCGGAGACCATCAGCAGGACGTCCTCGACCACCAACTGCCGCTCCTCGTCGGCGGTCGGCAGCCAGTGCCAGGACCGCAGCACCTGCCGGCTGAACGCACGGCTGCGCTGCACCGCACCGGCGCTGCCCGCGAGCATCAGACGCCGGATCTGCTCCGGTCCGGGCAGCTCGCCGTCGCCGAGCCGGTCCACGGCCGCCCTCCTCACGTCCGCTCGGGCGGAGCGGCGGGCCCGGCGGTGCCCCGCGGCGCCTTGAGCGCCGAACCGAGGTCGGGGTGGATCCGCAGCACGGTGTCGGCCCCGGTGACCGCGAGGAGCCGCGCCACGACGGGGCTCGGGCCGGCCAGCTCCAGCCGCAGCCCGGCCGCCTGCGCGTCCAGGTGCGCGCGGAGCAGGACGTTCAGGCCGGTCGAGTCGCAGAACCGCAGGTCGGTGAAGTCGATCACGATCCGTTCGACGCCGTCCGGCGGTGGCCCGGCGAGCGCGGCGCGCAGCGCATCGGCCGTGTCGTGGTCCAGTTCCCCGGCCACGGTGACGACCCGTACCGGGCCCTCGTCGGCCACCGCGACGCGCAGGTCGCCGAACGCGTGGTCTCCGGCGGGCTCGCAGGGTTTCTCGGATGGCCCCTCGGATGGCCGTGGCATGGCTCGCTCCCGGTCGGGTCGGGACGGCGGTGCGCCGTCGGGACCATCATCGCGCGCGCCCTGGCGGGCCGCGCGGACGGCCGTCCCCGGACCCGGCCGCCGCCTAGCGACGGCCGGAAGCGCTGTCCGTCGGACGTCCACGACCCGCGTCTGCCCCGGCTCGCCGTGGCCACACCGGCAGAACCGCCGAGGTCGGACGTCAGGGAACCGCGGGGCCGGACGTCAGGGAATCCCGGCCGGACGTGACGGAACCGCGGGGCCGGACGTCAGAGCGTGCCGTGACGGGGAAGCCGCCCCGGTGGCGGGGCCGGTGCCGCACGCACACGGCCGCCACCGCGAGAACCCCGAGAGGGCACGCGGGAGAACCCCGAGGAGGACGAGCCGCCCGTGAGATTCCTCGACCGCAGCACCGCCGGGCACCAGCTCGACCAACGGCTCGCCCCGCTCCTCGACGGCCGGTCCCGTCACCGGGTGGTGGTCCTGGGCCTCGCCCCCGGCGGGCTGCCGGTGGCCGCGGAGGTCGCCGGGGCCCTGGACGCCCCGCTCGACGCCGCAGTGGTCCGGCCGCTGGTCGTCCCCGGCTGCGACCACCCGATCGGCGCGATCGCCGACCGCGACCCGCCGCTGTTCGACCGGTACACCCTGACGATCCTCGGTGTCACCGCGGCGCAGCTCGGCGCGAGCGTCCAGCGCGAGCGCGTCGAGGTGCACCGTCGCGAGTCGCTGTACCGCCAGGGCCGGTCCCGGCACCCCCTGCACGGGCGGACCGCGGTCCTGGTCTTCGACGGCCTGACGGACGCGCTCACCGCCCGCGCCGCCGTCCACGCCGTCGCCGCCGAACACCCGGACCGGCTGATCCTCGCGGCGCCGGTCGGCGACGCCCGGATCGCGGCCGACCTGCGGCGGGACGTGGACGAGCTGGTCTGCCTCCACCTGCCCCGCTACGCGCACGCCGGCCCCTGGTACGACGAGTTCCACGACGTCACCGACCGCGAGGCCGCCGTCCTGCTGCGGCGGCACGCCGTGTCCGTCCTCCCCGGGTCCGTCGGCGAACGGACCTGAGGAGGCCTCACCGCCGCCCGGCCGCCGTGCCCCAGTCCATTTGCCCGATGAGACGGATGCGGACCATCCTCTGTCCATGGAACGCACGGAACGCACGGAGTCCCCGGCACCCCCGGAATGCCCCCGGCACGTCATCGACCTGGGTGAGGTGACGCTGCGCCGCTTCGCCGGCGAGGCCGACTTCCCCGAGTTCTTCGCGGTCATCGAGGAGTCGGTGGAGCACCTGCGGCCGTGGATGCCGTGGGTGGCCGAGCACAGCCGCGCCAAGACCACCGAGTACCTGGCCACCCGGGCTGAGCGCTGGGCGAGCGGGCAGGACTTCGCCTACGCGATCGTGCTGGACGGCGCCATCGTCGGCGCCTGCGGGTTGTACCGGCGCGACGACGCCCCGGACGACGGCCTCGAGATCGGCTACTGGCTCCACCCCGCCGCCATCGGGCGCGGTCTGGCCACCCGGGCCGCGGCGGCCCTGGTCGACCAGGCCTTCGACCTCCCTGGGGTCGAGTGCGTCGACATCGTCCACGACCCGGGCAACCGGGCCAGCGGCGCGATCCCGGCCCGCCTCGGCTTCACCGTGCACCTGCGTCGCCCCTCCGAGGCGATCGCTCCGGCCGAGACCGGCGAGGAGCAGGTGTGGCGGCTCACCCGCGAGCAGGCCGCCGCGAACGCCCGGCGGTGACCCGTTCGGTGATCCGAGCGGTGGCCCCGGCGGTCCGCCGTCGTGGGGGAAACGTGCGGACCGCCGGGCGCGTCCGGCCGGACGGGACGATCCGGCGGCGCGGCGGGAACGGACGCGGTGGAGGCCGCGCCTCCGCGCGGAGCGCCCCATCTCGAACTCCGCAGCCCCGCCGCGGACCTCACCCGCGGCATCGTGCGTCCGTTCCCGTGCCTGGGAGACCCCACCGGGCCGCAGCGATAACACTTTCATCGGATCGCCCCGCACAGCGCTGAATTGACGGACAGTCATACCGGCTGCGGAATCCGCCGACACCCGGTCAGGAAGCTTGTACCGAACCGTCCGTTTCCTGATACTTCCGGTCAGCGCCTGTCAGGGGCAGATCATCCGTCGTGCTACCGGACAGCACAGCCGGAGCCCGCCCACCGTCTGACCGCGCCTCCCGGCCCCCAACCCCCCAGGGGCCGTACTCCCAGGAGGAGATCGGTGAGGACCAAGCGCGGGACCCCCCGCACCGGCACCACTCGACGCCGTACCCGCCTGCTCGCCGTGGCCCTCGGCCTGCTGACCGCCACCGCGGTCGCCGTGCCGGGCGCCGCGGCGGCCCCCACCCACACCGCCGAACCCGGACAGCTCGCGGCCGTCAGCGACGCCGTCCTGCACGCCGAGGTCGACGGCACCGCGTGGTACGTCGACGAGGCCGCCGGACGCGTCGTGGTGACCGCCGACAGCACCGTGTCCACGGAAGCGCTCGACCGGATCACCCAGGCGTCCGGCGGCGACGCGTCCGTCCTGACCGTCCGCCGCGTCCCCGGCACCCTCGCCCCGCTGCTCGCCGCCGGCGACGCCATCTACGGCGGCCAGTACCGCTGCTCGCTCGGCTTCAACGTGGCGGACGCCGGCGCCCACTACTTCCTCACCGCCGGGCACTGCGGGAACGTCGCCCCCCAGTGGTACACGGACGCCGCCCGCACGACGTCGGTCGGAGCCACCGTCGCCTCGACCTTCCCGAGCCACGACTACGCGCTGGTCCGCTACGACAACTCCGCCCTGAGCCACCCCGGCGGCTTCACCTCCGCGCCGAACGCGTTCGTCGGCGAGGCGGTCAAGCGCACCGGCTCGACGACCGGCACGCACGGCGGCAAGGTCACCGGGCTCAACGCCACCGTGCGCTACAGCGGCGGCGGCACCGTGCGCGGCCTGATCCAGACCGACGTGTGCGCCGAGCCCGGCGACTCCGGCGGCCCGCTCTACGACGGCGCCAAGGCACTCGGCATCACCTCGGGCGGCAGCGGCGACTGCACGGTGGGCGGCACGACCTTCTTCCAGCCGGTCAACGCGGCGCTCGCCGCGTACGGGGTCAACGTGTACTGATCCCCCGCGACCCTGAGACGTCGAGACCCTGAGCCGCCCGGACCCTGCCGTCCAGACCTTGAGCCGTCGAACCGACGAACCGACGAACCGACCAGCCGCCGGCCCCGTTGCGCGCAGCAGCGGGGCCGGCGGCCGTGTGCGGCCCGGTCAGCCCGCGTACACGTCCTCGACGTACCGCCCGGCCTCGATCAGTCCCTGCAGCCAGGCCTGCGCCCGCTGCTCGTCGGCCCCCGGCGTCCGCTCCCGGTGCAGTTCCCGGAAGGCCGCCCGGACGCCCGGCGCCATCCGCCCGCCGTCGCCGCACACGTACACCTCGGCGCCCGCCGCGAGCAGCTCCCAGACCTCGGCGGCCTCCGCCGCGAGGCGGTCCTGCACGAAGCGCCGCCCGTCCTGCGGCCGCTCGCTGAAGGCGGGCCGCATCGAGACCGCGCCGGCCCGGTCGGCCGCCTCCAGCTCGGCCCGGTGCAGGTAGTCCGCTTCGGCGGCGTCGCAGCCGAAGTACAGCAGGGCGGGGGCGAGTTCGGCCCCGTCGGCGAGCAGCGCGCGGCGGTCGGCGACGGCGCCCCGGAAGGGCGCCAGGCCGGTGCCGGCCGCGATCATGATCACCGGGGTGCGGTGGCCGATCCGGAACGCCTCCCGGCAGGGCTGGACCCGGGCGAGCACGGTGTCGCCGACCGCGAGCCGGGCGAGGTGGCCGGAGCCGGTGCCGCGGAAGGTGCCCCGCCCGGAGCGGGCCGGGGCGCTGAGCACGGAGACCATCAGGTCCACCTCGCCCGCGCCGCCGGTCGGCGAGGAGGAGATCGAGTAGTGCCGGGGCCTGATCGGCGGCAGCAGCTCCAGCAGCACCGGCCAGGTCAGGCTCCCCTGCAGGGCCGGGTGGTCCTCGATCAGGTCCAGCAGGGTGCGCGGGTCGTCCTCGGGCAGCGCGCGCAGCGCGGCCTGCTCGGGCGGACAGGGGTTGCGGGCGGCCAGCGCGGCGCGCTGCTCGGCGGTCGGGCGGTCCTGCAACTCGACGTGGTGGGTGAGCAGGTCGCGCACCGTCAGCGGGCGGTCGAGGGCCAGGCCGGTGCGCCGGTGGGCCACGATGTTGAGCACGGTCTGCGGGTCGGCGCCGAACAGCTTGGCCGCGCGCTCGACCAGAGCCGGGTCGTTGGCCGGGAGCACCGTGAGGTGGTCGGCGGTCCGGTAGCCGGCGCCCTCGGGCAGGGCCAGCCGGACCAGGCGCTTGACCCGGGGGTAGCCGGGGTCGGTCAGGCTGTCGACGGCGGTGACGGTCAGCTCGGTCATGTCGTGCCGGGCGGCCAGCGCGGCCAGCGGACCGCCGGCCACCTCGGTCACCGTGTACGCGGCCTCCTGCCACGGCGCGGCCGGGGCGTCGGCGTCCCCGTACCGCTCCAGCAGGGCGACGCGCAGCGCCTCGGTGAACTGCCGCACGGTGCCGGCCAGGTCACCGGAGGCGTCGGCCTCGGCGCGGGCGAGCAGCCGGGTGCCGCCGAGGGCGGCGAGCCGGTCGTCGATCAGGACGGGGACGCGCTGGTAGGTGGCGGCGTAGGTGCGGTCGCCGATGCCGAGCACCGCGTACTCCACGCCGTCCGCCACGCCGCCGGCAGCGCCGTCCTCCGGGCCGTCCTCCTGGAGGCGGCGGACGAAGAGGGCCGCGTCGTCCGTCGGCTGCCCGTTGTACGAGGCGGCCGTGATCACCACCGGACGGTCGGTGGGCAGCCCGTCCGCGTACGCGTCCAGCGGGGCGATCGCGGTGTCGCAGCCGAGGTCGGCGGCGGCCTCCGCGAGCTGCCGGCTGAACTCGCGGCAGGCGCCGTAGTTGGAGCCGTGCAGGAGCAGCAGCCCGGTGCCCTGGCGGACCCGGCCGGGGCGCTCGGCGGCCGCGCCGGTCCGCGGGTCCGCGCCGGTGGCCGGCTCGGCGGCCGGGGGGACGGGCGTGCGCCGGGCGAGGCCGAGGGTGAACTCGTCGGGCTTGATGGTGAGCGTCTGCTTGATGGTCAGCCGGTAGTCGGCGTGGTCGATCAGCCGGTAGCGGTGGACCAGCATGCCGAGCAGCATGGTGGCCTCGTGCAGCGCGAACTGCCTTCCGATGCAGGCGCGTTCGCCGGTGCCGAAGGGCTTGAAGGCGTGCGGGGAGCGGGCCGCCTCGGGCTCGGTGTCGAACCGGGACGGGTCGAACAGCTCCGGGTTGTCGCCCCACGCGGAGTCGCGGTGCAGCATCGGGGTCGACACGAAGACCGTCTCCCCGGCGCGCAGCGGGATCCGTCCGCCGAGCAGGGTGTCCTCGCGCGCCTCGCGGCTGAAGGCGGGCGCGGTGGGCCACAGCCGCAGCGCCTCGTTGAGCACCTGCCGGGTGTACCGCAGGCGTCCGACGTCCTCGTACGAGGGCTCCGGGTCGGCCTGGCCGCCCCAGAGGGCGTCCACCTCCCGCTGCACCTCGCGCAGCACGGCCGGGTGCTTGACCAGGTAGTACATCGCGAAGGACAGCGCGCCCGAGGTGGTCTCGTGGCCGGCGATCAGGAAGGTGATCACCTGGTTGCGGATGTTCTCGGCGTCCAGCCGGGTGCCGTCGGAGGGACGCACCGCGCCGAGCATCAGGCCGAGCAGGTCCTCGGCCGGGCCCTGCTCGTCCTCCCCGGCGCGGGCGGCGATCACCTCGTCGACGACGTTGGCCAGGTAGTCGGCGTCGGCCCGGAAGGCCGCGTCGCGCTCGCTGTGGTCCAGCTCCGGGTCGCGGGTGAGCTGGGTCATCGCCCACTCCAGGCAGCGCACCATCGCGTCGACGAACGGGTGCGGTTCGTCCCGCTCGAAGGAGCCGAAGTCGAAGCCGAAGCCGGCCAGCCCGATGGTGTCCAGCGTCATCCGGGTCATGTCGCCGGGCACGTCCACGGGCAGCGCGGCGGCCTCCCGGCGGTCCCAGGAGTCGATCACCCGGCGGGCCACCCGCAGCATCACCGGGTGGTAGGTGCGCATCGAGCCGAGCGCGAAGGCGGGCATCAGGATGTCGTGCGCCCGGGCCCAGTTGGGCTCGTCGTTGTACGCGGTGAACAGGCCGTCGCCGGTGAACTGGCGGACGTTGACCAGGCCCGGGCCGATCGACTTGGTGAACCGGGTCTCGTCGGCCAGCTCCTCGACCAGCTCCAGGCCGCTGACCACCAGGGTGTCCCGGCCGTGCAGCCGCTGGACGAAGGCCGGGCCGTGCGCTCTGGCCAGCTCCATGGTCCGCAGCATCGGGGCGGCGATCGGCGGCGCCGACGAGATGTCCACCAGGGGGACGGCCGGGGTCTCGCTCGCGGCTCCGCTCCCGGCTCCGTCCCGGGTCTCGGCCCCGGCTTCGGCCGTCGCCCCGTCGCTTGCCCCGTTCCTCGTCTCGGTCATCATCTCGGTCATGGTGGGTCCCTCCCGCAGCGGAAAAGTTCGGCTCTCCCACTCTGTGCCCACCGGGAGGGAGGACCGGCCGTGATCACTACATGATTGTGTAGTACCCGGAGCGTCCGCGGGCTTGCCTACGAACCGTCAGCTCCGGCTGCGCGGATGCCACGGGGAGGAGAGGCCGGAGATGCAACCGACCGAGGACTGCGGTCCGGTACCGGGGAGCCCGCAGGACGCGGCGGTGATCTGGCGCAACCGGGCGTTGCGCCTGCTCGACCACGTGCCGATGCCGATCGCGGTGGTCGAGTTCGGCGGCCGGGTCCTGATCGTCAACCGCGCGATGGCGGCCGAGTTCGGCCTGCTGCCGGGGCAGTTGCGCGAGCGGAAGATCCTGGAGTTCTTCACCCTCCAGGACAGCGACACGCTGCAGGCACTCGCCGAGGCGGTCCGGCTGCACCGCCGCTCGCGGTACCCGGCCCGGGTCTCCTGGACGCCCGCGGACGGCGGCGAACGGCACGGCGAGATGACCGTCGACCTGGTCGGCGACACCCCGGAACAGACCCCGAACCTGCTGCTCTCCCTGCGGACCGTCGAGGCACCCCGGGAGGTGCCGCCGCCGGGCCCGCAGGTCGAGGTCAGCCCGGTCGAGGCCCGGATCCTCGCCGCGGCCGCCCGGGGCGCCACCACCGCGCAGATCGCCCGGGAGATCGGCCTCACCGCGGACGGCGTCAACTACCACCTCGCCCGGCTCTCCCGGCGCTGGCGGGTGCCCAACCGCACCGCCCTGGTCGCCCGCGCCTACGCCACCGGCGTGCTGGCCGCCGACACCTGGCCCCCCGAGCCCGCGGCCTGGTGAGAGCCCGGCGACGGGCGCCGAAACGCCCCGAACGGGTGACGGCGAGCTTCGGCCCGGCTACGCCTGGGCAGCCGCCCCGGGCGGACGGAGCGCTTCGAGGAGGAGGACGGCTTGCGCCAGGACGAGGACCGGACCAGCGGCGACCGGGCGGAGGCGGGCCGGGCGGGCCGGGCCTGCGGCGTCAGGCGGGTGTGCAGCGCAGCGCCGCCCACAGGTCGAGCCGGTCCTCCAGCTTCAGCAGGCTGCGGCCGGTGAGCTCCTCGATCCGCTTCATCCGGTAGTGCACGGTGTTGACGTGGAGGTGGAGCGCCTCGGCCGTCCTGGACCAGGAGGCGCTGTGCCGGAGGAAGGCGTCCAGGGTGTCCAGCAGGGAGACGGTGTTGGTCCGGTCGTGCTCGATCAGCGGCGCGAGGAGCCGGCGGCGGAAGTCCGCGGTGATCTCGGCGGGGACGCCCCGGAGCAGCGTTTCGAGGGAGGTGATCCGCGCGCAGCGGCCGACCGTCCCGGGCGGCTCGACGTGGAGCGCGTAGCGGGCCTGGACGAGCGCGGTCCTGAGGGCCCCGGCGGCCGGTTCGACGGTGGAGCCGATGCCCAGGCGCAGGCGCCGTCGGCCGGTCAGTCCGGCTTCCAGGCGGGGGAGGACGCGCTGCAGGGTCTCCGCGATCCGGGCTTCCGGGGCCGGGGACAGGGCCGCCGCGCCGCCCCGGCCGTCGGGGGCGGCGACGAAGGGGGCGGACAGTTCGTGGAGGGCCTCGGCGAGGGCGGCGGCCGTCCAGGTCGCGGGGGCGCCGTCGATCCGCGCGGCGACCGGGGTCAGGCTCTGGTGCGGGGGCAGGCCGGAGAGGGCGAGCGCGCGTTCGGCCTCGGCCTCGGTGTCGGCGCCGGAGTCGAGCAGTTCGATCAGCCGGGTGCCGGTCTGCCGCTGGGCGGTGGCGGTGGCCCGGTCGCGGGTGGCGAGCGGGGTGAGCAGTTCGGCCAGGCCGTGCAGCATGGCGGTGGCGGTGGGGCCGGGTTCGGTGTGGGGCTGCAGCAGCCAGCCGTCGAAGGGTGACTCGCCGGGCGGGCCGACCGGGACGGGCGTGGCCGCGGCTCGGGCTGCGGTTCGCGATGCGGAGGGCGCCGAGGAGTGCGCAGAGGTGTGCGCCGAGGAGTGCGCAGAGGAGTGCTCCGAGGAGGCCAGCACCCGGCCGGAGCCCGTGGTCAGGAAGCAGCCGGGCAGTCCGAGGTCGGTCACGGCCCGCTCCAGGAGGTCGTCCAGGGAGGCCTCGGTGCGGAGGAGCTGGGTCAGGGCGCGCCGGGCGGCGGCCGGGAGGGCCGCCTGCCCCTCGGCGTGCGCCTGAAGGTCGCCCCACAGGCGCAGGTAGACGCGGTCGGTGACGGAGCGGAAGCTGGTTCCGGCCGGGACCGACAGCAGGGGTACGCCGTGCCGGCGGCAGGCCTCGACCAGTTCCGGCGGGACGGTGCCGTGGGTGCCCTCGCCGGCGAGGAGCGCGGCGACCTCGGCGGTGCGCAGCGAGTTGGCGAAGCGCATCGCCGCCTGGCTCTCGTCCGGCCGCCACCAGACCAGTCCGGAGAGGACCAGTTCGCCGCGCTGCAGGTAGCGCGCCGGGTCCTGCAGGTCGGTGGAGGTCACGCCGGTCACCTCGCGGTCGAGTTGGTGGGGGCTCGCCCAGGCGACCTCGATGTGGAGGTCGTCCAGCTCCAGGAGGTCTCCGACGATCATGTTGTTGCTCCTTGTGCGCCATGTGCGGCATGGGGGTCTCGCACATGCGATGGCTGACGCGTATCAGGCATCGTAAACACAAGGACTAGGGTGCGGTTTTCCTCTTGTGTGATCACCTGACGGCGAGGGCTGCGGAGGGGGCCGTGGTCCGGCGGTCCCGACAGTGGACCGCCGCCCGGACTGCCCCGGGCCGCCTCCCGGGCCACGTCCCGGACCGTCCCGGGCCGCCTCCCGCTCACGGCGCCGCGGGCCGCCGGCGGTGCTTGTCGAGGGCCCGCCAGACCTTGTCCCGCAGGAACGGCGCCTCGGTGAAGCGGATCCCGGTGGCGTCCCGCAGGGCGTTGGCGAAGGCCGGCGGCACCGGGTTGAACGGGCTCTCCGACATCGACTTGGCACCCAAGGGCCCGATGGCGTCCGAGGTCTGCGAGAAGTGCACCTCGGTGCGCGGCACGTCCGCGAAGGCGGGCAGCCGGTAGCGGCGGAACGCCGCCGTGCTGACCTCGCCGCGGTCGTCGACCAGGACCTGCTCGAACAGCGTCGCGCCGAGGGCCTGGGCGACGCCGCCCTCGACCTGGCCGCGACACTGCAGCGGGTTCATCACCTTGCCGGCGTCGGCGCCGTGGACGCTGCGCAGGATCCGGATCTCACCGGTGTCCGGGTCCACCGCGATCCGGAACCACTGGGAGTTGAACGCCACCGAGCGCGGTGAGCCGCCGAAGTGGCCGTCGGCACTGAGCTCCACGCCCTGCCCGCGAGCCGCCTCGAAGACCTCCTTGAGCGCGACCGCCCGCCCGTCGCACTCGACCGCGTCGGCGGTGAGCCGCAGCAGGCCGCGCGGAGTGCGGGCGTACTCCGCGGTGAAGGAGAGGATCCGCTCGGCGAGCGCGTCGGCGGCCTTCATCACGGCCTTGCCCGCGACGACGGTCCCGGCGGAGCCGAAGGCGCCGGTGTCGTGCTTCACCACGTCGGTGTCGGACTGCCGGATCGAGATCCGGTCGAGCGTGGTGCCGAGGGCTCCGGCGGTGATCTGTTGGTGCACGGTGGTGGTGCCGTTGCCGAACTCCGCGGTGCCCACCGCGATGTCGTACGTGCCGTCCTCCAGCAGTTTCACCGTCGCGTCGGCGATGTGGCCGCCGGGCGGGCCGCAGGCGATGGCCGCCATGGCGAAGCCCTGGCCGACCAGCCAGCCCTCGGGGGCGAGTTCGGCGCTGGTGTCGTGCGCGAGGGCGTTGCGGACCACCTGGAGGCACTGGTCGAGTCCGTAGGAGGCGATGTGGAGGTCCTCCTCCTCGCCGAGCGGGCCCTCCATGTGCTCGCCGGGGCCGATGACGTTCCTCTCCCGGAGCACCAGCGGGTCGAGGCCCAGCCGCCGGGCGAGTTCGTCCATCGCCGACTCCACGGCGAAGGTGACCTGGCCGAGACCGTAGCCGCGGAACGCGCCGGCGGGCACCGCGTTGGTGTAGACGGAGTAGGCGTCGACCTTCTTGTGCGGCGCCCGGTAGACGCCCATCGACTCGCCGATGCTGTGGAACATCACGGCCGGCCCGTGGTTGCCGTACGCGCCGGTGTCGGCAACCACCCGGAAGCGCAGGGCCGTCAGGGTGCCGTCGCTCCTGGCGCCCAGCTTGACGGTGATCGTGAACGGGTGCCGGGTGGTGGCGCCGTGGAACTGCTCGGCGCGGGTGAACTCCAGCTTGACCGGCCGGTGCAGCCGCAGCGCCGCCAGCACCGCGATGTCCTCGGTGAGCATCTCCTGCTTGCCGCCGAACCCGCCGCCGACCCGGCCCGCCACCACCCGGACCCTGTCCATCGGCAGGTCGTAGAGGTCGCACAGGGCGCGCCGGGTGAGGAAGGGCACCTGGGTGGAGGAGCGCACCACGATCCGTTCCTCCCCCGTCTCCTCGCTCTCCTCGAAGTACGCGACGCAGCCGTGCGTCTCCAGGCTGGCGTGCTGCACCCGCTGGGTGCGGAAGGTCTCCTCGTAGACCACGTCGGCCTCGGCGAAGCCCCGTTCGACGTCGCCCAGTTCGCCGTGCGCCTCGCCGCAGACGTTGTCCCCGGGCCGGGCGATCCGGGACTCCGGGCCCTTGGGGTGGATCACCGGGGCGCCCGGCCGCATCGCCTCCTCCGGGTCCAGGACGTACGGGAGTCGCTCGTAGGTGACGGCGATCCTCCGGCAGCCCTCCTCGGCGGCACCCTCGCTCTCGGCGACCACGGCGGCCACCCGCTGGCCGACGAAGCGGACCACGTCGTCCAGCACCCGGGTGTCGTCCGGGTCCTCGGTCGGGTGCTCGTGGCGGGCCGTGGAGTACAGCCTGTCCGGCGCGTCCTCGTGGGTGAACACCGCGACCACGCCGGGGACGCGCAGCGCGTCCGAGGTGTCGATGGCGGTGATCCGGGCGTGCGGGTGGGGCGAGCGCAGCAGCTTCATGTGCAGCAGCCCGTCCACCGCCAGGTCGAAGGTGTAGCGGGCGGTGCCGGTCACCACCTGCGGCCCTGCGGGGGCGCCCGGGCTGCGGCCGACGGCCTGGCCGGCGCAGGGCCGTTCGGTGTGCCGAACGCCGCGGACGGCGTCCTCGATCGCCCGGTAGCCGGTGCAGCGGCACAGGTTGCCCTTCAGCGCCCTCGGCAGGTCGGCGAGGTGCTCCTCGTCGAAGGCGGAGGCCGTCATCAGCATGCCGGCCGTGCAGAAGCCGCACTGGAAGCCCTGGGCGTCCAGGAACTTCTGCTGCAGCGGGTGGAGTTCGCCGCCCTTCTCGGCCAGGCCCTCCACGGTGGTGACGGCCCGGCCCTCGGCGCGCAGCGCCGGGTAGAGGCAGCTGTGCACCGGCTCGCCGTCCACCTGCACGGTGCAGGCGCCGCAGTCGCCCGCGTCGCAGCCCTTCTTGACCCCGAACCAGCCGCGGTCGCGCAGGTAGGTGCGCAGGCACTGGCCGGCGCGCGGCTCGGCGTCGAAGTCCTCGCCGTTGACCCGGATGGAGAAGCTCACCGTCCGTCCTCCTCGTCGGCGTGGTGCCCGTCGACCAGTTCGCGGCGGACCTCCTCGGAGAGGCGGAAGGTCATGTGCCGCCGCCAGGCGGGGTGTCCGTGGATGTCGTCGACGTACTCCTCGGGCGCGATGCCGTAGCCGATCGCCTCGCGCACCGCCGCCGCGTTGGGCGGCAGCGGGAAGCGCAGCCGGACGGGGCGCACGGTCGAGGCCGTGACCGTCAGCGCCAGCTCGCCGTCGAGCGGGTCGCGGGTGCCGATGAGCAGCGCGCCCGAGCGGCCGAGCCCGTAGAGGGAGGCCTGCCGGAAGGCCGTGCGCCGCTCCAGGGCCCGGGCGGGCAGGAGGATCGAGCGGAGCAGTTCACCGGGGCGCAGGTCCTTCACCCCCGCGCCGACGACGAAGTCCGCCACGGGGACCTCGCGCACTCCCCCGTCCTGGGACAGCAGGGTGCAGACGCCGTCCAGGGCGGCGGTCAGCGAGATCATCGGCCCGGCCGGCAGCCCGTTGCACAGGTTGCCGCCGACGGTGGCCATGTGCCAGATCTTCCAGGACGCGAGGAACGCCCGGCAGCACTGCTCGACGAGCGGGGCCGTCGGCCGGTCCAGGGTCCGGGCGAAGCGCGACAGTTGGGCGATCGTGCAGGTCGCCGCGATCTCCAGGTCGCCGGCGGGCGTCAGCCGCACCGGCTCCCAGCCCATCCGGCTCAGGTCGATCAGCCGCCGGATGTGCGGCTGCGGCTCGGAGAACAGGTACGTCCCGCCGCCGAGCCAGGCGTCCCCCGGGCGCCAGCTCCCGCGCCGCCGCGCGTCGCGCAGCTCCACCACCGTGTTCAGGTCCACGTTCCGTCACCGTCCTCGATTGCTCGATTGATCGACACGGCGATTGAAGCAACGCGCCACCGGGCGGAACGAGTGGTCGCACGCACCAGCCTCGGGCGGCCGGACTGGACGATCGACCAGCGCATGGACATGTCGCGGTGGTGGCCGACGCCACTGGTCCGGGCCCTGCGGCGGGTCGGGGGCAGCGGGCGGGGCCGGGCGCGGGCTCAGCCGTCCGTGCGTCGGACGGCCTCGATGAAGCCCCTGGTGGAGGGCCCGGAGAGCGGGCGGCCGTAGTGTTCCCCGACCTGGTCCAGGGGGGTCAGTGCGGTGGTCCAGCCGTGCCGGTCGAGCCAGCCGTGGGTGTCGGGGCCGAGGCCGCCGCGCCACAGGTCGGTGATGTGGGCGAGGGACGGGTCGTGCGGTGCGGCGCTGACGTCCCCGCCCTTCTCCAGCAGCAGGCGGCTGCCGGGGGCGGCCAGGCCGGCGACCGCCGTGAGCAGTCCGGCGGCCTCCTCGGGCGTGAGGTAGACCAGCAGGCCCTCCGCCAGCCAGGCCGAGCGGCGCGACGGGTCGAACCCGGCCTCGACCAGCCGGGCGGGCCAGTGCGGGTCCAGCAGGTCGGCGGACAGGGTGGTGCGCTCGCTCCTCGGCGCGGCACCGAGCCCGTCGAGGACCTGTTCCTTGAAGGCCAGCACCGGGGCCAGGTCGAGTTCGAACACCCGGGTGCCGGCGGGCCAGTCCAGCCGGTAGGCGCGGGTGTCGAGGCCCGCCGCGAGCAGCACGACCTGGTCGGCTTCGGCGGCGAGGAGGCGGTCGTCGTAGTGGCGGGTGCGCAGGATGCCGTGCGCGACCAGGGCCCTGGCGAGGCCGCTGCCCTGGCCGGCTGCGGGCAGCGGCAGCGCGGCGGCCGTGACGAAGGCGGCGGCGTACGGGTCGACGAAGAGCGGGTCGGGGCGGGCGCTCTCGTAGGCCCGCACCCGGGCGACGGACAGGGAGGTGCGGGACACCGGGCTCAGCGGTTCGGAGGTCGTCATGCCCGCAATGTACATCGCCACCGATACATCGGTGAAGATGTATTATGGCGGCATGGACGGCGTGCAACTCCTCAGACTCGGCAAGCGGTTGACCGAGCTCGGCCGCGCGATGATCACCGACCCGGCCTCCGCGCACCTCACCGCCGGCGAGATCGCCGTGATCTCCGACGTGTACCGCCACCCCGCCACCTCCGTCCAGGAGATCCGGGTCCGCACCGGCTTCGCCCAGAGCCACGTCTCCGTCTCCGTCGCCCGACTGCGCGAGGCCGGCCTGCTCGACGCCGCCGCCGACCCGGCCGACGGGCGGCGCACCCTGCTGACCGTCTCCGAGCGCGCCCGGACCGCCATCCGCGCCCGCGTCGCGCAGCCCGCCGAGCCGGTCATCTCGAAGGCCGTCCCGGACCCGGACCAGGCCCGCCGGGTCACCGAACTGCTCGACGAACTCGCGGGCCTCCTGCTGCGCTGACCAGCGGACCCGGCCGGATTTCCACAACTGCGCTACAAGGAGCCCGGTCTGCTTTCCCGTCAGCCGTCTCCCTGGAATCATCCCCACTGGGCATCGGGGAGGTGCCCGGGACGCGATCGATGGGGGTTGCGATGAACGCTCGGATCAAGGACGCGCGGCCGCCCGGCCGGCCCCGAGTCCTGGCGGCGGTCGGCCGCACGCTGGCCCGGGGCCTGCTCCTGCTGGCGGGCCTGGCCACCGTCTTCGTCGCCTTCAGCTGGTTCGTGGGCGGCTACCGCTCGGTGGACGCCTACCTCGCCGCCCCGGACTGCGGAACGGCGGCGGCCGCGCCCGGCGCGGCCTGCGTACGCCACGAGACGGGCAAGGTCACGGCGGGGAATGTCGACAACAGCGGCGACTCCACCAGCTACGAGCTGACCGTGGCCCGGGAAACGGCGCGCAGCCACACCTTCGACGTCGGCGAGGCCTTCTACGACGAGGTCGCCATCGGCACGGACGTGGACCTGAAGATCTGGAACGGCCGGGCGGTCGAGGTCTCCTGGCACGGGCACCGCGCCTCGGTACCCGACATCCCCTGGCTGACCTGCCTCAAGGTGGCCCTCCTGGTCGGAGCGGGGACGGCCCTGACCCTGTACGGCCTGGCCTGGCCAAGCGCGAGCGCCCAGGCGGTACCGCCGGCCACCGCCCTCGGGATCGCCTTCGTCTCCCTCCTCGGCAGCTTCACCCTCTGCCTCGCCCAGTGGCCCCTCGTCGTCACCCTGGCCCTCCCCATCCTCGCCTGGCTGCTCTTCACCGCCGTCACCACGGTGGTCGCCCTCGAGGACTGACCCTCCGATCCCGACCGGACCTTGACCCCGCTCCGGTCACGTCCGGGTCCGCGAGCGACTCACCACGTCATCGCCGGCGAGCCGGCTGCCCGGGGGCGTGCCCTCGGGAACGGCGGGCGGCGAGGGCGGCCTCGATTTCGGCCTGGAACGGCGGCGGGAGCGGGGCCGGCCGCCCCGGTCCCCTACCGTGGGAGGAGACGGCCCCTACCGTGGGAGACCATGGCCGACGTCCGGAACGCCGCGGCCCGCGGACGGCCCCGGGCAAGCTCGGGCCGGGAAGGGACGGTGACCGGTGGGTCCCGTGGAGGCGCGGCAGCCCAGGCACCCCGTCACCGAGGCCGTCGTCGTCGGCTCCGGTCCCAACGGCCTGGCCGCCGCCGTCACGCTCGCCGTGCACGGGCTCGCGGTCACCGTGCTGGAAGCCGCCGAGGAGATCGGCGGCGGCGCCCGCAGCGGCGAGACCACCCTGCCCGGCCTGCTGCACGACCACTGCTCGGCGGTGCACCCCTTCGGCGTGGCCTCCGCACTGCTGCGCTCCCCCGACCTCGCCCGGCACGGCCTGCACTGGGCCTGGCCCGACGTGGACCTCGCACACCCCCTGGACGACGGGAACGCGGCCGTGGCCCTGCGCTCGGTCCGGGACAGCGCCCGCGCGCTCGGCGCCGACGCCGAGGCCTGGCTGCGGGTGTTCACCCGGCCGAGCGAGCACTTCGACGCCCTCGCCGACGACGCCCTGCGCCCGCTCCTGCGGGTACCCCGACACCCGCTGCTGCTCGCCGACTTCGGCCGCCGAGCCGTGCAACCCGCCACCGTGCTCGCCCGGCGCTGGCGCACCGACCGGGCCCGGGCCCTGTTCGCCGGGGCGGCCGCGCACGCCTTCCAGCCCCTCGAACGCCCGCTGACCTCCGCCGTCGGCCTGCTCCTCCTCGCCGCCGCCCACCACCGCGGCTGGCCCGTCGCCCGAGGCGGCTCCGGCCGGATCACCGCCGCCCTCGCGGCCCGGCTCACCGAACTCGGCGGACACCTCGAAACCGGGCACCCGGTGCGCTCCCTCGCCGAACTGCCGCCGACCGGGCTCGCCCTGCTGGACGTCGCCCCCGGCGCGGCAGCGGACATCTGCGGCGACCGACTGCCCCCACGCGTACGGCGCGCCTACCGGCGCTGGCGGCACGGGCCGGCCGCCTTCCGGATGGACTTCGCCGTGGCCGACGGCGTCCCGTGGCGCCACGAGGACTGCCGCCGGGCCGGCACCGTCCACCTCGGCGGCACCCTGGAGGAAATCGCCCACGCCGAACGGGAGACCGCCCACGGCCGGATGCCCGAACGCCCCTTCGTCCTCGTCGCCCAGCAGTACCTCGCCGACCCCGGCCGCTCACGCGGCGACACCCACCCCGTGTACGCCTACGCCCACGTGCCGCACGGCTACGACGGAGACGCCTCCGGGCAGATCCTGGCCCAACTCGAACGCTTCGCCCCCGGCTTCCGGGACCGCGTGCTCGCCACCACCGTCACCCCGGCGTGCCGACTGCCGCGCCACAACGCCAACCTCGTCGGCGGCGACATCAGCACCGGCGCCAACACCCCGCTCCAGACCGTCCTGCGCCCACGCCCCGCCCTCGACCCGTACGCCACCGGCATCCCCGGCGTCTACCTCTGCTCCGCCGCCACCCCACCCGGCGCCGGCGTCCACGGCCTGTGCGGCATCCACGCGGCCCGGTCCGCCCTACGGCACGCGGGGATCACGGCGGCCGGCTGATCAGCCGGCCGCCCGGAGAGCGGGCGACGGGGCGTCGGGGCCGCCGTGGCGTGGCTGCGCCCCGCCGGACGGTGCGCGCCGCGAGCATAGGGCCTGGCGTCGCCGTCCCCCGGTCGGCGGCCGCGACCGGACGCGACCGGAGGCGGCTGCGACCGAACCCCGACGGTGACCGAGCCCCGTTCCCGAGGAAAGGCGTCGTGCTCGATGAACCCCCCGCCGGGACCTGCCCGCCCGCCCGAACCCGATGCGCGGGCGGCCGACGGCGGGCGCCGGTGGCTCCTCGTCGCGGGGATCGCGGGCGTGCTGTTCACGGTCGTGGCCGTGCTGACGGCCGCCCACGGCTGGGCACCGTACCCGTTCGAGCGGGCTGCCAATGACTGGAGTGTCACCCACCGGCCGGCCGCCGCCCGGAACACGGCCGTCGCCCTCACCTGGCTCGGCAGCGGCGTGGTGCCCTACCTCCTCGCCCTCGCCGCCGGGGCCGTCACCCTCCGCGCCGCGCCCGCGCCGCGCTCCCCGCGCCGCGCCGTCCTGCAGCTGACGGGCCCCGTGCTGTGGCTGATCGCGGGCCAGCTCCTGCGGCTGGGCGTGATGCACGCCTGCGGACGGCCCCGGCCGCCGCGGATGAACTGGGCGACGGACGCGTCCGGGTTCTCCTTCCCCTCCGGCCACTCCTTCACCGCCACGGTCAGCGCCGGTCTGCTCGCCCTGGCCGTCGCCCGGGCCCGCCCGGCCCGGGCCGGGGCCGCGATCGCGGGCGCCGCCGTGTTCGCCGTCGCGATCGGCCTCACCCGCGTCTACCTCGGGGTGCACTGGCCCCTGGACGTCCTCGGCGGCTGGCTCCTCGCCGCCGGCTGGCTCGCCGCCGGCGCCGTCGTCCCGCGCCCGGGCCCACCGCACCGCCGCCGGACACCCGGGAGCCCGACGGATCACCACGCGAGCGACCGAGAGTGACCACCCCGGGAACCCGGCGGGTGCCCGCTCAGACCGGCGGCTGTGCCCGGGCCAGGCCGCGGTCGTACGCGAAGATCACCGCCTGTACCCGGTCCCGGGCGCCGATCTTCGCCAGGACGCGGCTGACGTGCGTCTTGACGGTCGACTCCGCGAGCACCAGGCGTTGGGCGATCTCGCCGTTGGTCCAGCCGTTGGCGACGGCGATCAGGATCTCCCGTTCGCGGTCGGTCAGGGCTTCCAGCCGGGGGTCGGCGGCGGGTGCCGTGCCGGGCGGGCGGATCGGCAGGCGGTGGGCGTAGGCGTCGAGGAGGCGCCGGGTGATGGCGGGGGCGACGACGGCGTCGCCCCCGGCGACGGAGCGGATCCCGGAGAGCAGCTCCTCGGGGCGGGCGTCCTTGAGGAGGAAGCCGCTGGCTCCGGCGCGCAGCGCGGCGTGGGCGTACTCGTCGAGGTCGAAGGTGGTCAGCACGAGGATGCGGGAGCGTCCGCCGCTGGCGACGATCTGCCGGGTGGCCTCGATGCCGTCCATGCCGGGCATGCGGATGTCCATCAGGACGACGTCGGGTCGCAGGTCGGCGGTCAGCCGGACGGCTTCGCCGCCGTGGGCGGCCTCGCCGACGACCTCGGTGTCGGATTGGCTCTCCAGCAGCATGCGGAAGCCGTACCGCTGGAGTGGCTGGTCGTCCACGATGAGGACGGTGGTCACGTCGGTCCGCCTGTCGGGTCGGGGGTGAGGTCGAGTACGGCCTCCACGCTCCATCCTGCACCGGGGCCGGGGCCCGCCGTGACGGTGCCGCCGTAGAGCGCCGCGCGTTCACGGATGCCGGCGAGGCCGTGGCCGTCGCCGCCGGGGTGCGCGGGTGTGCGGGCGTCGGGGGGCGGCCCGCTGTCCTGGACGCGGACCCGCAGCCGGTCGGTGTCGGCGGTCAGGGTGACGTGGGCCCGGGTGTCGGGGCCGGCGTGCTTGAGGGTGTTGGTGAGCGATTCCTGGACGATGCGGTAGGCCATGAGCTGCATGCCGCGGTCCAGGCGGTCGAGGTCGCCGGCCGCCGTGTACACGACCTGCGGTCCGGCGGCGCGGATGCGGGCGCACAGCCCGTCGAGGTCGGCGATGCCCGGCTGCGGGGTGAATTCGGCGGTCTCGTCGCCCTGGTCGCGCAGGACGCCGAGCATGCGGCGCAGTTCGCCGAGTGCCTGGCGGCTGGTGTCGCCGATCAGCAGCAGGGCCTCCCGGCCGCGCTCGGGGGCGGCCTGGGCCGCGTAGGCGCCGCCGTCGGCGAGGGTGACGATGACGGACAGGTTGTGGCCGATGATGTCGTGCATCTCGCGGGCCACCCGGGTGCGCTCGGTGGCGGTGGCGAGCCGGCTGCGCTGGTCGCGTTCGATCTCCAGGCGGGCGGCGCGTTCGCGCAGTCCGGCGAGCTGGGCGCGCCGGATGCGTACCGCGATGCCGAGGGCGACGGCCGCCGTGGCGGCGCTGAACAGGAAGAACAGGGCGTCGCCGACGGGCAGCCCCCCACCGGAGACGGCCACGGCGACCAGGGCGACGGCGCCGACCATGGCCCCGCAGGACCAGGCCAGGTGCCGTAGCCGGCCGTGCAGGGCCAGGCTGTAGAGGGCGATCAGCAGGGCGGCGTCGGCGCGCAGGCCGACGCCCAGCGACCACTGCAGGACGAAGACCGCCATGATCGCGACGAAGGCCGCCGTGGGCCGGCGGCGGCGCCACAGCAGCGGGACGACCAGGCCCGCCTGCAGGGCCAGCGTCGCGGGCAGCGACAGCCGGGCGAGGACGATCCGGTGCTCGCGCGGGCCCTCGCCGTGCCCGGGGAGGAGGTCCGGCAGGCAGAACAGCAGGACGGCGGCGACGACCACGGCGGCGTCGAGCACCCAGGGGTGGTCGCGGTCCGCCTGGCGCACCCGTTGGCCGATCCGGGCCAGGCGCGCGAACAGCGGGCCGGACAGGACCTCGGCTCCGGTGAACGGGCCCGTGGAGGTGGCGTGCTCGCTCACCGGTGGCACCTCCCTGGTCGGACGTCTGTACTGCGCGATCGCGGAAAGCGGCGCCGGTCTGTCCCGGCGCCGCACTCCGATTGTCTCAGGCCTCGTGCCGCAGGCGCCGTGCCTCAGGCATCAGGCCTCGTGCCTCGTGTCTCGGGCGCCGTGCCTGAGGCATCAGGCCTGACGCCTGGTGCCTCAGGCGTCGGTGCGCACCAGGCGCACGGCGGCTCCCGTCAGGGCGAGCACCGTCCAGCCGAGGAAGACGACCAGTCCGGCCGTCGGCGACAGCGTGGTGCTGTCGTGCTGGAGGGCGAACATCGCCTCGCCCGCGTGGCTGGGCAGGTAGGGGCTGATGTCGTCCTGCCAGGAGCTGGGCAGCAGCGAGGTCAGCCCGGGGATCAGCATCAGCGAGGCCACCAGGACGGCGATGCCGCCGGCCACCGAGCGCAGCAGCGCGCCCAGCGCGACGCCGATCACGCCGACCAGCGCGAGGTAGAGCCCGGCTCCGAGCAGGCCGCGCACGACCCCGGTGTCGGAGAGGGTCATCGCGGCGCGGGTGTCGGCGAGGATCCGGCTGTCGACGAGGAAGGTGGCGAACACCCCGACGGTACCGAGGACCAGCGCGATCACCCCGAACACGGCGGCCTTGGACCACAGCACCGGCAGGCGGCGCGGCACGGCGGCGAGCGTGGAGCGGATCATGCCGGTCGAGTACTCGCCGGCGGCGACCAGGACGCCGAGGACGCCGAGTGCCAGCTGGGCGAAGTTGGTGCCGAACAGGGACAGGCTCAGCGCGCTCGCGGTGGCGAAGTCCCGGTCCATCGGGCGGCCCTCGCTGATCCGCGACTTGAACTGGGACGCGGCGATCAGGCCGAACGCGACCAGGAAGAGCAGGGCGAGGCCGAGGGTGATCCAGGTGGAGCGCAGGGACCACAGCTTGGCCCACTCGGAGCGCAGCACGCGCAGTGCGGTCACCTTGTACGCGGGGCGGGCGGGCCGGAGGTCGGCGGGCGCGGACGTCGGGCTCGGTGCGACAACGCTCATGCCGCGCTCCTCGGGGTTTCGGTGCCGACGGTGTCGGCGGCCTTGGCGGTGGTGGTGCCGTGGTACTCGACGGCGTCGCGGGTCAGCTCCATGAACGCCTCCTCCAGGGAGACCGTGCGGGGAGTGAGCTCGAAGAGCGCGATGCCCTGCTCGGCGGCGGCGAGGCCGATCTCGCGGGCCGTGCGGCCGGTGACCAGGAGTTCCTCCGAGCCGGCCCGGCCGGTGATCTCCACTCCCGGTCCGGCGAGCGCGGAGCGCAGCCCGGCCGGGTCGGCGCTGGCGACCTTGACCGCGTCGCCGCCGGCCTGACGGACCAGTTCCTGCACGGTGGTGTCGGCCAGCAGCCGACCCCGTCCGACGATGATCAGGTGGTCGGCGACCAGGGCCATCTCGCTCATCAGGTGCGAGGAGACGAAGACGGTGCGCCCCTCGGCGGCGAGCCCGGTGAGGAGGTTGCGGATCCACAGGACGCCCTCGGGGTCGAGGCCGTTGACCGGCTCGTCGAGCATCACGGTGGCCGGGTCGCCGAGCAGGGCCGAGGCGATGCCGAGCCGCTGGCCCATGCCGAGCGAGAACGCCCCGGCGCGCTTGCGGGCCACCGACTGCAGGCCGGTCATCTCGATGACCTCGTCGACCCGGCCGCGCGGGATGCCGTGGGTGTGGGCCTGGGCCATCAGGTGGTTGAAGGCGGAGCGACCCGGGTGGATCGACTTGGCCTCCAGCAGCGCGCCGACCTCCTGCAGCGGCGCCGCGTGCTCGGCGTAGCGGCGGCCGTTGACGCGGACCGTTCCGCTGGTGGGGGCGTCGAGACCGACGATCATCCGCATGGTGGTGGACTTGCCCGCCCCGTTGGGCCCGAGGAAGCCCGTCACCGTGCCCGGCCGGACCGTGAAGTCCAGCCGGTCGACGGCGGTCTTCTCGCCGTACCGCTTCGTCAGCTGGTGTGCCTCGATCATCGGTCATCCCTGTGCTCCGGGGCCGGGCCGTCCCGGCCGCCCTCGCCTTCCACGCTAGGGGCAGGGGCGGCCGGATCCGTGGTACCGGGGGCCGATCATCGACGCGCCCGTAGTACCGCGGTACCACGGGCCACGCGTCGGCCGGGCAGCTCGACGGGTGATGTTCCCGCAGGTCGGCCGCCGCCGTCCGGGGGTCGGAGCAGGCCCGGCCGATACTCCGGCCATGACACCCTCCCGCCGGAATTCCCTGCTGCGCGTCACCGCTGCCTGCGCGCTCCTCGCCGTCTGTTCCCCGGTCACGACCGCGGGCGCTGCGGCCGGTACGGAAGCCCACCGCCGTCCCTGCGTGGTGTCCGCGAAGATGTCAGGCCTCGCCCTGCTCCCGGAGGATCCGTTCCACGCGGCGAACGCGGCGCGCACGCGCTGATCGTCGGTGCGCCCTGACCAGGGAGGCCTCCGCACTCCTGCGGCGGCGTGACCGCCGGTCAGTCCTGCGCGGAACCCGCGCCCGCGGACAGTCCGAGGATCGTCGCGGTCAGGATGCGGGCCAGCCGGGGTTCGACCTCGATGACGGCGTGGGCGAGGCGCGGGTCACTGCGGTAGAGGGCGGCGACCTCTGCGCCCGGGTTCGCGATCTGCCACATCGCCCCGGCCAGGGCGACGGCGGTGGCGATCAGGTCGACGACGTCCTGGTCGTTCAGGGTGGGCACCTGCGCGCGGACGGCCGCGGTGATCGGCTCACGGGCGGCGCGGGTGGCGAGCTTGAAGTCGCGCACCGCGTCGAGCGAGACGTTGCGTTCGAGGTTGAGCGGTGCGTGCGCGAGCAGGTCGCAGAACATGCCACGGGCCGCGAGCGTGGCGGCGAACGCCCGCGCCACGGCGGCCGGACCCGGGTCCGCGGCGTCCCGGAGCCGCTCGGACAGCGCGTCCGACCAGTCCTGCCAGCCCTCCGCCGTCAGCCGCAGGAAGATCTGCTCGCGCGTCTCGAAGTACCGCAGCAGCGCCGACTTGTGCATGCCCACCGCGGCGGCGATGTCCGTCAGGGAGACGTCCCGGATGCCGCGCTCCCGGCCGAGTGCCCGGGCCGCCTCCAGGATCGAGGCCTCGCGCAGGCGCTTGGCCTCGGGCGAGCGCGCCCGCTGGAACTCCGATGCTGCTGCTTCCACCCGCCCATCGTAGAACAACACCGTTGCGGTATTACCGCAACAGTGTTGCGGTAATACCGCAACGGTGTTTTACTAACGGCATGGAACAGACTTGGTTCATCACCGGCAGCTCCCGCGGCTTCGGCCGCACCCTCGTCCGCGCCGCCCTCGAAGCCGGCGACCGGGTGGCCGCGACCGCTCGCCGCCCCGAGCAACTCGCCGACCTCGTAGAGGAGTTCGGCGACCGGGTCCGACCGATCGCACTCGACGTCACCGACCCGGAGGCCGCCCGGGCGGCCCTCGCCGAGGCGCACGCACACTTCGGCCGGATCGACGTGCTGGTGAACAACGCCGGCTACGCCAACGTCTCGCCGATCGAGACCACCGAGGACGCCGACTTCCGCGCCCAGTTCGAGACGAACTTCTGGGGCGTCTACCACGTCACCAAGGCCGCGATCCCGCTGCTGCGCGAGCAGAAGGGCGGGCTGGTCATCCAGTTCTCCTCCATGGGCGGAAGGGTCGGCGGCTCGCCGGGCATCGCGTCCTACCAGGCGGCGAAGTTCGCCATCGACGGCTTCAGCCGCGTCCTGCGGGCCGAGACCGCGCCGTTCGGCGTGCGGGTGCTGGTCGTCGAACCCAGCGGCTTCCGCACCGACTGGGCCGGGGCCTCGATGGTCGTCCACGACGTCCCGGAGGCCTACGCCGAGACGGTCGGCGCCGTCAACCAGCGGCTGCGGCAGAACAGCGACGGAGCCGGCGTCGCCGGCGACCCCGTCCGGGCCGCCGAGATCCTCGTGCGGATGGCCAAGCGGCGCGACATCCCCCACCACCTGCCCCTCGGGGTCAACGCGGCCGAGGGCTCCATCGCCATGGACCGCCGGCTCCTCGCGGACGACACCAAGTGGCGCGAGGTCTCCCGCTCCGCCGACTTCGCCGAGGCCTACCCGGCCCCCTTCCCGCCGGACTCCACGCACTGACCGGCCTCCACGCCCGCCTCCACCTCCGGGTCCGTCTCCGTCGTCGCGTCCGTCTCCGTGTCCGTGTCCGTTCCGTGTCCGCGTTCGGGAAGTCGGCGCCCGTCCGGTCGGTTACCCGATAATGCGCGGTGGCCGTGTGCCGTCGTAGCGCAGACTCGGAGCGAGCACTTTCCAGACCGGAGGATGGTTTTCATGATTGACCGGCCGTTGACGCTGATGGCAGTACACGCCCACCCCGACGACGAGGCCAGCGGAACCGGCGGTGTCCTCGCGCGGTACGCGGCGGAAGGCATCCGTACGGTCCTCGTCACGTGTACCGACGGCGGTTGCGGTGACGGACCTGGCGGTGTCAAGCCGGGCGACCCCGGGCACGACCCGGCGGCCGTCGCCGCGATGCGCCGGCAGGAACTCGAGGCGAGCTGCGAGGTCCTGAAGGTCAGCCACCTGGAGCTGCTGGAGTTCGCCGACTCCGGGATGATGGGCTGGCCGACCAATGACGCACCCGGCTCGTTCTGGCGGACGCCGGTCGAGGACGGCGCCGCCCGCCTCGCCGAACTGATGCGCCACTACCAGCCCGATGTGGTCGTCACCTACGACGAGAACGGGTTCTACGGCCACCCCGACCACATCCAGGCACACCGCATCACGATGGCGGCACTGGAACTGACCGGGATGACGCCCAAGGTCTACTGGACGACGGCGCCGCACTCGATGATGCGGCGGTTCGGCGAGATCATGCGGGAGTTCGGCACGGACCGGGAGGAGCCCGAGCCCACCGAGGCCGCCGAACTGCCCGAGATCGGCCTCCCCGACGAGGAGATCACCACCTGGGTGGACACCACCGAGTTCGGCGACCAGAAGTTCGACGCCCTCGCCGCGCACGCCAGCCAGGGCGAGAACATCTTCTTCCTGCGCATGGGCAAGGAGCGTTTCAACGAGCTGTGGGGCGTGGAGACCTTCGTCCGGGTCAAGGACGCCACCGGCGCGGCCGTGCCGGAGACCGACCTCTTCGCCGGGCTGCGCTGACCCCCGGCGCGACTCGAACCGCTCGGCCCGCTCGGCCCGCTCCGACGGACCCGGCGCGGCTCGGCCCGTTCCGTGACACCCGCCGCCCGGTTCGCTCGACCTTCGGGTCGGGCGGGCCGGGCGGCGGTTTTGATCTCCGGCCCGAGGGCAGCCGCGGTCGGTGTTGCTTGCTACCGTGAATGTCCGGACATATCGGGGGGACACCATGACGGACTTTCACGTCAAACCGGCGGACATGCTGCTGTCGTCCGCCGGGTTCACCGACCTGCAGAACGCCGCCGCCCAGATCTACCGGAGCGTGGTGTTCGCCCTGGACGGCACCGCGGGCATGGCGGGCGACGACGAGGCCGGCACCGCCTTCGCCGCCACGTACGATCCGGCCGCGCAGAAGCTCGTCGACGCGATGGCCCAGGTCGTCGGCCAGCTCGGCCAGACCTCCAACGGCCTGTACACGATGGCGATCAACTACCTCCAGACCGACGCCGACATCGCGGCCTCGATGATGGCCCCGCAGAAGCTCCCGGAATCGGCCGACCCGCAGTGCGACGAGGAGGTCGCCAAGGCCAAGCTCCACTCCGCGGCCGGACACAACGACAGCGGCGCCGTCCACGACCTCCTCAAGAAGTTCTGGCCGCAGGGCGATCCGGGCAAGCTCCGCCAGGCCGCGAGCGACTGGAGGCACTTCGCGGAACTCGTCGGCAAACTCGGCACCGAAGGCGACAAGCGGGTTCTGCGCGTCACCGCCTCCAGCACCTCCGGCGCCGTCACCTCCTTCGCCCAGAACTGGGCCAAGGTGCACGACGGCAACGCCACCGAGGGCCCGCTGTTGAACAGCCTCGCCACCGCCGCGAACAAGCTCGGCCAGGCCTGCGAGTCGTACGCCAAACACGTCGAGGACCTGCGCGACAAGCTGGAGGACCTCGCGATCGCCGCCGGCGTCGTCGCCGGGGCCGGCCTCCTGCTGACCGTCTTCACGCTCGGCGGATCCGACGTGGCGGCGGCCGGCGGCGAGGCCGCGATCGTCGCCGAGGCCGGCACCGCGGCGGCCGCCATGACCGCGGCCGTCGAGGGCAGCGCGGAACTCGCCGTGCTGGCCGAGGCGGCGGCCGTGGTCGACTCCGCGGCGGCGAGCCTGATCCCCGTCGGCGCGGGCGTGGTCGCCGTGACGACCACCGCCGTCGTCCTGGCCGGGGCGACCGACGCCGCGGCCGCCCCCACGCCCAAGCCCCCGCCGTTCACCGTCACCCCCGGCATGCCGCCGCTGCCCCGCGACCCGAACAGCCCCTTCCCGGCGCTGTCGCCGCAGGACCAGGCCTCCGTCCGGGCGTGGATGACGCAGATGCAGCAGGACGGCCGTACCTTCCCGGCCCTGGGCCCCTCCGTCAAGGGCGATCCCAAGATCGACGCGCGCCGGGGCTACCAGGTCCGGGTGGCCGGATCGACCGAGTACCGGCTGTACACCACGGTGACCGACCCGGAGACCGGACGCGAGCTCGGCATGGACGCCGACGGTGTGCGCCCCGAGGACGGTGCGGCGATCGACGCCAAGTACATCGGCCAGCAGAAGAGTTGCAAGTCCCCGTTCCGGCTGGACAACGCCGACGGCGTCTTCGACTTCGTGTACGAGAACACGATGGACGGCGAGGCGAAGAAGCTGGACAAGTACGCGTCGGCGCTGACGGACCCCCGCAACAAGGTCAACCACCTGGAGCTGATCACCAACGACGGCAAGGCCAGCTCCTACTTCCAGGCCCTGATGACCGCCAAGGGCGTCACCGGCAACGTCCGCGTCGTACCGTGACCGTGACCACGACCGAAGTACCCGGCCCGCACCCGACCGCACCCGACCCGCAGCACCGAGAGATAGCGAGAACACCCCGTGGGAGCCACCTTCTACGTCAGCGCCGACCGCGAGCAGGCCGGACCGTGGGCCTTCACCGGCGAACAGCTGAAGGACTGCGTCCGCCGCCACTGGCCGGACGCCACGGTGAGCGGCGCCTTCGAGCACTTCCTGGAGATCCACGCCGAGGTCGAGCCCGGCCGGTGGGCGGAGGTGTCGTACAACCTGCGGCACGGCGCCTTCTCCTTCGAGGACCGGGAACCGCACTCCGCGCCGCTCACCGTCATCTACGCGGCGCTGCACGAACTGGCGCCCGCCGTACCAGTGGTCTGGTGGGTCGACTACGACGCCGAGCTCGAGCCCCTCGACCTGGCCGGCGGCCGGGAGGCGTTCATCGACAGCTTCCCCGCCTAGGGTCCGCCTGCAGTCCGCCCGCCCGGGGTCCGTTCTCGACCGCCGGCCGGTCACCTGAGTTCGCGCTTGAGGATCTTGCCGGTGGCGGTCATCGGCAGGGTCTCGACGATCTCCACGACGCGCGGGTACTTGTGGCCGGCCATCTGCTCCCTGCCCCAGGCGATCAGTTCGTCGGGGGTGGCCCGGGCATCGGGGTTCAGGATGACGTACGCCTTGACCTCCTCGCCGTGGCTCTCGTGGGGCACGCCGACGACCGCGGCCAGGCCGATCGCGGGGTGCGTCATCAACACCTCCTCGATCTCGCGCGGGTACACGTTGAAGCCGCCCCGGATGATCATGTCCTTGGCGCGGTCGACGATGTAGTAGAAGCCGTCCGCGTCCCGGCGGGCCAGGTCGCCGGTGCGGAACCAGCCGTCCCTGATCGCGGCCGCGGTGGCCTCGGGCCGGTTGTGGTAGCCCTTCATGACGGCGTGGCCCTTGACCGCGATCTCGCCGACGGCGCCGGGCTCGGTGACCTCCGACCAGTCGTCATCGATCAACATGAGCTCGACGCCCCAGATCGGCACGCCGATGGAACCGGGGCGCGGCTCGCGCTCGGGGTCGGAGAAGGTCACCACCGGCGAGGTCTCGGAGAGGCCGTAGCCCTCGAGGATCCGGATGCGGAACCGCCCCTCGACCCGGCTGAGGAGCTCCACCGGCATCGGGGCGCCACCGGAGACGCCGATGCGCAGGTTGCGGGCGATCCGGTCCACGTCGACGGCATCGGTGAGGGCGCCCAGCAGACCCCACCACATGGTCGGGACACCGGCGAAGAAGGTGATCTCCTCGGTGTTCATCAGCCGCACGACCTCCTCCGCGTCGAAGCGCGGCACCAGGTGGAGGGTCGCGGCCGTCGAGAAGCCGGTGTGCATCTGGACGGTGGAACCGAAGGTGTGGAACAGCGGCAGGCACAGGACGTGGCTGTCCGTGGCCGGCGTGCTCCGGAACATCCGGTTGCAGGCCAGCACGTTCATCACCGTGTTCACGTGGGAGAGTTCGGCGCCCTTGGGCTGACCGGTGGTGCCCGAGGTGTAGAGGATGACGGCGGTGTCGGTCGCCTCGGTGGCCACCGCGTCGAACACCGGGGACTTCCCGGCCAGCGCCGCGCCCATGGTCTCCGTCCCCTCGATCGGCGAGGGCGCGGCCGGATCGGCGGTGATCAGGAAGAAGTCCTCGCAGGTCCCGACCTCGTCGAACGCCTTCCGGCCCTCCTCGCCGATGGCCAGGCCCGGCGTCCCCTCGAAGCAGAAGTACGCCTTCACCTCGGCGTCGCGCAGATGATAGGCCACCTCCCGCGACTTGAGCAGGATGTTCAGCGGGACGACGACCCCGCCGGCCTTGAGGATGCCGTAGTAGACGACCGGGAACTGCGGCAGGTTCGGACAACTCAGCGCCACCCGGTCACCGGGCCGGATCCCCCGTTCCACGAGCAGGTTGGCGACCTGGTTCGCGGCGGCGTCGACCTGGGCGTAGGTGAGCCGCGTCGGGCCGAGGACCAACGCGTCACGGTCCGGGTGCGTACGGGCGGAATCCTCGAGCAGGACCGACAGGTTCAGCATGACACCTCCGAAGGTGCGGGTCCGGGCCGAGCGGCGGAGGGCTGCTCGGCCCGGCCCGGGACGGGTGGGACTCCTACGGTTCACACGCGGTTCGGGCGCCGAAGCGGCGGGTGCGGTCGTCGGCGCGGCGCACCGCGACATCATCGTCCTCGGAGCGGATCACCGCTACAGGGCCCGCCTTCAACTCTCCTGCCGCGCGCCCACGCGTTCACGCGTCGCCCTTCGAACGGAGGAACCGCGCCGTACGCGGCCACCGTCATTCCGACGGGCCAGGCACGGATGCAGTCGGCGGGATGCCCGGTGTTCAGTGGGGAACGTGCCCCGGCGCCCGACTGATCGTCCGGTACCCGCACGCGGCCCGGTGTGATCCGGGCCTTCCATGGGGGGAATCGCACTCTGGAGACTTCCGATGAGCAAGGAACAGGCCAAGCCCGGCACCGAAGCGTCGACGATGAGCGGCGAGGCGATGAAAGTCCGGCACGGCCGGGTGACCGATCCGGCGTCCCGGGCGGCGCTCTACATGCCCGAGTGGATCGCCAACGAGATGGAGTCGGGCAAGTTCTTCCCGGCCACTCAGGGCGGTCTCGCCGACCCCGTCGCCCCCGACGACGTCCGGAACGACATCCCGCCGATGGACGGGCGGATCGCGAGCGCCAACCGCAAGGACGCCACGCAGCTGGACGAGCCGATGGACCCCGACGGCCGGGAGTGGCGGAGCCACGAGGTCGTCCCGGGCCAGTCCCTGGCCGTCGTGTGGAACTACGCCATGGCCCACAAGACCCGCCGGTGGAACTACTTCATCACGGAGGCGGACTGGGACCCGGCCAAGCCCCTGAGCAGGGCGCAGTTCGAGCCGAAGCCGTTCCACAGCGTGGAACTCACCTGCCAGCCGTACTGGTCCTGCGGCGAGGAGCTCAACCCGCCGATCCCGACCACGCACACCATGGTGCTGCCCACCCGCACGGGGCACCAGGTGCTCCTCGCGGTGTGGGAGGTCGCCGACACCGCCCGGGCCTTCTACCAGGTCATCGACCTGAAGTTCACGGGGACGCCGAGGTAGGCGGGAACAGGCCGATCTGCCCGCCACCTCGAAGCCGGGCACCTCTCCACCGCGCCCCCTGCCCGTCGACGGGCAGGGGGCGCGGCACTGCCCGTCGGGCCGGGGTCCGGCGAGCGTGGCCCGACGGGCCGTCAGGGCGGCGAGGTGTCAGCCCTGGCAGAGGCCGCGGGCGTAGTCGACGGTCGCGGCGGCCTGCGAGTACTGCCATTGCGGGGCGAGCAGCTGCTGGTCGAGCTGCGCGGCGGCGGCGCGGTTCTCGACGACGTAGCCGAAGTCCTGCAGCCAGGCCGGGTAGAGGTTCTTGGAGCCGATGAAGAAGGCGGATCCGTCGACCGAGACCAGCTTGTGGTGCAGCGCGTAGGGGTGGCCGTCGGCCCAGGTCGGGGTGGCGGCGGCGCGGAAGGGGGCGAGCTGGAGGTTGTGGCACATGGTCGCCTTCGCCTGCGCCGGGTCGCCGAGGCGGGCGGTGAGGCGGGCGGCGAGGGTGTCGCTGATCTCGTTCAGGGACTTGATCTGCGAGTAGCCGCCGCTGCCGACCGTGCCCCGGTTGCCGGGGTCGCTGACCACGATGCGGACCTTGACGCCGTCGGCCATCTTGGCCGCGAGCAGGTCGAAGAGCCGCACGTCGTAGCGGGGCAGCGGCGGGCAGGTGCCGGTCACGTCCTGCTGGGAGATGTCGATGCGGCTGCCGGCGCTCGCGATCAGCGTGCGCAGGGCGGCCTCCTCCGGGTTGACGCTCGCGTAGTCGCGGTCGGCGTTGGTGTTGTCGTGCAGGCCGATCGGGCCGCACTTGACGTCGTCGGCGGCGGGCACCGGGTCCGGGCGGTAGGCGGAGGCGGAGTCCTTGTCGCGGATCCCGACGCCCAGGCCGCCGACGGCGATCACCGGCACTCCGCCGGTGGCGGGCACCTGAGCGGCCGACGGGTTGCGGCGCCGCTCCAGGTCGGGGGTGCAGGTGGCGCCGTGGGAGGAGGCGAACCAGGCGGCCGAGAACACCCCGGTGTTGCGGCAGGTCCAGTCCCACAGGGTGTCCAGGTAGGCGCCGGCGGAGGCGGCGGCCGGGCCGTTCAGCGCGAGGTCGACGTCGGTGACCGGGTGGGCGGTGTCGAGGTAGTCGTTCTTCCAGTTGTTGATCCCGCCGGTGATGACGCTCTGCCCGTCCACGACCAGCAGCTTGGAGTGGTTCCAGGAGAACGCGGTCTTGGCGGTGGTCATCGCGGCGACCTCGAGGGTGACCCGGCCGGCCGCGTCACCGAGCTTGGCCACCAGCTCGTCCCGGTACTTCGACGGCAGCGCGGTGATGTTGTACAGCGGCGCGGCCCCGGCGAGGATCCGCACGTGCGGCGCGTTGCCGGCGGCCACCGAGGCCTTGAGGCCGGCCACGATGGCGTCCTGGAACGCGCCGTCCGGGAACGGTGCGAGCGTCGATATGTCGACGGTCCGGGTGGCGCGCGCGATGTTCTCGCGCATGGTGTCGAGCAGCCGGCGGGTGCCGGTGCGCTCGGTGCAGGAGGGGTCGCCCCAGCAGCCGGGGGTCTGCAGCAGCCAGCCGCCCGGGTCGTCGGCCGGCGCGTCGAGCCGGTTGCCCGCCGTGCGCTGCCACACCGTCCCCTCCAGGCCGGGGGACACCTGACGCAACGCCTGTTCCACCGCGTCCAGGTGCGGGGTCGCGTCGGCTTGCGCGGCCGGCACGGGGGCCGACACCGTCGCCGCCGGGGCCGGGACCGGGGCGGGGGCCGGGTCGGCGAACGCGGGGGCGACGGGCAGCGCGCAGACGGTGGCGACGAGGGCCAGCGCCGATCCGGCGAGACGGCGTCCGGAACGGCGGGACTGGTGATCGAGCACGTACAGGTCCTTCATGAGGGGCCGGGGATGTTCACCCGAGCGACATCGTTGGATTACCCAAGAGTAACCTGATGTGATGTCAGGATCCTGCCAACGTACCGGCGCCACAGCTCGGAGCGGCCGGCCGCCCGCGCGGGAACGACCGCGCCCCGGACCGGAGTTGGCCGGCCCGGGGCGCGATCGGATTTTTCCCGCGGAGATCGGAATTCCCCGGTCGGGACCGGAATCCCCCGGTGGAGGTCGGAGTCCGGTCAGCCGTCGGTCTCCGCGGACGGCAGGTAGGCGCCGGGCACGTCGTTCGGCGCGTGGATCCCGGTCTCGCCCGGGTACGGCATGGTCCAGTTGTGCGTCTGGTACCAGACCAGGTGCTCCATCTGCGCCGGGTTCGCGTGGTCCGGCACCGCGTTCGGTCCGGTCAGCCGCTGCTGCGACTTCCAGGCCTCCCACTGGGCCGCGACGGCCTGCTCCGCCGCCGGCGGCGCGGTCGTGGCGGGCACCGCCGCCGCGCGGAGGTCCTGCGCCCCGGGCACGTCGACGCCGCACGGGGGCGGTGTCTTCAGGCCGTCGGTCAGCGAGGTCCGGTTGGGCACCGCCGTGTACGGCGTGTAGTCCGGTGTGCGGGTGAAGGCCGTGGCCATCGGGCTGGCCGCGCTGTCCTTCTGGTTCATCGGGCGGATCCCGAGGATCTGCTCGATGGTGCGGACCATGGTGATCTGCGTGTAGTAGCGGCTGTCGACGGCCCCGTGCTGCGCCCACGGGCTGATGATCTGGATCGGCGCGCGGTGCCCGTCCACGTGGTCGAGGCCCGCCTGGGAGTCGTCCTCGACGACGAAGACCGCCGAGTCCTTCCAGTACTCGCTGTGCGAGATCTCGTCGACGATCTTCCCGGTCGCCAGGTCGTTGTCGGCGACCTGCGCGGCCGGGCCGGCCGGACCGCCGGTGTGGTCGCTGGACAGCCACAGCATGTTGAGGTCGGCCGGGCCGTTCTGCTCGAAGTCCTGCTTCCAGATCTGGTACCGGTACAGGTCCGGCACGCTGGTGTCGAACTTGGGGAAGCCGGGCACCGACACGCTGTTGAGCGACGGGATCGGCGACGACGAGTTCAGCGTGTACGCGCTGCCCTGGCCGCTCCCGTCCATGGACTTGGCGTCGCAGTACAGGTTCTGCCAGCTCGCGTCGGCCGGCTTGGTCAGGAACTGGTGGAACTCCCCGAAGTCGCGCACCGTCCGGCCCGCCGCCTGCGCGCCCGTCCACAGGAAGCCCGTCCGCTGGTGGCCCAGCGCGTCGTCCTCGGTGTCGTAACTGCGCTCGTACTCGCCCGCCGAGGACTCGGTGTACTCCGGATTGTCGGCCTGCATCAGCCAGTTGTGGCCCTCGGCGGAGTTCGTGCCGATGTCGTAGGTGTTGTCGTAGAGCCCGAACTGCTCGGCCAGCGCGTGCTGGTTCGGCGTCACGTTCGCGCCGAACTGGGCCAGCTTCGGATCGCCGTTGGCCTTCGCCACGTCGCCGAAGAGCTGGTCGTAGGTCCGGTTCTCCTTGACGATCAGGAAGACGTGCTTGATCGGCGAGGGATCGCCGATCCGGTTCGGGACCGGCACCGCCTTCGCCTTGTGGCCGTTCGCCGTCCTGACCGCGCCGTTGGTCCAGCCGTTCTGCCGGAAGACGTCGGCGGTCCGGGAGCGGATCTCCCGGTCGCCGGGCAGGGTGAACTGGGTCAGGCTGGAGGTGGTGTCGTGGGTCTTGTGCGCGCCGGTGCTGTCGGGCCGCCGCGCGTCGATGCCACGGGTGTTGGAGACGACCACCTTCGAGCCGACCGTGGCGATCTCCGCCGGGAAGTAGTCCGTCGGCAGCAGGCCGACGTAGCCGACCGGCTCCTGCGCGCCGGTGAGGCGGTAGACGGCCACCGCGTTGGCGCGGCCCAGGGTGACCAGCAGCCGCCCGTCGTCGGTGAGCGTCACCGCGGTCGGCTCGTAGCCCACCGAGGCCTCCGGCCACGGCTTGGTCGAGACGGTCTGGACGACCCTGCCGTGCGCGGTGTCGATCACCGACACCTCGTCGCTTCCGGTGTCGGTGACGAACAGGACGCCGTTCTTGGCGTACACCGCCGTCGGGTGCAGGCCGACGGCGATGGACCGGACGGCGGCGGCCGGGTCCGCGAGGTCGATCACGCTGACGGTGCCGGTGGTCGTGGCACCGGTCGCCGGATCGGTCGGCACCTGCGTGCCGTAGGAGTTGAGCGTGTCGTCGTCGGCCGTGGCCGCGCGCCCGCCCTCGTTGGCCACGTACAGCTGGTGGCCGACCCGCGCGATGCCGCGCGGGGCGTTGCCCACCGTCCAGCTGTGCCGGATCGCGCCGCTCGCCGCGTCGATGGCGACCACCCGGTTCTGCCCGTTGACCGCCGCGTACACCGTCGAGCCGTCGGCCGAGAAGACCGCCCCCGACGCCAGCGCGTGCTGGTCGCCCTCGGCCGGGATCGGCACAGCCACCGGGGCGGCCAGGGTTCCGTCGGCGTTCACGGAGAACCTGGTGTAGCCGTCGAGCCGGCCCAGCCACAGCTGCTTGCCGTCCGGCGAGTACACCGGGGACTCCTGGCCGACCGCACCGCTGGGGATGCGCAGTTCGTCCACCGCGGCGGTGCCGACGCGCTGCCGCACCTTCCCGGTCTTCAGGTCCACCACGACCAGCGCCGCGTCGCCGTCCGCGACCGAGGCCGCCAGGTGACCGCCGTCCGGGCTGATCGCGGACCCCATCAGCTTGCCGTCGTCGACCACCGACCGGCTGCCGTACGGGGCGAGGTACTGGTCGCTGGAAATGACCTGGCCGTCGGCGGTGACCTGGCCGACCTGGTCCGTGCCGAACTGATGGGTGGTCGCGAAAGCCGTGCCCGTGGCCACGGCCACCGCCGTGACGCAGGCCGTGACGAGTGTGGCGCGGCGGCCCGCACGGCGGCCGCGAAGGACGAAGTGCTCCTTCTGGGAACGTCGACGACGCGTTACCTGCATGGCGTCAGCCCTTCCTTGGGTTAGGTGGGTTCGGTGCGATCGGCGGGTTCGTTCAGGTGGAGAGCAGGTCGACCTGGCCGTCGAACTGCCACAGCGGATTCGGCGCGTCCCCGGACGGGGTCCGCACCAGGAAGTAGCCGTTCACGTCCTTCGGCCCGTCCCCGTCGGCCATCAGCCGCCCGTCCGAGGCCACGTCGAGCTGGTAGATCGCCGTCCCCGGCGCGTCCGTACCGGGCAGGTGCCAGGTGACGACACAGCGCCAGTCGTTGCCCGGCCCCTCCGGGTCGACCTGGCCGCCGCTGCGGTCGCACGCCGTCGTGACCCGCAGCTGCTCCTCCGTGACGGCCGGGCGGTGCAGTTGCTCGGTCTGCAGCCGGTACAGGTGCGCGAACACGGTGGCCACCGACCGCTGCACCTTCGCCTGCGAGATCCCCGAGCCCGTCGAGGGCGTGGCCGCGGCGACCGCCCCGAAGGTCAGCGCGAGCAGCCCGGCCAGCGGCAGCACTCCGAAGGCGAGCGCGCGGCGCCCCACGCCGTCCTCGCTGCCGGTGGTGAAGTCCCGCCGTACGAACAGCAGGTAGGCCGCCCCGGTCGCCACCGCGGCCCAGACCAGGCTGACCGCGACGGCGACCAGCAGCTCGTCGAGCCGTACGGGGCCGGCGAACAGCCCGTTCCAGGACACGAAGGCGTAACCGGGCAGTGCCAGGCGCAGCGCCACCGGCAGCGGCAGCATCTGCGCGAGCTGCATCGCGACCGCCGCCACCGCGGGGACGAGCAGTCCCATCGGCGAGCGCCCCAGCAGTACGGAGCCGAGCAGCCCGAGCGCGGCCAGCGCCAGCGTGGGCGCCAGCGCGCACCCCCACGCCAGCAGCACGCTCCCGGCCGCGTCCGCCGGCGACAGCGGGTGCCCGTCGACGCCGACCAGCGGACCGTTCCCGACCGCCGCCAGGCCACCGACCGTGCCCGAGGCCACCAACCCGGCCAGCAGCAGCACGATGACGGTGGTGCTCGCCAGCGCCTTCGCCGCGAAGATCCGCCGCGGCGAGCGGACCGTCACCAGCAGGTGCCGCCAGGTCCCGAGCCGGTCCTCGGCCGCGAACACGTCACCCGCCACCACCGAGGTCAGCAGCGGCAGCGCCCACGAACCCGAGAACCCCAGCACGACCAGCGGGCCGGCCCAGCCCGTGGCGTGCATCCAGCGGCCGAACAGCGTGTCGGACGGCAGCGTCCCCTGCTGGGCCACCGCGGCCACGAACAGCCCCGGCCCGATCCAACAGGCCAGCATCAGCAACCGGATCCGCCACTGCGAGACCAGCTTCACCAGCTCGAAGCGGTACACGCGGCGCACCGGCACCCGGCTCGCGTCGGGTACGGCACCGACGCCCACGACGGCCGTGCTCACGGCTTCCCCTCCTCCTGCCGCCCGGTCAGGGCGAGGTACGCGGCCTCCAACGGCGGCACCACGGGCGCGACCTCGCGCACCCGCACCCCGGCGCGCACCAGCGCGGCCACCAACTCCTCGACGGCCGGGCCCGACGCGCGCACCACCAGCGCCCCGGCCCCGCCCGACGTCCCGCCCCGCGACCCGGCCTCCGTCACCGCCCGCACCCCCGCGACCCCGGCGGCCACCCGGCGCGCGGCCCCGGGATCGGAGGTGAGCAGGCGGTGGTCCGACGCGCGGCTCTCCGCCACCAGCCCGCCCAGCGGGCCGGAGTAGCGGACCCGCCCGGTCCCGAGGATCGTGACCTCGTCGCACAGCGCCTCGAGGTCGTCCATGCGATGACCGGACAGCACGACGGTCACCCCGTCGTCCGCGAGCCGCCGCAGCGCCCCGTGCACATGCTGCTTGCCCGCCGGGTCCAGGCCGTTGGACGGCTCGTCGAGCACCAGCAGCCGCGGATCCGTGAGCAGCGCCGCCGCCAGCCCGAGCCGCTGCCGCATCCCCAGCGAGAACCCGCGGACCCGGTCGTCGGCGACCTCTGTCAGCCCGACCTCGGCCAGCACCTCGTCGATCCGCCCCGCCTCCGTGCCCGGCCCGCGCAGCGCCGCCAGCGCGGCCAGGTTCCTGCGCGCGGTCAGCGACGGGTACAGCCCGGGCCCGTCCACGAACCCGGCCACCCCGGGCGGCGCCGCCGACACCCGCCCGACCGGCCGGCCCAGCACCTCCAACTCGCCGCCGTCGGCGACGGCCAGCCCGAGCAGCAGCCCGAGCAGCGTCGTCTTCCCCGCGCCGTTCGGCCCGGCCAGCCCGTGGATCCGGCCGGACGCCAGCTCCAGGCCGACCCCGTCGAGCGCCACGACGTCACCGAAGCACTTCGTCAAAGCTCGTGCGCGTACGGCCGGTTGAGTCTCGTTCATAGCCCCTTCTCGCAGTTCCCCAGGGAACGTAGGGCCATGACGGGGCACAGTCAGGAGCGGGCGCTTGAACACCGGTGGAACATCCGGCAGGTACGCCGTGGAGGCCACCGCGGAGAACGGCCGGGAGCGGCCCGGCCCTCGACGCGGCTCAGTCCTCCCCGGGCCGCCCGCGTTGCGTCTACCCCTCCTCCGCGCCCAACCCTATGGTGAGTGCATGGTTATGGCACCAGCCGAGGACGTCGGGCCGTTCGGCGACGGCGCGTGCGCCGGGAACCGGATTGCTGAGGCCGACCGCGGGATCGAGCGCTACCTGGACCGGCTCTGCCCGCCCGCCCCCGGCGGACTGGCCGTGTGGCTCCCGGACGGGCACGGCGGCGGTCTGTCGGCCGACACCGCGCACGCCCTCGACCGCCGCCTGCACCAGGCCCTCGCCGAGCCCGTGCGGCACATGGTGGACGCGGGCGGGCAACGGTGGCGTCCCACCCTGCTGATGCGGGTCGTCGACCTGCTCGGCGGCGACGGCGACCGCTTCGGCGTCCTCGCGGCCGCCCTGGAACTCGCCCACACCGGCTCCCTGGTCGTCGACGACATCCAGGACGGATCGACGATGCGCCGCGCCAAACCGGCCGCACACGCGGTGTACGGCCTGCCCGCCGCCCTGAACGCGGGCACCTGCGCCTACTTCGCCTTCGACCGGGCCATCGGCCTGTGCGCCGCCGACGACCCGGCGCTGCAGGGCCGGATGCGCGAAGCCCTGCTCGCGGCCCTGCGGGCGGCCCACGCCGGACAGGCCCTCGACATCCAGGGCCACCACCCCGAGCTGGACCGGGCCCTGGCCGCCGGCGACAACGGCCCGCTGCTGGAGCTGGTGCTCGCCACCCACCGGCTGAAGTCCGGTGCCCTGGTGGGGGCGTGCTGCCAGATCGCCGCGATCGCCGCCGACGTCGGCCCGGCCCTGAACCGGGCACTGCTGGACTGGGGGTCCGCGATCGGCACCGCCTACCAGATCGCCGACGACGTCGCCGACCTGCGCGGCGTCACGGGCGAGGACGGCACCCTCACGAAGCACGTCGCCGAGGACCTGCGCAACGCCAAGGTGACCCTGCCACTGGCCCACGCCGTCACCCTGCTCCCCCGCCCCACCGCCGAGGCCCTGTGGACCACGATCCGCGACGGCGACGCGGCCGAAGCCGACATCCACGAAGCCCGCCACACCCTGCTGGCGTGCGGCGCCGTCGATGCGAGCGAACGCGACGCCGACCGGCTGTGCGCCGACGCCTGGCGGGCACTCGAACCCCTGCTGCCACCCGGCCCGGACACCGCCCGCCTCCACGCCATCGGCCGCGGCGCCGTACGCGCCCGCCGGATCGCCTGACCCGGCTCCTGCTGTCGCCCGTACGGACGTGGGGCGCCTGTGAGAACGTCAGGACGTTCCGGAATCCGCGGTCAGCGCCGTCAACAGGGGTGCCAGGAAGCGCTGTTCGAGCCTGCCCGGTGGCAGCCGCTCGGGTTCGACGTAGCTCTGCGCCAGGCCGCCCTCGCGGATCGCGATCAGCAGGCGGGCGACTTCGTCGGGGTCCGCGGTGAGGGTGCGTCCGGCCCGGGCCAGGTGGTCGGTGAGGGCACGGGCGAGTTGGGCGCGCAGCCGGGCGTCGTGCTGGGCGAGCACCCAGGCGGCCTGGGGGTCGCGGATGGCGTGCAGGGTGAACTCGGTGGTGACCAGGTACCAGTCGCGTTCGGCCGGTTCGACCTCGCAGAGGACGTCGACCAGGGCCTGCACGGTGAGGTCCTCGGTGGTGATGGAGTCGACCAGTTCGGTCATCCGCCGGACGATCCGGTCGCTGTGCGCGTCGAACAGCGCGAGGAACAGTTCCTCCTTGCTGCTGAAGTTGGAGTAGAACGCGCCTCGGGTGTAGCCGGCCCGCTCACAGATCTGCTCGATGGTGGCGGCGCGGAACCCGTGCGCGGCGAAGGTCTCCAGTGCGGCCTGGAGCAGTGCCGCACGGGTGCGCGGGCGTCGCTTGGTCTCACCCTTGGGCATCGGTGGCGTCCCGGTTCGGTCGGATGGCGGCCGGTCGGATCCAGCGGTTCCGGCAGATCTGTCAGTTCCATCAGACCGGTCGGCTTCATCGGATCCATTGGCGTATCGGATACATCATTGTATCTTCTGGGCCATGAGCACCCCACCGCCTTCCGGCGCGGGCAACCCGCTGCCCGCCGCGCTCGCCGCCGCCGTCGGACCGCTGCCCGCCGGAGTCACCCTGCCGCTGCCGCCGAGCTTCGATTCGGTGGCGGACGAGCGCCGCTACCGCAAGGAACAACTCGCCGCCGGCTTCCGGCTGTTCGGCCGGTTCGGCTTCTCCGAGGGGGTGGCCGGGCACATCACCGTGCGCGACCCGGAGCACCCCGACCGCTTCTGGGTGAACCCGTTCGGGATGCCCTTCGGCATGATCAAGGCCTCGGACCTGATCCTCGTCGACCACGAGGGCACCCTGCTGCACGGCAACCGGCCGGTGAACCGCGCCGCGTTCGTGATCCACTCCCAGGTGCACGCGGCCCGCCCGGACGCGATCGCGGCCGCCCACGCGCACTCGCTGCACGGGAAGGCCTTCTCCAGCCTCGGCATCACGCTCGACCCGCTCACCCAGGACGCCTGCGCGTTCTTCGAGGACCACGGGCTGTACAGCGACTACCGCGGTGTGGTGAACGAGGTCGACGAGGGCAAGCGGATCGCGGCCGCGCTCGGCGCGCACAAGGCGGTGATCCTGCAGAACCACGGACTGCTGACGGTCGGCCGGTCGGTCGCCGAGGCGGTCTGGTGGTTCGTCACGATGGAACGCTCCTGCCAGGCCCAGCTGCTCGCCATGGCGGCCGGGACGCCCAAGCACATCGACCGGGAGACGGCGCTGATCACCCGCGGGCAGATCGGCAGCCACCTGGCCGGCTGGTTCCAGGCGCAGCCGCTCTTCGAGCAGATCGGCGCGACCGACCCGGACCTGGTCGACTGACCCCGCCTCGCCCCCGTCTCCCATCCCCCGAACCCGTCTCCCATCCCCCGAACCGCCGGCTGCCAGAAGGACGCTACGAGTGAGCAAGGAACCACGGATCGCGGTCTTCGGCGCCGGCAGCATCGGCTGCCACCTCGGGGGCATGCTGGCCGGCGCGGCAAACGTCACGCTGATCGGCCGGCCGGCCGCGATGGCCGCCGTCGAACGGGACGGGCTGACGCTGACCGGCCCCGGCCACGCACGGCGGGAGGTGCGCGAGCTGACCGTCGCCACCGACGCGGCCGCCGCCGCGACGGCGGACTACGTGCTGGTGACCGTCAAGTCCGCCGACACCCGCGCGGCGGCGCGCGAGCTGGCCGGGCGGCTGGCCGCCCACGCGGTCGTGATCAGCTTCCAGAACGGCCTGCACAACCCCGAGGAGCTGCGGGCGGAGCTGCCGGGCCACCGGGTGCTCGCCGGGATGGTCCCGTACAACGTGCTGCGCAGCGGTCCGGCCGCCGTCCACCAGGGCAGCGGGGGTGCGCTCATGGTCGAGGACGCCCCGGCGGCCCACCGGTTCGCAGCGGCGGCCCGGGCCGGCGGGCTGAGTCTGGCGCTGCGCGCGGACATGCCCGCCGTGCAGGCCACGAAGCTGCTGATGAACCTGAACAACGCGGTGAACGCCCTGTCCGGACTGCCGCTGCGCGAGGAGCTCGGCGCCCGGGCGTACCGCGCCTGCCTGGCCCGGTGCCAGCGGGAGGCGCTCGCCGCGTTCCGGGCGGCCGGGATCACGCCCGCCCGGCTCGGCCCGGTGCCACCGCGCTGGATGCCCCGGGTGCTCGGGCTGCCCGACGCGCTCTTCCGGCGGGTGGCCGCCGCCAGTCTGCGGATCGACGCCCGGGCCCGCTCGTCCATGTGGGAGGACCTGCAGCGCGGCCGTCCGACCGAGATCGATTCACTGCAGGGCGAGGTGATCGCGCTCGCCGCGCGGAACGGCCTGGCGGCACCGGCCAACGCCCGGCTGGCCGCGCTGGTCCGCGAGGCCGAGCGGGCCGGTCCGGGCGGCGCGCGGCGGTGGTCGGGCCCGGAACTGCTGGCGGCACTCGACCCCGGGGATGCTTGACAAGCTCAACCTTTCAGGCCTAGCGTCGCCACCGTTATTTCATGCGATGAACCATTGGGGCGCGCAAGCCCTCCCAAGGCGCCGCGAGGCCCGCACTCCCCGGAGACACGTTCATGACCCCGCACGACCACAGCACGGCCGTCAGCGCCGAGACCACCCGCTTCGTCGCCGCCGTCCGGCACGCCGACCCGTCGCTCCCGGTGCCCAGCTGCCCCGGCTGGACCCTCGCCGACCTCGTCCGCCACGCCGGCAGCGTGCAGCGCTGGTTCACCGTCCTGCTCCGGCAGCGGATCCAGGAGCCGCCGCGCAGCCGCGACGTCGACCTGCAGCTGCCCGAACGGGCGGAGGACTACCCGGCCTGGCTGGCCGAGGCCGCCGAGCAGGCCGCCCAGGCGTTCGCCGAGACCGACCTCGACGCGCCGATGTGGGCCTGGGGCGCCGACCAGCACGCCCGGTTCTGGGTCCGCCGGATGCTGTTCGAGACCCTCGTCCACCGCGTCGACGCCGAACTCGCGCTCGGCCTCACCCCGGACATCGACCCGGCCCTCGCCGCCGACGGCGTGGCCGAGTTCCTCACCAACCTGCCCTTCGCCGCGATCTTCGCGCCCAAGACCGCCGAGCTGCGCGCCGACGACCGGACCGTCCGCTTCGCCAGCACCGACGGCGAGGGCGACTGGCTGGTCCGGCTGCGCCCCGACGGCTTCGCCCTCGCCCCGGAGGCCGCGGACCCGGCTGCCGCGGACGCGACCGCCGACGCCACCGTCCGGGCCACCGCCGCCGACCTGCTGCTCATGCTCTACGGCCGGCTCGACCGCAGCGCCGACCGCGTCGACGTGTCCGGCGACGACGCGCTGCTGGCCCACTGGTTCGCCAACTCCGCCTTCTGACATCCACGAAAGCACCCCGGCCGGCCAACGAGGCGTCCGCCGAACAGGCGACGCGTGACTCGCGACGGGCGTCAGTGGACACGGACGTGGTACGCGGCGAGGCGTGACCGGACCCGGTTCTCCGGGTCCGGTCCCACGGACGTCGGGTGGATCAGGCCGTCGCGGCGAGGGTGCCGTCGAAGGTGGCGGCCGCGAGGCCGAAGGACAGGGTCATCCCGATGCCCGAGGTGACCGAGATGGCGCGGACTCCCAGTGCCAGGTCGCGCACCAGCAGGGGGCCGCGGGGGCTGCTGGCGTAGACGCCCTGCCAGCGTTCGAGGATCCGCAGACGTTCCACGCCCAGGACCCGGGCGACCGCGCCGGTCAGCAGTTCGTGGGTGTGCTCGTCGATGAACGGCGGGGTGGTGGCGTCGTAGTGGTGCGAGTCGCCGAGCAGCACCGTGCCGTCCGGGAGGCGGGCGAACATCACGTTGGCACCGATCTCGAGCAGTTCGGCGCTGTGCCCCTGGACCTCCTCCCGCAGCCGGGCGGCGGACGCGCGGGTGGTGAAGGCGTCGTAGCGGAGCATCGACGTGGCCGTCAGCACCGCGGAGTCGGTGCGGAAGCCGGCCGGGGCGGCGGCCCGCGCCATGGTGAGGCGGCAGCGCTGGATCTCGTGGTCCTCGGCGATGTCGGGGAACAGGTAGTCCAGGTCGTGGCCGACGCAGATCAGGATCCGGTCGCCGTGGACCGGGCCGCGTGTGGTGTGGACCGTCCCTGGTTCGACGCCGGTGACGGCGGTGCCCCACAGGACCCGGCCGCGCGGCTGTTCGGCCACCCAGCGGGCCAGGCCGGGCGCCGCCTCGCGCGGGTTCACCCGCAGGTCGGCGGGCAGGAGCGCGCCGCCGGCCAGGTCGCCCGCGTCGCCGTCCGCGCGCCCGAGCAGCGACGCCGTCTGTGCGGCGGTGCGCAGTTCGACGGCGTCGCCGCCGCGCTCGGCGCGCAGTTCCTCCAGCACGGCCGCCTCGGTCGCCGACCGGGCCACCACCAGGGTGCCGGCCTCCGCGGCCCAGATCCCGGCGGCCTCGGCGGCGCGCAGCCAGCCTGGCCGGGAGCGCTGGGCGAGGGCGAGCAGGTCGCCGTCCTGGGCGCTGATGCAGCAGTGGCCGAAGTTGCGGACCGAGGCGCCGACGGGCTGCCGGTCGCGGTCGACGACGGTGACGGACAGCCCGCTGCTCAGTGCCTCGAAGGCGTGGGCGAGGCCGATGATGCCGGCGCCGACGATGACCACGTCGCTGCGGCCGGGTGTGCCGGGCGTGCGCGGACGGGAGGCGGCGGAGGCGGGTGTGGGTGCTGTGCTGCTGCTCATGGCTCCAGATTCCGGGCTCGGCGACCCCAACGTCAAGAGGTGTCTATACAAGTTACCGTCCGTTCATCCGGTCGACGAACACCGGAGGGGAACGGTTGACCTGGGAAACGCCCAGATGGGCCCACCTTGAGAAGTCCCGCCGCCGAGTGTCATAGTCGACTTGTGAAGACAAGTGAGGACCCCCCTCTCCACCAACGACTCGGCGCCGAGTTCCAGCGCCGCATCGAGTCCGGCGAGTGGCCCGAGGGCCGACCGGTGCCCAGCGAGTCGCAGCTCTGCGCCGAGTTCGGCACCTCCCGCGGCCCGGTCCGCCAAGCCCTCGCCATGCTGCGCCACGAGGGCAGCCTGACCGGCGGACGCGGGAAGCCGCCCGTCGCCCGCCGCACGGCGCCCTCCCAGCCGTTCGGCACCTTCCTGTCCTTCACCCAGTGGGCCCGCAGCATCGGCCGCGAGCCCGGGCAGACGACCGTCGAGGTGGCCCGCCGCCGTGCGTCCCCGGAGGCGGCGGCCCGGCTCGGCCTCGCCGAGGGCGCGCCGGTCGTCGAACTCGTCCGGCTGCGGCTGCTGGACGACGTCCCGGCCATGCTGGAGCGCTCCACCTTCGTCCACGAGGTCGGCCGCATCCTCTTCGACTTCGACCCGGACACCGGGTCCGTCTACGAGGAACTGCTGCGCCGCGACGTCGACCTGCACCACGCCCGGCACACCATCGACGCCGTCGCCGCCGAGCCGCACGACGCCGAACTCCTCCGGGTCGCCGTCGGCGACCCGCTGCTGCGCGTGCGGCGGCTCACGACGTCGAGCCGGGGCGTGCCGCTGGAGGACGCCGACGACCGCTACCTGCCCGCCATGGCCACCTTCACCATCGAGAACACCGTCGAAGGCCGTACCGTCATCGGCCGCTACCGCACCGAAGAGGACTGACACCGTGATCGAGCTCGCTGCCCTGGACATGGCCGGTACCACCATCAACGAGGCCGGTGCCGTCTACCGGGCGCTGCGCACCGCCGTCGAACGGACCGGCGTGGCCGTCTCCGAGGCCGACCTGCAGACCTGGATGGGCACCGACAAGCGCGAGGCCATCGCCGCCCTGGTCCGTCTCGGCGGTGGCACCCCGACCCCCGAGCTCGTCGAGGACGGCTACGCGGCCTTCGCGGCGTTCCTGCGCGAGGCCTACCGGGCCACTCCCCCGCAGGCCATCCCCGGCGTCGAGGCCACCCTGGCCGAGCTGCGCCGACGCGGCATCAAGGTGGCCCTGACCACCGGCTTCAGCGACGACGTGGCGTACCCGCTGCTGGAGTCGCTCGGCTGGTCGGTCGGCGAGGGCGGCAACCTCGACGCGGTCGTCACCTCGGACGAGGTCCCGCGCGGGCGCCCGGCGCCGCACATGATCCACCGGGCGATGGAGAAGACCGGGGTCATCGACACCCGCCGGGTGCTGGCCGCCGGCGACACCGTCGTGGACGTCGAGGCCGGCGCCAACGCCGGGGCCGGCGTGGTCATCGGCGTGCTGACCGGGGAGCTCACCCTCGGCGACTTCGAGGGACACCCGCACACCTACGTGCTGGACAGCGTCGCCGACATCCCCTCGCTCCCCGAGGCCCGGCCCACGGCCTGACCCCACCGCCACGACCACCGTACGAGCCGCCGGGGGCACCTCCGCCCCGGCGGCTCGTACGCGCGTCCGCCGTCCCGGGCCCGGCCGTGGCGCTACGCCTGCAGCAGCGCCTGGTAGGCGTGCAGCGGCGCGTCGTCGTCCAGCGGGGCGATCGCGGCGACGTAGCCGTCCGGGCGGACCATGATCCGGCCGCCGTTCGGCAGGCCGTAGCGGGCGGCCGTGTGGCCGTCGGGGTCCTGGAACACGGCGTCGTAGCCCGTCGCGGCGGTGGCGGCGGCACCGACCAGCAGTTGACGCACCGTCACGCCGCTCACCGGTGCGGGTGCCGAGCCGTTGACCGCCACGGTGAGCAGTACGTGCGCGTGCGCTTCGGCGAGCGCCGCGCGCAGCTCCGGGCCGGCCGCGGGGAGGTGGTCGCCGGCGTGCAGTTCGCCGCTGCCCCGGCCCCGGACGACGATCGGGCTCTTCCGGTACGCGACCGCGGTCTCCTCGGTGCGGTCGGCCATCGCCTGGCGGACCGGGGCGAGGCCGGTGAGCAGGTGCATCCCCTTGTTGCGCAGCTTCTGCGCGATCGGGTTGGCGAGGGTGGCGACCCGGGTGAGCGTGCCGGCGAACTGGATCACCTGGGCTCCGACCGGGTGGCGCTCCGCGTGGTAGCTGTCCAGCAGGGCCGGGCCGGCCTGGCCGGTGCTGACGAGGGCGAGCTTCCAGGCGAGGTTGTGGGCGTCCTGGATGCCGGTGTTCATGCCCTGGCCGCCGGCCGGGCTGTGTACGTGCGCCGCGTCGCCGACCAGCAGGACCCGGCCGACCCGGTACTCGGGCACCTGGGCGTGGTGCACTTCGAAAACGGTGAGCCAGCGGGAGTCGCGGATGCGGATCGGGCGCTCGGCGCGCTCGTCCACCACTTGCTGCAGCCACTCCTGGGTGGCGGTGCGCTCCTCGTCCGTGGGGATGTTCGCGATCAGTCGCAGCCGGTCGCCCTCCATGGGGAAGACCAGCAGCGGGCCGTCGTGCGGCGAGAAGAAGGTGTACATGCTGTGCGGGTCGAGGTCGTGGTCGGCGTTCACGTCGCCCATCAGGAACTTCTCGCCCTTGAACTTCCCGGCCAGGGCACTGCCGACCAGTTTGCGTGCCTGGCTGTGCCCGCCGTCGGCGCCCACCAGCCAGCCGGTGCCGGCCGTCTCCTGGCGCCCGTCGGCGTGCTCCAGCACCACCTGGACACCGTGCTCGTCCTGCGTGAGACCGGTCAGGGTCACCTCGCGCTCGACGGTGACGCCGTGCTCGGCGAGCGCCTTGGTGAGGATGCGCTCGGTCTCGGTCTGCGCGATGGTCACCGAGTACGGGAACGGGCTGTCCACCAGGTCGAGTGCGATCCGGGCGACCACCTCGCCGTCCGCGTGCATCTCCATCCCGGTGGTCCGGACGCCGGCCCGGATCAGCACGTCCACCAGGCCCAGCCGCTCGAACATCTCCAGGCTGCGGGCGTGCACGATGATGGCGCGCGATTCCGTGGTGGGCTCCGCCAGCCGGTCCACGATCCGCACCGGCACCCTCCGCCTGGCCAGCTCCAACGCAGCGGTCAGCCCCACCGGGCCCGCACCTACGACGATGATCGGGTCGCTCATCAGTAGTCCTCAGGTTCGTGCCGACGGCGGATGGACCGGACGGATCGTCAGCCGCGTTGCCTGTCAGCTTGATCGGCGGGAAGCTTATCGATCACCCGTGCGATTTCCATCCCATTTCCACGTACTCGTCGGGGAACGCCACGCGGCGATCCGTTCCGCGGTCTCGGACGCCAGGCCTTACGGATCGCTGACACCGTCCCGTCGCGACGGCCCGGCGGGCAGATCGCCCGGTAGCGTCCCAGGTCATGAGGATTCTGGTCACCGGCGGCGCCGGGTTCATCGGTTCGACGGTCGTGCGCGCTCTGGTCGCCACGGGCCACGAGGTCCGGGTGCTGGACGCACTGCTGCCCGCCGTCCACCCTTCGGGGTCGGCTCCCGGCCTGCCGGCCGGCGTCGACTTCCGGCACGGCGACGTACGGGACGCGGCAGCGGTGGAGCGCGCCCTGGCCGGGGTGGACGCGGTCTGCCACCAGGCGGCGATGGTCGGTCTCGGGCTCGACCTCGACGACGCACCCGCGTACGCCGGCTGCAACGACCTCGGCACGGCGGTGCTCCTGTCCGCGATGGCGCGCGCGGGAGTGCGGAACCTGGTCCTGGCCGGATCGATGGTGGTCTACGGCGAGGGCCGGTACGCGTGTCCGGAGCACGGGACCGTGGCGCCCGGTCCACGGCGCCCGGAGGATCTCGACGCGGGCCGGTTCGAGCCGCCGTGCCCGGCGTGCGGGGCCCCGCTCCGGCCGGGCCTGGTGGCGGAGGACGCACCGGGTGATCCCCGTAACGTGTACGCCGCGACCAAGCTCGCCCAGGAGCACCTGGCCGCCGCCTGGGCCCGCGCCTGCGGCGGATCCGTCCGGACGCTGCGCTACCACAACGTCTACGGCCCGGGCATGCCGCGCGACACCCCGTACGCCGGGGTGGCCTCGCTGTTCCGCTCCGCGCTCGCCCGTGGTGAGGCTCCCCGGGTGTTCGAGGACGGCGGCCAGCGCCGGGACTTCGTCCACGTCGACGACGTCGCGGCGGCGAACCTCGCCGCCCTGGAGGACGTCCGCGGCGGGCTGCCGGGCCGCGCCCGGGCGTACAACGTGGGCAGTGGGGAGGTGCGCACCATCGGCGAGATGGCCGAGGCGCTGGCCGACGCCCACGGCGGACCGGCGCCGGTGGTGACCGGCGAGTACCGGCTCGGGGACGTCCGGCACATCACCGCCGACTCCTCCCGGCTGCGGGCGGAGCTGGGCTGGCGAGCCCGGGTGCCGTTCCGTGCGGGGATGGCCGAGTTCGCCGCCGCGGCCCTGCGGACCTGACTACCCGGGCGCCGCCGGGAGCGCGATCTCGAAGCAGCAGCCTCCGGCGACGTTGTGCACCCTGGCCCGGCCGGAGTGGGCCTCGACGATGCCGCGGACGATGGCCAGGCCGAGCCCGGCCCCGCTGTCCCCGCCCTCTCCGGGATCGCGCCGTGGCGTCCGGGCGGCGCTGCCGCGCCAGCCGGTCTCGAACACGCGGGAGAGGTCCTGTTCCGGGATTCCTCCGCAGCCGTCGGTGACCGAGAGGACGACCTCGTCCACCTCCCGGCGGGCCGAGACCGCCACGACGCCGTCCTCGGGCGTCGAGCGGATCGCGTTGACGAGGAGGTTGCCCAGCACCCGGGTGATCTCGCGGCTGTCCACCTCGACCGGCTCGGCGGCGACCTGGCGGCCCTCCAGCCGGACGCCGCGCCGGCGGGCCAGGGGGTGGGCGCCGGCCAGTGCGTCGTCGACCAGGTCGTAGACGGACACCCGGGACACCGACAGGGACAGCGCGCCGGCCTGGATGCGGGAGAGTTCGAAGAGGTCGTCGACCATCCCGGTGAGCCGCTCCACCTCGGTGCGGATCCGCGTGAGGTACTGCTCCGGCTCGTCGGCCACTCCGTCCTCCAGGGCTTCGGCCATGGCGCGCAGCCCGGCGAGCGGGGTACGCAGGTCGTGGGAGATCCAGGCGATCAGCTCGCGCCGCGAGGCGTCCAGCGCCCGTGCCCGGGCCCGGGACTCGGCGAGCCGGGCGCTGGTCGCGGCGAGTTCCTCACTGAGCTGGGCCAGTTCGAGCCCGAGCGGGTGGTCCGGCGCGGTGAAGCCGGCGTCGCTCCCGACCGTGCGGGCGGCCGCGGTCAGGGCGCGGCTGCCCGCCACCACCTGGCGTCCGAGCAGCGCGGCCGTGAGCAGCGAGACCACGGACGCCATGCCGAGGACGGTTATCACCACCCCAAGGTCGTGCCCGGACAGGAACATCGCCTGGGCGACGGCGAACGTCCCGGAGGTGACGGCGAGGACGGTGACGACGGCCACGCAGAAGAGCGAGAGCGCCACCGAGCGCCGGCGCAGCAGCCGCACGGCCAGCCAGCCGAGCAGGCCGGCGCCGGTGGCGCCGAGCCCCGCGAACAGGGCGATCAGCAGCAGGTCCTTCACGCCGGGCCGTCCGTCTCGTCCGTCTGGTCAGCCTTGTCCGTCTTGTCGGCCATGGGGTCGTAGCGGTATCCGACGCCCCAGACCGTGGTGATCAGTGTCGGTGCGGCGGGATCGTCCTCGACCTTCTCGCGCAGCCGGCGGACGTGGACGGTGACGGTGGACAGGTCGCCGAAGTCCCAGCCCCAGACCCGCTGCATCAGCTCCTGCCGGGTGAAGACCGTCCGGGGGTTCCGGAGGAGGAAGGCGAGCAGGTCGAACTCCCGCAGGGTGAGCAGGAGTTCACGCCCCCTGCGGTCGGCTCGGCGGGCCCGCGGGTCGAGCGTGATGTCCCCGGACACCATCCGCACGGGAGACGGCGCCGGGGAAGCCCCGGCGCGGGAGCGGCGCAGCACGGACTGGACGCGCAGGACGAGTTCCCGCGGGCTGAAGGGCTTGGTGACGTAGTCGTCGGCGCCCAGTTCCAGGCCGAGGATGCGGTCGGCCTCGTCGCCCTTGGCAGTGAGCATGATCACCGGGAGGCCGGCGCCGTCCTCGGTCGCGCGCAGCCTGCGCAGGATCTCCAGCCCGTCGATCCCGGGGAGCATGAGGTCCAGGACCAGGAGGTCGGGCCGGTGGGCGCGGGCCAGGTCCAGGCCTCGGTCGCCGTCGCAGGCCCGGTCGACGTGGTGGCCGGCCCGGGTGAGGTAGCCGGCGACGACCTCGCCCACGGTGAGGTCGTCGTCGATCACCAGGATGCGGGCGGGGTCCGGTGGGCCGGCGGAGGCGGGGCTGTCGTTCACGTCGCCGAGGATACGAGGCGTGGCCGCCGTGGGGTGCCCCACCCTGGTCGACGTTCGTGTTCCGTAAGATCGCGGCTCCGGCCGCACGCCGGTCCCTCCGCCGGCGAGCTGACGTAGGACTTCCGTAAGGGCGCGGTTCGGCCGCCACCGACCCACCCGCCCCTAGCGTGGCCGACGTGACCTCTCCGACTCCCCCGTTGCCGGGTGCCGATGCGACCTCTCCGACTCCCCCGTCGCCGGGTGCCGATCTGATCCTGCCGTGCCTGGACGAGGCCGAGGCCCTGCCTTGGGTGCTGCGGCGCGTCCCCCCGGGCTGGCGGGCGATCGTCGTCGACAACGGCTCCCGCGACGGCTCGGCCGAGCTGGCGCGCTCGCTGGGCGCGACCGTCGTCGAGGAACCGCGACGCGGCTTCGGCGCCGCGTGCCACGCCGGGCTGCTCGCCGCCACCGCCGAGCTCGTCTGCTTCATGGACTGCGACGGCTCGCTGGATCCCGCCCAGCTGCCGCGGGTCGCCGCTCCCGTCCTCGCCGGCTCCGCGGACCTGGTGCTGGGCCGACGCCGCCCCGCGACCGCCGGGGCGTGGCCGCCGCACGCCCGCCTGGCCAACGCGTTCCTGGCGCGCCGGCTGCGGGCGAGGACGGGAGCGCCGCTGCACGACCTCGGGCCGATGCGGGCCGCCCGCCGTGACCGGCTGCTGGCCCTGGGCCTGGGCGACCGCCGCTCCGGCTACCCCCTGGAGATGGTGCTCGCCGCGTCGGCGGCCGGGATGCGGATCGCCGAGACGCCCGTCGACTACCTGCCCCGCGCGGGTCGCTCCAAGGTCACCGGAACCGTGCGCGGCACCCGGCAGGCCGTCCGCGACATGCGGGCCGTCCTGGCCGCACCGGCCCCGACCCTGCTGGTGATCGCCAAATCGCCGGTCCCGGGCCGGGTCAAGACCCGCCTCACCCCGCCCTGCACACCCGAGCAGGCGGCGGCGCTGGCCGAGGCCGCCCTCACCGACACCCTCACCGCCCTCTCCCGGATGCCGGCCGGACAGCGGCTGCTCGTCCTGGACGGCGCCGTCGGCGCCTGGCTCCCACCCGGCTGGCAGGTCGTGCCGCAGGCGGACGGCGGACTGGACGCCCGGCTCGCGGCGGCCTTCGCGGCGGCCGCCGGCCTCGCCCCGGACGCGCCCGCCCTGCTGGTCGGCATGGACACCCCGCAGCTGGACGCCGCCCTCCTCGCCGAGTCCCTGTCACCCGCCCGGCGCACCGGCGTCGACGCCTGGTACGGCCCGGCCGGCGACGGCGGGTTCTGGGCGCTCGGGCTGGCCAGGCCCACCGAGCGGCTGGCCCGGCGGCTGCTCCTGGGCGTGCCGATGTCCACGCCGGACACCGGACGGGCCCTGCTCGACCGGCTGGCGGCGGAGGATCTGACGATCAGCCACCTCCCGGTGGTCACCGACGTGGACACCATCCGGGATGCGCGTCACGTCGCCGCAGAGGCTCCGGACGGCAGGTTCGCGGCCTGCCTCCGATCGATCGGGACCGCCCGGGAGGTGGCGGAGTGACCGTCGCGTCGGAGGCGTGGGTGGACGACCCGTTCGCCGAGGCCGTCCGCGCCGGCCGGGGCCCGTTGTGGCTGCGGGGCGAGGACGGCCGCCGGATCCCGCTCGACGTCGAACGCTGGTGCGCACCGGCCGCCGGAGCGGATCACGGGCTGCTGCTGCGCTGCACCCGGCTGGCCGCGCCGGTGGTGGACCTCGGCTGCGGCCCCGGCCGCCTGGTCGCGGCCCTGCTGGGCCTGGGCGTGCCGGCGCTGGGTGTCGACGTCACCGGAGCCGCGGTGGCCCGGACCAGGAGCCTCGGCGGGCCGGCCCTGCGCCGGTCGGTGTTCGACCGGCTTCCCGCGGAGGGCCGCTGGGGTGGCGCGCTGCTCGCCGACGGCAACCTCGGCATCGGCGGCGACCCGGGGCTGCTGCTGGGCCGCAGCGCCGAGATCCTCGCTCCGGGTGCCGTACTGCTGGTCGAGGTGGAGCCGGCGGAGGTCGACGAACGGATCACCGTTCGGGTCGAGGGCGCCGACGGGCGGGTCGGGCCGCCGTTCGCCTGGGCCCGCTGTGGTGCGACGGCCACCGCCCGGCGCGCCGACCGAGCCGGGCTCGTCGAGACCGAGCGCTGGTCCTCGCACGGCCGGCACTTCCTCGCCTTCCGGAAGGCGGCCCGTCCCCGCTGACGAGGCGTATTTCCGTCACTCCTCGGCGCCCACCGCCACGGCCGCCCGTCCCGTGCGGCGCCGGCGCAGCAGCGGGACCAGGAGGACGACGCACAGCGCCGTTCCGTACGAGAGCTGCTGCGCCTCCTGGCCTCCCGTCAGGTAGAGCGCCTGCCCCGCGGCCGGGACGGCCAGCCACTCCCAGCGGCCGTCGAGTGCGACCATGGCGACCACGAGCAGCCCGTACCACGGGTAGGAGGGCGCGACGAGCAGCAGCGCCGTGCCCGTCACCAGCAGCGCCCCGGCCCACGGCCGGCTCGGGTCGCCCCGGCGCAGGACCCCGACCACCACCACCGCGAGGACCACGGCCGCCGCCCAGGGCAGGAGGCGGTCGGGCAGCACCAGCCGCAGCAGTCCGAACCGGTCGATGTGCCCCTGCTCGTAGCCCTCCTCCCGCAGGTAGCCCGGCAGGTAGCCCAGGACGGAGGTGCCCGAGGCCACCACGTACGGCAGGTAGGACAGCGCGAAGGCACCGAGCGCGGATCCGAGGAGCAGGACGTCGTTGCGGGTCGGACGCCGGGCGAGCAGACCCGACAACGCACCCGGGAGGGCGAGGGCCGGCAGCAGCTTGGCCGCGACCGCGCCGCCCAGGAGGAGCCCGCCGCGGACGGCTCGGCCCCGCACCTCTCGGGCCCGCACCGCGCAGCCCAGCCCGGCGACCGTGAGCAGCACACCGAGCGTGTCCACGTGCGCGTCGTTGACGGCCCACACCGTCACGCCCGGGAACCACCCCCACAGCGCGGCCCGCCACTTCTCCCGGCCCACCGTCAGCAGGAGTCCGGTGGTCGCCACCGCCAGTACCGCCCCGCCGGCCTGTACCCCGCGGATCCCGCCGCCGAACGGAAGCACCGCGACGAACCACGCCTGCGCCACCGGCGGGTAGACGGTGTGCACGGCCGGCCGGTTGATCCGGGTGCAGTCCCCTGCCGTGGTGAGTCGCTCGTCCCAGCCCGCGCACCCGTCTCCCACCGGGAAGAGTCCCGGATCGCGCAACCGCGCCAGCGCCGGATCGTCCGGGGTGTGGGCGTACGGCGAGATCCCGGCCGCCTGCACCCGACCGTCCCAGACGTAACGGTAGGCGTCGTCGCTGGTGCGCGGCGGGGCGAGCAGCCCGACGGCGGCCACGGCGGCGGAGCCGGCCAGGACCAGCGGCACGACCTGCCCGCCGGGCACCTCGCGCAGCAGCAGCACCGCGACGACGAAGAGGGCGGCGTCGAGGACGTACCAGCCGGGGAGCGGGAGGGCACCGGCGCGGGCGACGGTCAACGCGAGGGCGGTCACCAGGGCGGCGAGAGCGAGGAGGCAGGGCAGGACGGTACGGGAGGTCACGCCGCCCACCCTCCCACCGGCCCGCCTCCCCGGCCCCGCCGGCGAGGCCGCCGTTCGGAATCCGTAAGCACGTCGGAGCTCCGGCGGGACGTGCCGAGGCGCTTCGATGGGCGGATGGAAACCGAACCCGCCGACTCCGGCGCTCCCGCCCCCCGCCGCCGCCACGACCCGCCGCTGCCCGCTCCCCCGGCGTTCCTGCGTCGCGGGCCGTTCCGGCAGGGGGCTTTCACCTCAGCCCTGCACGAGCCGCGGACCGTGGTCGTCATCGGCCGCTGGCTGGGCGCGGCCCTCCTGGTCTGCTTTCTGACCGGCCTGACCAGCCATCTGCTCCAGGACCCGCCCGGCTGGCTCGCACCGCACCTGCCCGCACGGCCGGTGAACGGCTACCGGGTCACCCAGGGCCTGCACGTGATCAGCGGCCTGGCCGCGATCCCGCTGGCCGGCGCGAAGCTCTGGGCGGTCTACCCCCGGCTGTTCGAGTGGCCGCCGGCGCGCAGCGTGCTGCACGCCCTGGAGCGGCTCGGCATCGCACTCCTCGTGGCGGCCGTCCTGCTGGAGCTGTTCACCGGCCTGCTGAACACCCTTCAGTGGTACCCGTGGCCGTTCCCGTTCCGGCAGACCCACTTCTGGCTGGGCTGGCTGGCCACCGGCGGACTGCTGGTCCACCTGGCCGTCAAGGCGCCGCTCATCGGCGCGCACTGGTGGCGCCGGGCCGCTCCGGTCCTGGCGCAGCGCCGCGCGTTCCTCACGACGACCACCGCCGCCGTCGGTGCCGTCACCCTCGTCACCGCGGGACAGAGCGTGCCCTGGCTGCGCGCCGTGGACCTGCTGGCCCCGCGCCGCCCCGACCTCGGTCCCCAGGGCCTGCCGGTGAACCGCACCGCCGCCCAGGCCGGAACGGTCACGGTGCCCGCCGACTGGCGGCTCCGGGTGGACGGGCCCCGGCCGTACCAGCTCACCCTCCCCGAACTCGCCGAACTCCCGCAGCACTCGGTCGAGTTGCCCATCTCCTGCGTGGAGGGCTGGAGCGCCGTGGCCCGGTGGACGGGGGTCCGGCTCTCCGAACTGGTGCGGCGGGCCGGAGCCCCGCCCGGCTCGGCGGTACGGGTCACCTCGCTGGAGGCCGAGGGGCCGTACCGGGTGATGGAGATGCCCGCACCGTACGTCGACGATCCGCTCAGCCTGCTCGCCCTGCGGGTCAACGGCGAAGTCCTGGCAGCGGACCACGGATTCCCCGCCCGCGTCATCGCGCCGAACCGGCCCGGCGTCCTGCAGACCAAGTGGGTCACGCGCATCGAGGTGATCGCATGACCGCCGGGCTCCGGGCTCTGCTCCTGGCCGCCGGCCTCGCCGTGATCGGCTACGGCCTGTACGGGCTGCTCGGCGACCCGTACATCACCGACCCGGTGGAGGTCCTGGTCTGGGCGTTCGGCGGGCTGGTGATCCACGACGGGCTGTGGGTGCCGCTGGTGTGCCTGCTCGGCTCGTCCCTGGTGCGCGGGCCCGTGCTGCGCGGCTGGCTGGTCGTCGCGGCGGCCGTCACCGCCGTCGGCCTGCCGGCCGTCCTGCGCGCCGACGACGACCACGGCAACCCGTCGGTGCTGCCACTGCCCTACCTGCGCAACTGGCTGCTGGTGCTGGCCGCCACCGCCGGTGTCGCGCTGCTGGTCGCGCTCGCCGGACGGTGGCGGCACCGGGACCGGGCCGCCGGGCGCCGGAACCGGGCCGCCAGACACCGGGACCGGGCCGTCAGGCGCCGGTCACCCCGGGAAGACCCGTCGTGAGACCGTCCAGGGCGTGACCGCAGGGGCACTCGCGCACCGCCGGCAGCCGCTCCAGTGCCTTGAACAGCACGGTGCGCAGCCGGTCGACGTTGCGGGCGAAGACCTTCAGCACCTCGGCGTGGGTGACGCCCTCCCCGCTCTCCACCCCTGCGTCGAGGTCCGTGACCAGGGCCACCGAGGTGTAGCAGAGCCCGAGTTCACGGGCCAGCACCGCCTCGGGGTGGCCGGTCATGCCGACCACCGACCAGCCGTTGGCGGTGAACCAGCGGGATTCGGCGCGGGTGGAGAACCGCGGCCCCTCGATCACCACCAGGGTGCCGCCGTCCACCGGCTCCCAGGCCGCGTCGCGGGCCGCGTCCATCGCCGCGTGCCGCCCGGCCGGGCAGTACGGGTCGGCCATCGACACGTGCACCACCCCGGGGACGGTGCCGTCCGGCAGCGGCAGCCCGTCGTAGAAGGTCTGCACCCGCCCCGACGTCCGGTCGACGAACTGGTCCGGCACCAGCAGCGTGCCCGGCCCGTACTCCGGCCGCAGCCCGCCCACCGCACACGGCGCCAGCACCTGCCGCACGCCCAGACTGTGCAGCGCCCACAGGTTCGCCCGGTAGTTGATGCGGTGCGGCGGCAGCCCGTGGCCGCGCCCGTGCCGGGGCAGGAACGCGACCCGGCGCCCGGCCACCTCCCCCACGAACAGCGCGTCGCTCGGCGCCCCGTACGGGGTGTCCACCCGCAGCTCGGTCACGTCGTCCAGCAGCGCGTACAGCCCGGAGCCACCGATCACGCCCACCTCGGCGCTCGGCAGGACGTCCTGGTCGACCGTCATCGCAGTCCACCTCTCTTCTCGGGAACAAGCTCCCGGCAACTGTAGGAACGGACGGCGACGGAACCGGCGCGCCGGGCCTTACGAATCGTGAACGTCCCCACGCCGTGCGCGCGACACGGAGGCCCGGCCGGGCCGTCACCCCGGGAGAGCCCTGCCCACCGCACGCACGAAGCGGGGAGTTCGAACGGCGGCGGCACGTCGGTTCACGCTCTCTGGCGGGGAGTCGGGCGCGCTGATCAACGACGCCCGCCGCACCCGGTCACCCCGCCCGAGGGGCCACGGCCCCGGGCGGGCCGCCCACGCGGGACCCCCGGGAGGGAGCCCCGCGTGCGGCTTCGGTACCGGTCGGGTCGCGGTCAGTTGCCGCCGTGGATCAGACGCAGCGAGAAGCTGTCGTCAGTGGGCAGGGACGGCGTGCGGATCTGCGTCACCCCGGTCGCGGCGTCGTAGTACCAGCCCGAGCCGGCCGCGTCGAGTGCGGCCGCCGAGTCGAGCCGGGGCAGCGGGCCGTCGTCGGTGACCACCAGGCGCGGGGCGGGGCGGCCGTGCACGGTGAAGCGGTAGCCCCGCTCGGCCGGCTTGCCGGCGTAACTGCCCTCGCTGGCACCGACGTCGACGGTGGTGACGGCCCGGTTGGTGTGCACGTCGACCTGCTGGGTGGCCGAGGACCCGGCGGTGAACTGCCGGGTGACGCCGTCGTCCTCGTACAGGGTGTAGGAGGAGTCGCCGTTCGCCTGCGGGTAGAGGTCGTAGTCGAGTTCGGAGCGGTCCCGGTTCTCCCAGGAGAGTGTGCCCTTGGGCCACATCGGCACGATCGCACCGCCGCGGACGAACAGCGGCAGGGTGTCGAGCGGGGCGGAGTAGCCGTTGACGGTGGTCGGGCCCTGGTAGGTGCGACCGGTCCAGTAGTCGGTCCAGGTGCCCTCGGGCAGGTAGATGCCGTCGCGCACGCTGGTGTCCGAGTAGACCGGTGCGACCAGGAAGTCGGGCCCGGCCAGGAACTCGTACTTCGCGTTCGGCCCGAGGGCGTCGGTGTCGTGCGGGTACTCCAGGGCGAGCGGGCGGACCGCGCCGATGCCGGTGCGGGTGGCCTCCGCGGACAGGCCGTACATGTACGGCAGCAGCCGCTCCTTGAGCTGCAGGTACTTGCGGTTGATGGAGGTGTACGGCTCGCCGTCCAGCCAGGGCTGCTGGTCGCGCTGCTGCTTGCCCGTCATGTCCTTCGCCCAGCCGTCCATGGTCATGATCGCCGGGAGGAAGGCCTTCCACTGCAGGTCGCGGGTGTACATCTTCGGGTCGCGGCGGAAGATCGAGCCGACGTCGCCGGTGTCGTAGGCGATGCCGGACATGGTGGCGCCGGCGTAGGTCGGGATCTGCCAGCGGATGTAGTCCCAGGACAGGCTCTGGTCGCCGCTCCACAGGACGCCGCAGCGCTGCGCGCCGGCCCAGGAGACCGGCAGCCAGACGAAGCCGCGGGCGTCGCTGCTGTCCTCGATGCCGGCCTTGGCCTGGTCGCAGGCGTTCAGCGCGAAGTCGTAGCCGTTGCCGACCCAGGCCACGTCGAGCTTGCGCACCCGCACGCCGGCCTTCACCTCGGCGGCCTGGTCGGGCAGGCCGTTCTGGGTCCAGAGGCCGAGCTGGGCGTGGTCCTTGCGCAGGCCCTGGCCGGTTTGCGCGAGGTTCTCGTAGCCGCAGCCGTAGCCGTCGTTGACCAGCATCCAGCCCAGCGGCATCTGCTGCTGGACGTAGCCGTCGGCGACCTTCAGCGCGTCCAGGGTGTGGCGCTCGCCGCGGTTGGCGTTGTGCAGGTAGCAGTCGGAGTCGCCGGGCTCCAGGCCGTAGACGGGAGGCATGAAGGGCTTGCCGACCAGGGCGGTGTACCGGCCGATCACCGACTTGACGTCACCGGTGAAGTAGTAGGCGTCCAGGCGGCGTTCCTGCTGTCCCGTACGGACGGGCGAGCCGAAGTCGTAGATCCCGGGCGCGAAGGTGTTCCGGAGGACGCCGTAGCCGGCGGTGGAGACGTAGAACGGCTGGGAGTTGTTGTAGCCGCCCTCGTTCCAGTCGAAGCTGTTGGCGACGTGGATGGTCTGGTCGCGGTGCGAGAAGGAACCGTTCTGCTCGCCGCCGCCGAAGAACTGCTCGTCGGCGCCGCGCACCAGGCTCTGCCGCAGTCCGCTGGTGCTCCAGCGCAGCGGGGCGTCCTCCTGCCAGAGGGCGGTGCGGTCGTCGGCCTTGTACAGGCCGAACCGCAGGGGGTGCTTGTAGACCCGCAGCACCAGGCCCTTGGAGCGGATGCCGTAGTACGCGCCGGCGTCGAAGGTGCTGGTGTCGCGCTGGGGCTCGGGCTGCGTGCGGATGATCGTGCTGCCCGCCGGGTCGGTGAGGACGCCGTCCGGGGCGGCGCGCAGGCGCAGCTGGTCGTCGGCGAGGAAGTCGACCTTGGCCTTCAGCGTGCCGGCGGAGACGTCGTAGCTGCCCTGGGAGCCGCCGAAGGAGGTCAGGTCGCCCGCGTCGGCGGTCTGCGGCAGGTAGGCCGTGCCGGTGTACGAGCCGCCGTGGACGTCGTAGGGGACGACCAGGACGCGGTAGCTGCCCGAGGCCTTCGGGATCACCGTGGCCTCCGGGTCGGCGGTGCCCGCGCTGCCGGCCACCTGTTTGCCGGCGGCGTCGTAGATGTAGAGGTCGAAGTCGTCGGTGGGGTTCTGCCAGCGGACGGAGACCGGGACGCCGCCCTCCGGGTTGTCGTCCCAGTAGCCGGCCGGCACGTTCACGGTCAGGTCGAAGTGGTCGCAGACCGCGCCGCCCGGGTCCTGCGCGGCCGGCGGGCAGGAGGCGGGGTCGCCGAGGGTGCCCTTGGCGTACTGCGGGCTCTGCCAGGTGACGCTCTGGTGGCCCTGGTCGAGGACGGCGGAGCCGGGGGTCGCGGCCCGGGCGGGCAGGGCGGGCCCGGCCAGGGCGGTGATGCTGCTCAGGGCCACGGCGAGGGCGGCCCGGCGGAATCGGGGTCGGCGGAGTCGGAGCCGGGTCCGGGTCCGGGTCCGGTGGGGTTCGGGTCGTCGTAAGCGCACGGTGGTGCCTCCGGTCGAGAGCTGGGTGGCTGGCGGGCGAGGAGCAGCAGGCGGCGCCGGGGCGGGGCGGGTCCGGGGCGCGTTCTCAGTCGTGGTGGTCGCGCAGGACGACGGAGCGGGTGAGGTGGCGCGGCCGGTCCGGGTCGCAGCCGCGCGCGTCGGCGACCGCGACGGCCAGCCGCTGGGCCCGGACCAGGTCGGCCAGCGGGTCCAGGTCCGTCGCGGCGTCGCCGGACCCGGCGACGAGCAGGCCGCCGGCCCGGGCGATGTCCTCGGTGAGCCCGGCGGGCAGCGGGCCGAAGGCCCAGGCGACCCGGCCGGGCGCGGCGATGGCGATCGGCCCGTGCCGGTACTCCATGGCCGGGTACGCCTCGGTCCAGGCCCCGGCCGCCTCGCGCAGCTTCAGCCCGGCCTCCAGCGCCAGCCCGTACGTCCAGCCCCGGCCGAGGAAGGTGAACTGCTCGGCGCCGCTCACTGCGGCGGGCAGCGGCTCCGCGACGGCCCGTTCGGCGTCGCGCACCGCCCGGGCGAGCGGGCGCACTCCCGCCGCGAGCGCGCCGTCGGCCTCCAACTGGGCCCGGAGCAGGGCCAGTACGGTGGTCGCGAAGCGGGTCTGCACGACCGAGCGCTCGTCGGCGAAGTCCAGCACGGCGACGGTGTCGGCCAGTGCCATGACCGGCGTGCCCGGATCGGCGGTGAGGGCGCCGGTGGGCACCCCCGCCGTGCGGGCGCGGGCGAGCAGGTCCAGTACCTCGGTGGTGGTGCCGGAGCGGGAGATGGCGAGCACCCGGTCGTAGCCGCGCCCGTGGGGGAACTCCGAGGCGGCGAAGGCGTCCGTCTCGCCGTGGCCGCCGCTCTCGCGCAGCGCCGCGTAGGCCTGGGCCATGAACCAGGAGGTGCCGCACCCGGTGACGGCGACCCGCTCGCCCCGGCGGGGCAGGACGTCGGCGTACCGGGGCAGGGACGCGGCGGCGCGGCGCCAGCACGCGGGCTGGGAGGCGATCTCGGCGGCGGTGTGGGAGGTCATGCGGCGGCTCCTTCGGATGGGGGTGGCCGTACGGGTCGACCGGGCGGCAGCCGCCGCTACTTGACCGATCCGGCGGTCAGTCCGGAGACCACGCGGCGCTCGATGAGGGCGAACAGCACCACGACCGGCACGATGGCGACGACCGAGCCGGCGAAGAGGTAGTTCCACTCCACGGTGTAGTTGCCGATGAAGCTGTTGATCCCGACGGTGAGGGGCTGGCGCTCGGGCGCCGTGGACAGGGTCAGGCCCATCACGAACTCGTTCCAGGCCGCGATGAAGGTGAAGACCAGCGCGGTGACCACGCCGGGCATGGCCAGCGGCAGGACCACCCGGCACAGTGCCCCGAGCCGGCCGAGCCCGTCGAGCATGGCGGCCTCCTCCAGCTCGACCGGGATCGAGCCGATGTAGGCGGTGAGGATCCAGACGGCGAAGGCCAGGTTGAAGGCGGAGTTGCAGAGGATCAGCGTCCAGACCGAGTTGAGCATGTCCAGCCGGTAGAACTCGCGGTACAGGCCCACCAGCAGCGAGGTCGGCTGGAACATCTGGGTGACCAGGACCAGCAACAGGAAGAGCCGGCGCCCCCGGTAGCGGACGCGCGCGGTGTGGTACGCGGCGGGCAGCGCGACCAGCAGCACCAGCAGGGTGGAGCCGCCGGCGACCAGCAGGGTGACCCGCAGGTTGGCACCGAGCGTGGAGTCGCGCCACACGTCGACGAAGTTGGACCAGGCGAAGTGCCGCGGCAGGTAGCTCGCGTCGCGCAGTTCGTCGGCCGGGCGCAGCGCCGTGACGGCCATCTCCAGGTACGGCAGCAGGAACACCGCGGCCAGCAGCCAGGCCAGTGCGGCGACCACCAGGGTGCGCGGGCGGATGCCCCGCCCGGTCCGGTGCCTCGTCACCTGCCTCGTCACCTCTCCTCCCGGCTCGTCCATCGGCTGACCTTGAGGAAGACCAGGACCATGACCACGACCAGGGCGAAGTTGACCACCGACATGGCCGCGGACTCGCCGATGTCGGAGCTCTTCAGCTGGTACATGAACACCGTGGTGGTGGCCGTGTCGCTGCTCGGGCCGCCCTGGGTCATGCCCCAGATGACGGGGAAGGAGTTGAAGACGTTGATCAGGTTGATCACCAGACCGACCAGGAAGGCCGGGCGCAGCAGCGGCAGGGTGATCCTCAGGTAGGTCTGCCACCGGGAGGCGCCGTCCACCCGCGCCGCCTCGTACAGCTCGCCGGGGACGGTCTGCAGGCCGGCGAGCAGGGTGTAGGTGGTGAACGGCAGCGAGACGAAGACCGCGACGGCCACCATCCAGGGCCAGGCCGTCGCGGGATCGCCGAGCCAGTCGCGGGGCCCGTCGACGAGGCCGAGGTCCGTCATCGCGGTGTTGAGCACGCCGGCGGTCCGGTCGAGCATCCACCGGAATCCGATGGCGGTCATCAGGACGGACGCGGCCCAGGGCGCGATCAGGGCCCAGCGGGCGAACCTGCGGCCGGGGAAACGCTGGTCGAACAGCTGGGCCAGGCCGAGCGAGAGCACCATCGTCAGACCGACCACGGCGACGGTCCAGAGCACGGTGGAGAGCAGCACGTGGCCGAGGTCGGCCTCGTCGAAGAGCTTGCGGTACTTGTCCAACCCGGCCGAGCCGCGGACGAATCCGCTGGTGCTGACGCGCAGGAACGAGGTGCGGACCATCTCGTACACGGGCCACAGGACGACGAGGACGATCAGCAGGAGGGCCGGGGCGATCCACGGCAGCGGTCCGAGTCCGCCGGGGCGGCGCGGGCGGGCGGGCGCGCGCCGGCGGGGCCTGGCCGCCTGCGGCGCACGGGAGTTGTGGGTCACTGCGGGTGCCTTTCGCGGGGCACGACGACGACGGCCGGCTGGGGGCGTGACTGCCCTGTGGGCATGGCTGCGCTGGGGGCGTGGCTGCGCTGGGGGCGTGGCGTGGCTACTTGTTGGCGACGGCGTCCTGGGCCTTCTTCTGCAGGTCGCCGAGTACCTTGACCGGGTCGCCGGCCACGGCGCTGCCGACGGACTTCTTCAGCTCGGCCGAGACCGCGTCCCAACTGGTGTCGCCGAGCGGGTAGAAGGAGGCGTGCGGCAGCAGGGCGAAGAACGGTTCGAGGTCCTTGTGCTTCCCGCCGACGGTCATGTCCTGGAGGGCGTCCTGGGTGACCGGCATCAGGTTGTAGGTCTCGTAGAACCGGAGCGTGTTGTCCTTGGTGTAGACGAAGTCGAGGAAGGTGCGGATCTGGTCGCGGTGCCCGTTCTTCTTGAAGGCCATCATCCAGTCGGCCACGCCGAGGGTGGACGGGAGCGGGCCGGCCTTGCCGGGGACGGGCGCGACGCCGTAGTCGACCTTGCCGTCCCGGGCCATCGTGATCAGCGAGGGGTGCCCGTTGAGCATGGCGGCCTTGCCGGCGGCGAAGTCGGCGAACGCGGTCTTGCGGTCGGTGGTGGCCGGGTTGGCGTAGGTCAGGCCGGGGTCGACGAGGTTGGCCCTGAGCCAGCGGAAGGTGTCGACGTTGGCCTGGCTGTCGATGGTGTAGGTGCCGTCCTTGCCGGTGGGGCCGCCGCCGTTCCCCAGCTCCCAGAGCATGCTCTCGCCCTGGGCCTCCTCCGGGCCGAGCGGCAGCGCGTACGGGGTGACCCCGGGCACCTTGGCCTTGATGAGCTGGGCGTCCGCGCGCACCTCCTCCCAGGTGGTGGGCGGCCGGGTGAGGCCGGCCTGCTGGAAGACCTCCTTGTTGTAGAAGAAGGCGCGGGCCGAGGAGACGAACGGGATGCCGTACTGCACGCCGTTGACGCGGCCGGCCTGGGCGAGGCTGTCGATGAAGTCGGCGCGGGTGTCGGCGGACAGCACGTCCTCGGCCTTGTAGAGGAGGTCGTCGGCGACCTTGTCGGCGTAGCCGCCGGTCTGCAGGACGTCCGGGACGTTGCCGCTCTGGATCATCGTCTTGACCTGCTTGTCGATGTCGTTCCAGTTGACCACCTGGACGTCGACCGTGATGTCGGGATGGGCCGCCGTGAAGGCGGAGGTGACGCCCTTCCAGTAGGCCTTCGAGCTGTTGGCGTCCTTGTCGCCGTAGTCGGCGGCGACCAGTCTGAGCGTCACCTTTCGGCCGGAGCCGTTCCCGCCGTCGTCGCTCCCGCTGCCACCGCCGCTGCCGCAGGCCGTGAGGGTGAGTGCGCCGAGGGCGCACACCGTGGCGAGGGCCAGCACAGGTTTGTTCACCGCAGTTACCGCCTTCGTACGCGCTTGATTCGCTGATCCAAGTTGCTTGAAGAAAGCTGGTTTTGAGCAGTTCCGAAAGAGCTTCCTGCCTCTGACAGTTCATGTCAACGGGTGGTGCACCAGAAAGCCCGGCCGGGGCGGCCCGGCCGGGCTTTCCAGTGGGTACGGTTCGGCGGGATTCAGACGCGCAGGACCCGCACTCCGCAGGCGGCCACCGCCGTCTCCTGCGCCGTGGTGGCCTCGCCGTCGGTGACGAGGTCGTCGACCTCGGCGAGCGGACAGATCCTCGCGAAGGTGACCCGGCCGATCTTGGTGCTGTCCGCCAGGACGACCGACCGCGCGCTGCTGCGCAGGAACGCCCGGTCCGTCTGGGCCTCCATCTCGTCGTGCGTGGTGCAGCCCTCCTGGGCGGTCAGGCCGTCCACCCCGATGAAGGCGATGTCCAGGTGGTACTGGGCGAGCATCCGGTCGGCGGCCGGCCCCACCAGCTCGTAGCTCGTGGTCCGGGCCAGGCCGCCCACCACCACCAGGCGGATGTCCGGCCGGACGATGAGGTCGGCCGCGATGTTGACGGCGTTGGTGACGATGGTGATCCCGCCGCGCTCCGCCAGCACCCGGGCCAGCTCGCTCGTCGTCGTGCCGCCCGTCAGGCCCACCACCGCGCCGTCCGGCACCAGCCGGTCGGCCGCCAGGGCGATCCGCCGCTTCTCCGCCTGGCGCTTCCCGTGCTTGTGCCGCAGCGGCAGTTCGAGGTTGACGGCCCCGGTCACGGCGCCGCCGCGGGTGCGGTGCAGCAGCCCCTGGTCGTGCAACTCCTGCAGGTCGCGCCGGACGGTGGCCGCGGACACCCGGAGGAGCCCGGCCAGCCCGTGCACGTCGGCGCTGCCCGCCTCGGTGATGTGCGCGAGTATCCGGGCGGTTCGGTCAGCTTTGAGCATGGCGGAAGTCTAGTGCCGCCCTCGCGGTCGCCGGTTCCGCGCAGAACTGCTCACCGGCTACCGGACGGCCGCCGTGACGGCACACGCCTTCGGGCCTCCCCAGTCGACCGGTTCACCTCCAGCGTCCGGTCCACCACGTTCCTCCCGCTCGGCCGGGCCGGGCTCCCGCTCCCGGCTGAAGTCCTCGGCGCCGGACCGTACTTCGCGGATCCCCTCCGCCCTGGCCTGCGCCGCCCGCTTCGGCTGAAGTGAACACTTCACCACGCCGGGTGATCGTGTTAGCGTCCGTCGGATGTCGAGGATTCTGGTCACCGATCTGGACGGCACCTTGCTCGGCGGCGGAACCGACGACCGGCGCCGATTACGGGAGGCCCTGGCCCGCCACCCCGAGGTGACGGTGGTCTTCGCCACGGGCCGCGGCGCGGCCTCGGTCCGCGAGGTCCTGCGCGACGCTCTGGTGCCGCCGCCCCGGTGGGTCATCGCGGACGTCGGCGCGACCGTCCTCGACGGCACCGACCTGTCCACCGTGGAGCCGCTGCAGGAGCAGCTGCGCACCGGCTGGCCGGGCGCGGAGCGGGTACGCACCGCGCTGGCCCGCTTCCGCACGCTCGACTACCAGCACGAGGTGGCGCAGGACGGCCGCTGCTCGTTCCACCTGCCGCCGCAGGGGCTGACGGGCGAGCTGACCGCGGCGGTGGAGTCACTGGGCTGCGCCTGGGTGTACTCCGGGGACCGCTACTTCGACGTCCTTCCACCGGGTGTCTCCAAGGGCAGCGCGCTGCGGGCCCTGGCGGACAAGCTGGCCTGGCCGGCGGAGTCGATCCTGGTGGCCGGCGACTCGCTCAACGACCTGTCACTGTTCCGGCAGGGTACCCACGGGGTGATCGTCGCCGGTGCCGAACCCGCCCTGAGCGCCGCGGTCGGCGCCGACCCGCTCGTCCACCGGGCGCACCGGCGCGGTGCGGGCGGCATCCTGGCGGCACTGCTCGCGCTCGGCTGGGTGACACCCGCCGCCCGCCGCACAGGGCGCCGGCACTCCCTCGTGGTGGGCTACCACCGCCCGCCCCCGTCTCCGCCTCCGTCTCCGCGCCGGACGGACCCGCGCCGGACGGACCCGGCCGGCCGGCCGACGGCCAGCCCCAACGGCATCCTCCCGACCTTGACCAGTGCCTTCACCGACGGGCTGCCGGGCACCTGGGTCGCCGCCCGGCCCGGTGCCGGCGACACGGCTGCTGGTGGCACCGCTCCCGGTGGCACCGCCGCCGGTGAACGGCGCCACGGGCTCCCGCTGTCCCTCGTCCCGGTCAGCAGGACCGAGTGGAGCGCGTACTTCCACCAGGCGTGCAAGGACACCCTGTGGCCGGTGCTGATGTCCGAACCGCACCGCTCCGTCCACGACGCGCAGACCTGGGCCGCCTACCGTGCGGTGAACGCCCGCTTCGCCGAGCGCATCGGCGCCGAGGCCGCTCCCGGCGCGACCGTCTGGCTGCACGACTACAACCTGTGGCTGGTGCCCGGGCTCCTGCACGCCACCCGGCCCGATCTGCACGTCGGGCTGTTCCACCACACGCCCTTCCCACCGGCGGACGTCTTCGCCGCCCTGCCCGTCGCGGCGGAACTACGCGCCTCGCTCGGCCGCCTGGACTGGGCGGGGTTCCACACCGCCGCCTTCGCCGAGCACTTCCGGGACGTCCTGTCCTCGGCCGGCCTGCCGTCCACGCCCCGGCTCGGCGTGCATCCGCTGGGGATCGACCGCCCGGCCATCGAGGCCCTGGCCCGCTCCCGGCCGCCCACGGTCCGGTCGGCGGAAGACCGGCTCGTCGTCTCGGTCGAACGCCTCGACTACGTCAAGGCGCCGGTCCAGAAGGTGGACGCGCTGGACCGGCTGCTCGCCGACCGGCCCGACCTGCGCGGCCGGCTCACCTTCCGGCTGGTCTGCCCGCCGCCCGAACCGGGGATCACCGCCTACGACACCACCCGGGCCCTGCTCGAAAGACGCATCGACGCGGTGAACGACACCTGGCGGAAGGGAAGTTGGCAGCCGGTCGACTACCGTTCCCATGCCCTCGCCTTCGCCGAGGTCGTCGACGAGTACCTGGCGGCGGACGTGTTCTGGGTGACCTCGCTCCAGGACGGCATGAACCTCACGGCCAAGGAGTTCGTCGCCGCCCAAGCCGCCCGAGCCGCCCGAGCCGCCCGGGCTGCTCTCCCCGGGCACCGCGACCGCGGGCCGGGCGTGCTGGTGCTCTCCCGGCACACCGGCGCCGCCACCCAGTTCGGCGACGCGGCCCTGCTCACCGATCCCCGCTCGCCCGAGGACCTCAGCTCCGTCCTCGCCCGCGCCCTCGACGCCACCCCGGGCGAGCGCCGCACCCGCATGGCACGGCTGTCCGCGCTCCTCGCCCACGAACGGCCGGTGGACTGGGCGCTGCGGGTCATCGACGCGATCCGCCGGCCGACGGTGGATCGCGTCGATGACCGCTCCACGGGCGGGCCCGGCCGACGGCTCGCGGCCGCCGACCGGGACGGCCCCCGCGCGTGTCAGGACAGGTAGTCCTCCAGCCCGCCGTCGCGCCGGATGTCCAGGGTGACGCAGTGGAAGCCGCCCCCGAGCACCCGGGAGTGCCGCAGCCGGTGCGGCAGGACGGTGATTCCGGAGTGCTCCAGCAGCTTGATCAGGCTCTCCTGGCCAGACTCGACGATCGCCGTGTCCGGGGAGACCATCAGCAGGTTCATGCTGATCCAGCTCTCGCTGAGCGCGTGCTCGGGCAGGTCGCCGGAGGGCTCGGCCGGCGGGCACCACAGGATGTCCCAGCCCCGCAGCGGCTCCGGGACGGTCTCCGGGCTGATCCGCTCCGGGTTGAGCAGCACCAGCCCGGGCCGCAGCAGGGCGATGGTGCTGTCGATGTGGGTGTAGCCGTAGATGTCGCGCAGCGGGTGCAGCCTCAGGCCGCCGTCGCCGAGCAGGCCGAGGGTGGATTCGAGCCACTGCAGGCCGAGTTCGTTCCCGCTGCGGGAGACCTGGTAGAACACGTCCCGGCCGAGCCGCAGCACGTTCGCGGCGTCGAAGACCGGCTCGGCCTCGCCCAGCAGCGGGAGTCCGTCCGCGTCGTACTCGAAGAGCGCGTCCGTCAGCTGCGGCCGGGGGGCGGCCAGCCAGCGCGCGCCGCGGCGCAGGTAGTCCTGGAAGAGTCCGCGCAGCCCGAAGACCTCGAAGTAGCGCTGCCGCATCGGGCTCGCGACCTCGATCACCGTCTCGCCGACCACCAGGGTCAGGTCCCGGGGGCAGTAGGAGTGGAAGCCGCCGTCGGCCTTCCAGAGCGGGGAGGCGAACTCGGCCGCGTGGTCGATCGCTTCGGGCTGGTGGACGGTGACGCCGAGGCCGCGCAGGGTGGCCACCAGCGCGTCCAGGTCCTCCTCGGTCTCCTCCACGACCTGCTGCGAGTAGGGGCCGACCTGGATCGAGGCGAGGTCGGCGGCGCTGGTCTTCGGGAAGCAGGACAGCCAGGAGGACGGCTCGGTCTGCTCGGGAAGCCGGGCGCCGACGGCGCTGCCGACCACGACCTCCCGCAGTGTGGTGAACTCGTCCCAGCTGTGGACCGGACGGGCCGAATTGGACATGACTCCCCCTTGACGCAGGTTTAGTGACACGGTTTTAGGGAAACGCGGATACGGCGGCGAACAACCGCGCGCCGGCGGCGGAGCGTGGTCCCCCCGGCCATGCGGAACCGGCCAGGGAAAAGGGAAATCGGTACGGATTGTTCGCCGGACCGCCTCCGGCCGACCACGGCGTACGGGAAATCACCGGCCGGGCAGCCGAATTCGCCTTCGACGGGCCGGGATCGATCGTCAAGCTACCCGCCCGGCCGACGGCGGCGCAAGGACCGTGATCGGCACCGAATGCGCCGCCGTGACGAACCGTCGATTGATCCGCGCGTTGTTCAACTCCCGTGCTCCGGCGCTGATCAACACCCGGGCAACCTCGGGCAATGCCCCGACTAACACCCCGGGCAACACCCCGGGCAACAACCGGGCGACGGCCCGAGCGGGGCGCTCGCGGGAACGACCACCGCCGCTCCTGCGAACGACCCGGCACTCACACCCCGGCGCTCACCACGGCCAGGCCCGACGGATCCGGCTGCCGCCCGCCAGGGCCAGCAGCGCCCCGCCCGCCGCGGCGACCCCGGCCACCGCCAGGTTCTGGCGCTGCGCCCGGCGCCGGTCGGCGACGGCCGCCCGCGCCGAGGCCGCCAGGAACGCCCGCTCGACCCCCGCCGTGGTCAGCTCGCCGGCCGCCACCCGCCGCATGAGCTGCTCCAACCGGATACCCCGGTACAGCAGTTCCGGATCCCGTTCGGCGGCGGCCCAACTCCGCGCGGCCGTGGTGAGCCTGCGCTGCTCGCCGAGTGATTCGCGGCCCTCGGCCAGCCAGCCGCGCAGTCTGGGCCAGGCCTGCGGGAGCGCGTGGTGGGACAGTTCGACGCTGTCCCGGTCCACCACCACGAGCCGCGCCCGGATCAGCCGTTCCATCACCTCCGCCACACCGGGATCGTCAAACTCGGCACGCCGGACCGGCTTGCGGGTGCCCTCGTCGCCGCCCGACACCAGCTCGCCGCCGGGGGTCAGCCCGTCGCCCAGTGCCATCGCGCCGCCGGCGGCGTCCTCGCCCGCGCCGAGCAACTCCCCACCGAGCCGCAGGAACACCGCCTGCGCCCGGTTCCGGTCGGAGGCATCCAGCCCGTTGTACAGCGTCTCCGCCGTCCGGGCCAGCGCGCCCTCGAAACCTCCGGTGGCCTGGAACCCGGCCAGGGTGAGCGCGTTGCCGCTGCGCCGCCGCCAGGTCTCCAGCAGTGCCGCGGACAGCAGCGGGAGCGCGCCGGGCTGTTGAGCGGCGGTCGAGATGAGGACGGCCAGCAGGGCACCCTCGACGGTGCAGCCGGCCCGTAACGCGGGTTCGGTGATCGCCCGCCGCAGCTCGTCCGGCGCCGGACGCCCCATCGACAGCACCCCGTGGCGTCCGGCGTCGGCCAGCCCCGGGTGCTCGGCGAACAGCGGCCCGCTCTGGTCCGAGCGGATCACCAGCACCACCCGGCACCGGGCCGGCGCCGCCACCGGCAGCCCGGCCAGGGCCTCGCGCGGACCGCCCTCGGCCGTCGCCACCAGGGCGTCCAGGAAGCGGGCCCGCTCGGCGGCGTCCCGGCAGCGGGTGCGCAGTTGCTCGCCCTGGTCCACCACCAGCACCGGGTCGCCGCCCGTCGGTCCGGACGCGCCGCGCATCGTCTCCCCGGCTCGCTGCCCGAGCCGGGCGAGCGCGAGCGCGTACGCCTCCATCGGTCGTTCACCCGGCGTCAGCAGCGCCACCGGGACGCCGCCACCGGCCGGGGCCCGCCCCGCTCCGCCCCTGGCCCCGCCTCTCCCGGCAGCGGTACCACCGGCAGCGCCGGCAGCCGCACCGACAGCGGCACCGGCGGCCGTACCGGCAGCGGGAGCCCCGCCGAGCCGGGCCAGCAGACCGGCTCTGACCAGCGAGGACTTGCCCGCCCCGGACGGCCCGGCGAGGATCACCAGCCGCCGTTCGGCCAGCAGGGCGACCAGCCGGTCCAGCAGCGCCTCGCGGCCGAAGAACCGCTCGGCGTCGGCCGCCTCGAACGCCGCCGAGCCGGGGTAGGGAGCCCGCCCGGCGTCCTGGGCGCGCCGCCGGGCGGCGGTGTCGGCGGCCAGTTCGGCGGCGAGCAGCTGCCAGCGGTGCCGCCACTCCCGTACGTCCCCGCCGCAGGCCTGGACGTAGGCGAGGGTGACGGAGAGGCTGGGCAGCCGCCGGCCTCCCGCGGCCACCGACAGGCTGGCGGCCGAACAGTGTGCCCGGAGGGCGAGTTGACGGTACGGCGGACTTCCGGCGCGTTCCCGCATGGCCCGTAAGTCGCCCGCGAACCGCAGCAGCGGCCCGTCACCGGGCTCCAGTGGACTTTCCCGACGCGGCACTTCGGCCCCCTTCTTCGTTGAAGCGGTGTCCTGACACCCTTGTGTGCCCACGTGCCCACGCGCGTCGCGCGTGTCTCGTGTCCGTCCCCCGGTGATTCATCATGCACAGCACGGTTGGCGTCAAACAATGGTGCGTGCGGGTCGGTTGTTCCGAGTTGATGTTCAATGTCCAGTCACACGGCGCCGAACAAAGCCGGTGGGATAGAACCGGAACCCGCAGCCTTCGCTGACTTCGGAGATATCCATGAAGTTCACGCGCTACTGCCGTTCCCTCCTGTCCACACCCGCGATGGCGGTGGAGCGGTACGCCAAGAGCCACCAGTCCGGCGCCGACATCGCCATGGTCGATCTGGAGGATTCGGTCCCACCGGCCCGGAAGGAGGAGGCCCGCCGGCTCGCCGAGGAGTTCTTCGCGCTCCCGTCCACCAAGCTCGCGCGCAGCGCGGTGCGCATCAACACGCTGTCCGGACCGGACGGTCTGCGTGACCTGATCGCCATCACCCGGTACCGGGTCAAGCCGGACATCGTGCTGATCCCGATGGCGGAGTCCCCCCGGGACATCGAGATCGCGGCCGGCGCGCTCGGTCCGGACTGCCCGGAGACGGAGTTCCTGGCCGTCGTGGAGACCCCGCTGGGCATCGAGCACGCGCCCGCCATCGCGGCCGCCGGGCACCGGCTGCGCGGGCTGGTCTTCGGCTCGGCCGACTACGCCTTCGCGGTCGGCGCCCGGCTCTCCTGGGAGGCCCTGGCCCACGCCCGCGCCCGGGTGGTCAACAGCGCCCGCGCGGCGGCGGTGGAGGCGATGGACGCGCCGTTCTTCGAGGTCGCCGACCTCCCCGGGCTGCGCCGGGAGGCCGGGCTCGCCCGGGACTTCGGGTTCAGCGGCAAGATCGCCGTCCATCCCCGCCAACTTGCGCTGATCAACGAGACGTTCAGCCCGGACGAGGAGCTGCTGGCGCGCGCCCGCCGGGTGGTCGCGGCGGGTCTGGAGAACGGCCGCTCGGTCACCGTGGTGGACGGGGTGATGGTCGGCATGCCGTTCTTCGAGGCCTCGCAGCGCCTGATCGAGCAGTTCGACCCGCCCCGGCCGGACGGTTCGCACCTTCCCCAGGGCCACCCGCAGGGCCGCGCCCAGATCCCCCCGCAGGGCCACGCGCCCACCGACACCCCGAACCACGCGACGGAGAAGTGACGATGACCGAAGAATCCATCCTGGGCCCGCGCCGGTACCGCAACGCCGAGGCCATGCTGGCCGCCGCCGACCCGGTCTGGCAGGCGGCCGCCGCCAACGGCCTGATCGGCATCACGGTGGACTCGGAGTCCAACAACCGGCTGATCGTCCGCGAGACCGGGCACGAGTTCGCCAACATGGTCTCCTGCGCGTACCTGGGCCTGAACAACCACCCCTCGGTCGCGGCCGCCGCGGTCGACGCACTGGCCGAGTCCCGCAGCACCTGGCTGGTCACCTCCACCACCCGGATCCGGCACAACCTGCTGGTGCGCCTGGAGGAGGAACTCGGCGAGCTGTTCGGCGCGCACATCCTGCCGGGCGCCTCCTGCACCTCGCTCACCGCCGGCATCCTGCCCCTGATCGCCTCCGGCCACCTCGACGGCGCCTGTCAGGGCGGCGGCGGACCCCGGGTGATGGTCTTCGACCGCTTCTGCCACTTCTGCATGGCGTACGTCAAGCCGATCTGCGCGGACGAGTCGCTGGTGCTGACCTGCCCGCACAACGACCTGAACTACCTCGAGGACATCTGCCGCAAGTACCCGCGGGTCGCCTACGTGGCCGACGGCGCGTACTCGATGGGCGGCGCGGCGGCCCTCGACGGGCTGCTCGAACTCCAGGACCGCTACGGACTGTTCCTCTACATCGACGACTCCCACTCGCTGTCCATCATGGGCGAGCGCGGCGAGGGCTTCGTCCGCTCCCGGCTGGAGATGAACCCGCTGACGGTCATCGTCGCGAGCCTCGGCAAGGGCTTCGGCACCGGCGGCGGCGTCGCGATGCTCGGTAACCGCGAGCAGTTCGAGTTCCTGCACCGGCACGCCGGCCCGGTCGGCTGGTCGCAGAACGTCGCGCTGCCGCTGGTCGGCGCCTCGCTGGGCAGTGCCGCCATCCACCGCTCCCCCGAACTGGGCGACCTGCAAGCCCAGTTGAACCGCAACATCGACCTCTTCGACGAACTGCTGCCGACCACCTTCGCGGGCAACGGCCTGCCGGTGCGCCGGGTCGACGTCGGGGACGCCGAGCGGGCCGTCAAGCTGTCCGCCCAGCTCTTCGAGCGCGGCTTCTACAGCTCGGCGGTGTTCTTCCCGATCGTGCCCAAGGGCGAGGCCGGACTGCGGCTGATGATGCGCGCCGACATGGACGAGCGGCTGATCCGCGAGTTCGCCGGCCACGTCAAGGAACTCACCGCCGACCTCTAGGACTTGGGGACAGCCACCATGGAAGGAACCGAACCCGCCGGCTACCGGCGGATCGGCGAGCGCCGCTACCGCGAGGTGGTCGGGCGCTACTACGAGGAGTTCGAGGTCGGCGAGGTGGTCGAGCACCGCCCCGGGCGGACCGTCACCGAGCTCGACAACGTGCTGATGAGCATGCTGAGCATGAACGACGCCCCGCTGCACATCGACGCCGCCTACAGCGCGCACACCCCCTGGGGACGGCCGATCGTCTCCAGCCTGGTGACGCTCAGCATCGTCGGCGGGATGACGGCCCGCTCCACCAGCGGGCGCACCATCGCCAACCTGGGCTGGGAGAACATCCGGATGACGCACCCGGTGTTCACCGGCGACACCCTCTACGCGGAGACCGAGACCCTCGCCAAGCGGCTGTCCAAGAGCCGCGCCGGGCAGGGCATCGTGAGCTGCCGCACCACCGGGACGAAGTCCACCGGCGAGGCCGTGGTGGTGTTCGAACGCAGCTTCCTCGTCCCGCTGCGCGGCCACGGCCTGGACGAGGTCGCCGGGTACTGACCGGTCACCGGGCCCGACAGTCCGCTGTCGGGCCCGGTGCGCACACCGCTCGGTCCTCCCGGCGCCCTGTTCGCGGGCTCACTCCTCGCGGCGGACGTCCACCAGCAGCTTGCCCATGGTCTCCCGCGCGGCCAGCGCCCGGTGCGCCCCGGCCACCCCGGACAGCGGTACGGTCCGGTCGATCCGCGCCACCAGCCGTCCCTCGGCAGCGAGTCGGAACAGGCGCTCGGCGATGCCGGCGAACAGCACCCGGTCCGCCAGGACGTGCTGGAGCCAGAAGCCCAGCAGTCCCGCCGAGCGGTCGGCCAGCTCGTCCACCGAGAAGCTCTCCTCCGGTCCGCCCCGGGCCCCGACCGACAGCAGCCGCCCGAACGGCGCCAGTGCGGCCAGCCCGGCGCGCAGCACCCGGCCGCCGACCAGGTCCACGAACAGGTCCACCCCGCCCGACCCGCCGATCCGCTCGGCCAGGTCGGGATCCTCGGGGTCGATGACCTCATCGGCTCCCAGCGAGCGCGCGAACTCCCGCTTCGCCGGGGTGGAGGCCAGGGCGATCACCCGGCCCGCGCCCGACTCCCGCGCCAGCTGCACCGCCAGGTGTCCGACCCCACCGGCGGCAGAGGTCACCGCGACGGTCTCGCCCGGCCGCAGCCGCCCCGCCAGGGTCAGCGCGCCGTAGGCCGTCGCCCCCTGCTCCAGCAGGGCGAGCGCCTGCTCGTCGTCCACGCCGTCCGGCACCTCCACCGTGTACGCCGTCTCGGCGCGGGCGACCTGGGCGTACCCGCCTCCGGTGCGCAGCAGCGCGGCGACCCGCCGCCCGTCCCCGCGCCGCCGCCCGACCACGTCGGCGCCGAGCACCGCCGGCAGCGGGTAGCGCGCGTACTCGCCGGTGCGGCAGTGCAGGTCCGCGTAGTTGAGCCCGGCCAGGGTGACGTCGATCAGCACCTGGTCAGGGCCGGCCACGGGCTCGGGCACCGTCTCGGTGCGGAACTCCTCCGGCCCGCCGTAGCGGTGGATCACCGCCGCACGCATCCCGCTCACGGCCGTGTCGGGTGTCATCCGGCGAAGAGCGCGAGCAGCGCGCTCTCCAGGGCGCGGGTGGCCTCCGGGCTCTCGGCGATCACGCAGTACATCACCGAGCCGTCGGCGGGCGCGAAGTCGCAGCTGTACAGCACGCCGGTGCCGGTCTGCGGGTCGAAGGCCAGCCCGGCCGTGTCGATCGCCGCCACGGCCTGCGCGAAGGACGGCACCGTGAGGCCGGCGAGCTCCAGAATGTAGCGCGAGTCGCGGTGTTCCGCGCGCAGCAGGCGGCCGAAGTAGGCGTCGTGCAGGTGGCTGGAGCCGGTGAGCCGACCGTTGGTCTCGTGGAAGTAGATCTCGCCCTTGGGGGTCAGCACGGCGTCGGCGCTGACCGTGCCCCGGTAGCCGATCACCCGCAGTGCCTCGGACAGCCTGGCGCCCTGGGCGACGAGTTCGGCCAGGACGTCGGAATCCGGGGTGACCGGCGGGGTGATCTCGCCGATCACCACCGGCCGCATGACCATCTCGCCGCAGCCGGAGAGCACCACGGCCGTGTCGTCGATGAGGAACTGGGCGTACAGCGGCGCGGAGTCGGCGAAGTACCGCTCCACCACCACCCGTTGGCCGCGCCCGCCGGTCAGCCAGGTCCACCGCTCGGCCACGTACGCGGCCACCGCCGCCCGGTCCGGCAGCGGTACGACCCGTTCGGCGCCGACCGCGTCGACCTGCTCGTCCCGGGAGAGGATCTCGTTGCCGAAGCCACCGGCCTGGTACTCGACCTTGACCATCACGCTGTGCCCCTGCGCGAGCAGGTGCTCGATGGCGGCCTCGACCTCCGCGGGCGAGCCGGCCACCCTCCCGGGCGGGATCGGCACCCCGGCGCCGGCGGCCAGCGCCCGGAAACCCGCCTTGCTGTTGACCAGGGCGTTGCCGCCCTGCGCGGCGAAGGGGTGGCCGGGCATGGCGTGCGCCAGGCCGAGCGCATCCGCCAGTTCGGCCACCGCGCCGTTCGGCGAGATGGCCAGCACCTCGTCGACGGTGCGCCCGGCCAGGGCGCGGCGCAGCTGCGCGCGGAAGTCCGGGTCGACCAGGCGGTCGGCGGTGAGCACCTGGTCGCCCTGGGCGCCCGGCGGCGGCACCACGAAGGTCAGGCTGTCGGCCCGCACGCCGGTCAGCCCGGTGACGTACGCCAGGTACTCCGGGTCGGGGCCCCAGGGCAGCACCAGGACGTCGCCGTCCTCGGCCCACCAGAGCATCCGCTGCGCCCCGCACCCGGCGAACCGCTGCTCCAGCGGCTCCATCCCGGTGAGGTCCCCGACCATCTCCTCGGTGCGGTTGTTCGCGATGCAGAGCGTCGTCATCTGGTGAACTCTCCCGGGGTTCGGCGCTGTTGCGGCCCTGGTCCACGCACGGCACGGGTGTGGCGTGCGCTACTGGTGTAGCGCACCGGGATTGTTCTGGTTCGGCCCTCGGTCATTGAACAAAACGCCGAACAACCGCCTCGGTCGGCGGATCAGACGGCCGGCTCCCGGGCGGAGGTCGGCTTGGTGGTGAGAAGTGCCCTGATCTCCTCGGCGAGGTGCGGTCCGAGTTCGCCCCAGCCCTCCTTGTAGCCGTAGACGCCGGCCAGGCTGCGGGCCTCGTAGTCGCCGTTCATGATCTCGACGTCGTCGGCCGTGATGAGTGCCGGGTGGGCGACGCCGACGGCCGCCGACACCTTCGCCAGCTCCCTGCGCAGGGTGCGCAGGTAGACGGCCGCCCGGGTGGCCTTCGACGCCGGGTCGAGGCCGCGGGCCAGCCACGGGTTCTGGGTGGCGATGCCGGTGGGGCACTTGTCGGTGTGACACTTCTGCGCCTGGATGCAGCCGATCGACAGCATCGCCTCGCGGGCCACGTTGATCATGTCGACGCCCAGGGCGAAGGCGACCGCGGCGTTCTCGGGCAGGCCGAGCTTGCCGGAGCCGATGAAGGTCAGGTCGTCGGTCAGCCCCAGCTCGGCGAAGGTGCCGTAGACCCGGGAGAAGCCCATCCGGAACGGCAGCGACACCGAGTCGGCGAACATCCGCGGCGCCGCCCCGGTGCCGCCCTCACCGCCGTCGATCGTGACGAAGTCGACCCCGCGGTCCCCACGTACCATCAGGGTGGCCAGCTCATGCCAGAAGCCCATCTCGCCCACCGCGCTCTTGATCCCGACCGGCACACCGGTCTCGGTGGCGAGCAACTCGACGAAGTCGAGCATCGAGTCGACGTCGCCGAACGCGGTGTGCCGCGACGGGGAGGCACAGTCCTCGCCGACCGGGATGCCGCGGATCGCGGCGATCTCCGGGGTCACCTTCGCGCCCGGCAGCATTCCGCCCAACCCGGGCTTGGCGCCCTGGGAGAGCTTGATCTCTATCGCCCTGACGGGCGCACCGGCGACCACGTCCTTGAGCTTGTCGAGGTTGAAGCTGCCGTCCTCGTTGCGGCAGCCGAAGTACGAGGTGCCGAGCTGGAGGACGAGGTCGCCACCGTTGCGGTGGTACGGCGAGAGGCCGCCCTCGCCCGTGTTGTGCATCGCGCCGGCCAGCGCCGCCCCCTTGTTGAGCGCCGAGATGGCCGCGCCGGAGAGCGATCCGAAGCTCATCGCCGAGATGTTCACCACGCTGGCCGGCCGGAACGCCTTGGCGCGCCCGCGCGGCCCGCCCAGCACCTTGGCCGAGGGCAGGGGAGCCAGCGGGTCGTGCGCATCGGGCAGTGCGCCGGCGAAGGTGCGCTGCTTCAGGTAGGCGTGCCCCTGGACGTGCTCGACGTCGACCTCGGTTCCGAACCCGGAGTAGTTGTTCTCCTCCTTCGCCGACGCGTAGATCCAGGTGCGCTGGTCGCGGCTGAACGGGCGCTCCTCCTCGTTGGAGGTCACGATGTACTGCCGCAGCTCCGGCCCGATCGTCTCCAGCAGGTACCGGGCGTGCCCGACCACCGGGAAGTTCCGGAGCAGCGCGTGCCTCTTCTGGAGGAGGTCGCGGGCCGCCAGAACCGCCACCGCGGTTACCGCGGCCGCGCCGATCTTCCGGGCTTGCATGAAGGTTCCTCCTCGATGCCCGACTCCATCGCCGTGCGGTGGAGTCGAGGTGTCGTGCCGGATGGTGGACGGCGGGCACCCGGCCATGCGGGCAGCGGTGTCCGTCGAAGAATGCGACACGATGCTAGGAGGCCCCCCGAACGGGCGTGCGGCCAGGGGGCTGATCCGGGAGGTCGGCCTTGCCGAGGAGGCCCCGGGCCGGGCCCGCTCGCAGGCGGTCCCGCGCCCACTCGCAGGCGGTCCCGCGCCCACGCGGAGGCGGGCCCGGGACCGCCGGCTGTCAGCTGACGGCCACCGTGGCGGCCGTGGCAACGCTCACGGCCGTGATGGCCGCGACCGCGACGCGCATGTTCCGGATCGCCTGGGTGACGGGCTCCCCCGCCCAGTCGCCCGCGGCGATCTCCGAGAAGCGCAGCTCGACCCGCGCGCGGGGGAGGTCGGGGAAGGCCAGACCGTGCAACCGGGCGGCGTGCAGGAGCGCTATCAGGGTCGCGGTGCGGGTGTCGGGCGTCCCGTGATGGCGGATCACGGCAGCGAGCCGCTCGCGGAGCTCACGCTCGACCGAGCCGTCCGCCTCCGGATAGCGTCGGACCGGGAAGAGGCCGAGGACCCGGTGGCGCTCCTCGACGACCAGGCCGCGCTCGCACAGCCGCTCCACGGTGGCACGGACCGCCGTGGGGTGGTCCTTGGTCAGCCAGTCCGCCGCCTTCGCCTTGCCGGGAGCCTTGCGCGCGACCCACTCGGTGAGCCGCTCCAGCCGCCCGTCGAGCAGCGGGTCGCCGGTCGGGGTGTGGTCGGTGACGCTGAGCCGGCCTTCGTCGAGCGCGACCCGGCCGGCCAGTGCGAGGTCGGCGAGGAGGCCTCCCGCCACCGCCCATCCGGCGCTCGAACTGTCCTTCGCCACACCGGACTCGTCGTCCAGTGAGAGCAGCATCAGCTCCTCGGCGAGGGTGACGTGCATGTGCAGTTCCTTTCCCTGTTCGGATCGGCCACCCCCCAGCGCGCCGACCAGCAGCCCCGCCCGGGTGTCCTCAGCCAGCAACGCCCGCACCCGCGGCCCGGTTCCCCGGTCGGGTCCGCTCCCTGACGGGTGCTGTTGCCGCTGCGCCGACGGCTCGACCGAACCGTCACACGAACGACACCCGACCCGCGCAGAAGCCTCGCGCCGGCCGGGTGTCGCGAACCGGTCCGATCTGCGTACGCTCGCATCCCATCCGGCCCGGCCTTCGGGCGGCGTGGCAGTCACCGCCGGGATCCCGGTCACGCGCACCTACGGAAAGATCCCATGAGTTACTGCACGCCCTGCCAACGCCACCTCAACGGCGCGCTCTCCTGCCCCGGATGCGGCCGGGCCGCCGAGCCCGCGACCGGGGAGGCCGCTCACCACCGGTCCGCGCGACCGAGCGAAATCTCCGCCACCGCGTCCGCACCGCCACGCCGGTCGGCAGCGCGGTCGGCCCGGCGGCGGGCCGGTCGGCCGCGGAGCACGGTCGTGGCCGTGTCGACGGCCGGGGTGGTCGTCTGTGGACTGGCCACCGTCCTGCTGACCGGCGGCAACTCGGACGGTGCGGTGGCCCCGGCCTCCGCGGGCGCCGAGTCACCCTCGCAGAGCGCCCCGGCCGTCCCCGGTACGTCGGCCTCACCGGCCCCGGCCACCGCCACGGCCGCAGCCCGCCCGCAGCCGTCGGCCACCACCACCCGGCCCAAGCCATCCGGCAGCCCGACCCCGGCCACGGCGTCCCCCTCGGGCCCGCCCCCGTCCCCCGGCGCCCCTCTTCCGGTGGACCCGCCCTCGGCACCCGCCCCGAGCACGACCAGACCGAACACCGGCCCCGTCCCGCCGACCTCCGCCACCCGGCACCCGACCGACCCGGCAACCACACCGGGCTGTACCCGTCTCCTGTTCTGGTGCACGTGAGCACGAGGCACCGTTCGTCAGGCCCGCCGAGCCGATGCGGGCCGACGCGGCCCTTCGACGCTCACGACCCGGCCGGCTGTTGTACCGAGGTCGTCCGACGGTCCGGGGACGAACCGTTGACAGTGCCACAGCAGGCTCCTAGCGTGGCGCAGTCGATTACCCGCGAGTAGGGACTGCTGATGGCCGAGCCGCGCCCGTACGACCTCGTCCTGTTCGGTGCCACCGGGTTCACCGGCGGGCTCACCGCCGAGTACCTGGCCCGGACCGCGCCCGAGGGCTGCCGCTGGGCACTCGCCGGACGGGACGAAGGCCGGCTCGCTGCCGTCCGGACGAGGCTGGCCCGGATCGACCCGCGCTGCGCCGACCTCCCCCTGCTGATCGCGGACGCCGCGGACCGCGAGGCGCTGCGCGCCGTGGCCGCCGACGCCCGGGTGGTGGTGTCCACGGTCGGCCCGTACCTGCGGCACGGCGAGCCGCTGGTGGCAGCCTGCGCGGACAGCGGCACCGACTACGTGGACCTCACCGGCGAGCCCGAGTTCGTCGACCGGATGTACCTCCGGTACCACGAGCGGGCGGTGGCCACCGGCGCTCGCCTGGTGCACGCCTGCGGCTTCGACTCGGTCCCGCACGACCTCGGCGTACTGTTCACCGTCGAGGAACTGCTGCGCCGCGGCGGCCCGGCGGCCCGGGTCTCCGTCGAGGGCTTCGTCCGCGCCGGCGGCACCGTCTCCGGCGGCACCTTCGCCTCCGCGATGACGGCCTTCTCCCGACCGCGGGCGATGGCCCGCGCCGCCCGGGCGCGCCGCGTGGCGGAGCCCCGGCCGAAGGGACGGCTGGTCCGCACCCCGGTCGGCCGGCCGCACCGGTCGCGGGCGGCCCGGGCCTGGGCGGTGCCGATGCCCTCGATCGACCCGCAGGTGGTGTCCCGCTCGGCCGCCGCGCTGGAGGAGTACGGCCCGGACTTCGGCTACACCCACTACGCGGCGGTGCGACGGCTGCCGGTCGCCCTCGGCGGTGTCGCCGCGGTGGCGGCGATCGCCCTCGCCGCGCAGCTGCCGCTGCTGCGCCGGGCCCTGGGACGGCTGCGCAAGCCCGGCGACGGGCCGAGTGCGGAGCAGCGGGCACGGTCCTGGTTCGCCGTCCGGTTCGTGGCGCGGGCGCAGGGCGGGCCCACGGTCCTCACCGAGGTGTCCGGGGGCGACCCCGGCTACCAGGAGACCGCGAAGATGCTGGCCGAGGCGGCGCTCTGCCTGGCCTACGACGACCTGCCGCCCGTGGCGGGGCAGCTGACCACCGCGGTGGCGATGGGTCGGCCGCTGATCGACCGGCTGATCGCGGCGGGCATCTCCTTCCGGGTGCTGGACACCCCGCCGACGGCCGCCCCCGGCCGGTAGCGGCCGCCGCGGCACGCCGACGGCTCGCCCGCCCCTGTCGCGGGGCGGGCGAGCCGTCGGCATCCTCCGGGGGGTGGCCGCCGCTACTGCGGGGTCACGTAGGCGCCGGAGATGCCGCCGTCGACGAGGAAGGTGTTGGCGGTCATGAAGGAGGAGTCGTCGGAGGCGAGGAAGGCCACCGCGGCGGCGATCTCCTCGGGCTCGGCGAAGCGGCCGAGCGGGATGTGGACCAGTCGGCGGGCGGCCCGCTCCGGGTCCTTGGCGAACAGTTCCTGCAGCAACGGGGTGTTCACCGGGCCGGGGCAGAGTGCGTTGACCCGGATGCCCTCGCGGGCGAACTGCACGCCCAGCTCGCGGGACATGGCCAGCACGCCGCCCTTGGAGGCGCTGTAGGAGATCTGCGAGGTGGCCGCGCCCATCACGGCGACGAACGACGCGGTGTTGATGATCGAGCCCTTGCCCTGGCGCTGCATGTGCGGGATCGCGTACTTGCAGCACAGGTAGACGCTGGTCAGGTTGACCTCTTGGACCCGCTTCCAGGCGTCCAGGCCGGTGGTGAGGATGGAGTCGTCGTCCGGCGGGGAGATGCCCGCGTTGTTGAAGGTGATGTCGAGCCGGCCGTACTCGTCGACGGCCCGCTGGAAGAGGTCGCGCACCGAGTCCTCGTCGGTGACGTCGGCCTGGATGAACAGGCCGCCGACCTCGTTCGCGGCCTTGGCGCCGGTCTCGGCGTCGAGGTCGACGCAGACCACCTTGGCGCCCTCGGCGGCGAAGCGGCGGGCGGTCGCCAGGCCGATGCCGCTGCCCGCGCCGGTGATGACGGCCACGCGGCCGTCGAGTCGCTGGGTCATGCTGATCATTCCTCCGTGGAGATGAAGACGTTCTTGGTCTGGGTGAAGGCGTCGAGGGCGTCGGGGCCGAGCTCGCGGCCGAGGCCGGACTGCTTGAATCCGCCGAACGGCGTGGTGTAGCGCACCGAGGAGTGCGAGTTGACGGAGAGGTTGCCGGCGTCGACGCCGCGGGAGACCCGCAGCGCGCGCCCGACGTCCCTGGTCCAGATGGAGCCGGACAGCCCGTACTCGCCGGCGTTGGCGATGCGCAGGGCGTCCTGTTCGTCGCTGAACGGGACGACCGCGACGACCGGGCCGAAGATCTCCTCGGTGAAGGCCCGGTCGTCGTGCCGCACGGGCGCGAGCACGGTCGGCGGGTACCAGAAGCCGGGCCCGTCGGGGGCGCTGCCGCGGAAGGCGACGGCCGACCCGTCCGGAACGTAGGAGGCGACCCGCGCCCGGTGGGCGGCGGAGATCAGCGGGCCCATCTCGGTCTTCTCGTCGGTCGGGTCACCGACCCGCACCCCGCGGACGGCCGGCTCCAGGAGCGCCAGGAAGTCCTCGAAGACGGATGCTTCGACCAGGATCCGGGAGCGGGCGCAGCAGTCCTGGCCGGCGTTGTCGAAGACCGCGTAGGGCGCCGTCGCGGCGGCTTTGGCGAGGTCCGCGTCGGCGAAGACGATGTTGGCGCTCTTGCCGCCGAGTTCGAGGGTGACGGGTTTCACCTGGGCGGCGCAGCCCGCCATGATCTCCTTGCCGACCCGGGTGGAGCCGGTGAACACGACCTTGCGCACGTCGGGGTGGGTGACGAAGCGCTGTCCGACGACCGGTCCGCGGCCGGGCAGGACCTGCAGCACGCCTTCCGGGATCCCGGCTTCCAGGGCGAGTTCGCCGAGGCGCAGGGCGGTGAGCGGGGTGAGTTCGGCCGGTTTGACGATGACGGTGTTGCCGGCGGCCAGGGCCGGGGCCAGGGCCCAGGCGGCGATCGGCATCGGGAAGTTCCACGGCACGATGACCCCGACCACGCCGAGCGGTTCCTGGAAGGTGACGTCGATGCCGCCGGCGACGGGGATCTGCCGGCCGAACAGCCGCTCGGGCGCGGCGGCGTAGTACTCGATGACGTCCCGCGCGTTGCCCGCCTCCCAGCGGGCGTTGCCGATGGTGTGGCCGGCGTTGGCGACCTCCAGTGCGGCGAGGTGCTCGCGGTCGGCGTCGACGGCGGCGGCGAAGGAGCGCAGCAGCCGGGCCCGGTCGGCGGGGGCCACCCGGCGCCAGGTGTCGAAGGCGGCGCGGGCGCGGGCGACGGCGGCGTCGGTTTCGGCGAGACCGGCCAGTTCGACGGTGGTGATCACCTCCTCGGTGGAGGGGTTGACGACCTCGAAGAGGTCCGGATCGGTCATGGAGCTGTCTCCCTGTGCGTGGCGGTGGTCCGGCTGTCGGTGGTCCTGGCGGTGGTCCGGCCGGCGGTGGTCCGGCCGGCGGTGGTCCGGCCGGCGGCGAGCAGGGCCTCGAAGAGGCGCAGGTCGTCGGGGTCGGTCTCGGGGTGCCACTGGACGCCCAACGCGAAGCGGTGGCCGGCCAGTTCGAGCGCCTCTACGGTGCCGTCCGTGGCCCAGGCGGTGGCCCGCAGACCGGTGCCGAGCCGGTCGACGGCCTGGTGGTGGTAGCAGGAGACCTCGGCGGTCGGCCCGAGGACGGCGGCGAGCCGGCTGCCGTCCACCAGGCTGACGCGGTGGCGGACGAAGCGGGCGGGGACGATCTGGTGGGTGCCGTCGGGCAGGTGCTGGCGGAGGGTGCCGCCGCGTTCGACGTTGAGCAGCTGCATGCCGCGGCAGACGCCGAGCACCGGCAGGTCCCGGGCCAGGGCGGCGCCGAGCAGCCGGCTCTCCCAGTCGTCGCGGGCGTGGTGGGGCGGGCCGGTGCGCGGATCGGCCACCGCCGCGTACCTGGCCGGGTCGATGTCCGGTCCACCGGCGAGGACGAGCCCGTCCAGGGCGTCGAGCAGGTGGTCGGCCCCGCCGGGTTGCGGCGGCAGCAGCACCGGGCTGCCGCCCGCGCGCGCGACCGCGTCGACGTACGTCTGGGGCACCAGGGAGGCGCGCTGGTTCCAGACGGACCAGGCGGCGTCGTCCTGGTAGCTGGTGATGCCGATCAGCGGGCGTCGGCCGTCGTCGCGCGTCACAGCCGCTCGAATCCGCGGCGCCGCTCCCAGTCGGTCACCGCCCGCTCGTAGGAGGCGAGTTCGGTGCGTCCGGCGTGGGTGTAGTGCCGGACGACGTCCTTGCCGAAGGCCTCGGTGGCGACCGCGCTGCGCTCGAAGGCGTCTGTCGCGTCGCGCAGGGTGGCGGGCACCCGGGGCGCGGCGGAGGCGTACGCGTTGCCGGTGAACTCCGGTTCGAGTTCGAGCTGTTGCTCGACACCGTGCAGTCCGGCCGCGATCAGGGCGGCGACCGCGAGGTACGGGTTGACGTCGCCGCCGGGGACGCGGTTCTCGAAGCGCAGCGACGGGCCGTGGCCGACCACGCGCAGCGCGCAGGTGCGGTTGTCGCGGCCCCAGGCGATGGCGGTGGGCGCGAAGCTGCCGGGCACGTAGCGCTTGTAGGAGTTGACGGTGGGGGCGAACAGCAGGGCGAAGTCGGCCAGGCAGGCGAGCTGTCCGGCGAGGAAGTGCTCCATGGTGCGGGAGAAGCCGTGCGGACGGTCACCGGCGAACACCGGGGCGCCCTGCTCGTCGCGCAGGCTCAGGTGGATGTGGCAGGAGTTGCCCTCGCGTTCGTCGTACTTCGCCATGAAGGTGAGGCTGCAGCCCTCCTGGGCGGCGATCTCCTTGGCTCCGGTCTTGTAGACGGCGTGGTTGTCGCAGGTGGTGAGGGCGTCGGCGTACTTGAAGGCGATCTCGTGCTGGCCGAGGTTGCATTCGCCCTTGGCGGACTCGACGGTGAGGCCGGCGCCGGCCATGCCGTTGCGGAGCCGGCGCAGCAGGGGCTCGATCCGGCCGGTGCCGAGGATGGAGTAGTCCACGTTGTACTGGTTGGCCGGGGTGAGCCGGGTGTAGTCCTTGTCCCAGGCCTGTTCGTAGCTGTCCCGGAAGACGATGAACTCCAGCTCGGTGGCGGCCTGGGCCTGCCAGCCGTAGCCGGCCAGGCGGTCGAGCTGGCGTTGCAGGACCTGACGCGGGGAGACGGCGACCGGGGTGCCGTCGTGGTGGACGATGTCGCACTGGACCATGACGGTGGCGGGGTGCCAGGGGATTGACCGCAGGGTGGCGAGGTCGGGGCGCAGCGTCAGGTCGCCGTAGCCGTTCTCCCAGGAGGAGATCTCGTACCCGTCGACGGTGTTCATGTCGACGTCGACGGCCAGCAGGTAGCCGCAGCCCTCCGCGGCGCCGGGCACGACGTCGTCGAGGAAGTACTCGGCGGCGACGCGCTTGCCCTGGAGGCGCCCCTGCATGTCGGTCATGGCGAGCACGACGGTGTCGACGGACCCGTCGGCGACGCGGGTGCGCAGCTCGTCGAGGGTGAGCCGGGGGGTGGTCATCGGGTCTCCAGTTCGGTGTCCGGGACGTCGTGTTCGGGCGGCGTGGCGTTGATGTGGGGCCCGGTGAACCAGTGCCGGGCGGAGGCCAGCCACCACACGCCGGCGAAGCCGACCACGACGGCCACGGCGACGGGGGTGTAGTTGAAGCTCTCGGCGGTGATCGGGCTGGCGGTGGGGAGCATGAACAGGACGGTGATCACCGCGGTCCAGGCGACGGCGACGACGCCGATCGGCCGGCTCCAGCGGCCCAGGTGCCAGGGGCCGCGCGGGAAGTCCTCGCCCTGGCGCAGCCGCAGGTACACCGGGATGACGTAGGAGATGTAGAGACCGATGACGGAGATGGAGGTCACGGCGGTGTAGGCGGTGGTGTTCCAGAGCGCGGGCAGCCCGAGCAGCAGCGCGCCGCCGGTGGCCAGCCAGACCGCGTTGGTCGGGGTCTGGGTGCGCGGGTCGATGCGGTGCCACAGGCGGGAGCCGGGCAGCGCGCCGTCGCGGGAGAAGGCGTAGATCATGCGGGAGTTGGCGGTGACGGAGGCCATGCCGCAGAAGAACTGGGCGCCGATGACGATGAGCAGCAGGAGTTGGGCGCCGCCGGAGCCGATCGCGTCGATGAAGATCTGCGCGGGCGGGACCTGGGTGTCGCTGTTGAGGGCGCCGTCGTAGTCCCGGATCGCGAAGGTGATGCCGAGCAGCAGGATCCAGCCCGCCACCAGGGAGACCGTGATGGCGTTGACGATGCCGCGCGGGCCGGAGCGGGCGGCGTCGCGGGTCTCCTCGGTCATGTGCGCGGAGGCGTCGTAGCCGGTGAGGGTGTACTGGGCCATCAGCAGGCCGAGCAGCGCCACGTAGAACTGGTTGTGGAAGCCGGTCTGGTTGACGAACTCGGTGAGGACGAAGGAGACCGAGGCGTGCCGGTCGGGGAGCACGGTGAGCGCGCCGACGATGATCGCGACGCCCACCAGGTGCCACCACACGGACACGCTGTTGAGGACCGCGACCAGGCGCACCCCGAAGGTGTTGAGCAGGCCGTGCACCAGCAGGATGACGGCGAAGATCTCCATGGTGTGCGCGGGGCTCGCCTCGACGCCGAAGCGGAGCGTGAGGAACGCGTTGGTGAAGAAGGCGGCGCCGTAGTCGACGCTGGCGGTCACCGCGACCTGGCCGAGGAAGTTGAACCAGCCGGTGAACCAGCTCCAGGCCGGGCCACGGCTGCGGGTCAGTTTGGCGGACCAGTAGTAGAGCCCGCCGGCCGTCGGGTAGCTGGAACAGATCTCGGCCATCGCCAGCCCGACGCAGAGCGTGAGCAGGCCGACCACCGGCCAGCCCCAGACGATCAGGGCCGGGCCCCCGGTCTTCATTCCCGTTCCGTACAGCGTCAGGCAGCCGGAGAGGATCGAGACGATGGAGAAGGAGACGGCGAAGTTGGAGAAGCCCGACATCGAGCGGGCCAGCTCCTGGGTGTAGCCCAGCTCGCGCAGTCGCTGTTCGTCGTCGGAGACGGAGGTGGAAACAGGGACGGAAACGGCGGCGGAAACGGGGGCGGTGTTCTCCGGAAACTTTTCGGGGGCAGGCTGGTCGGGTGAGCGTGCGTCGGTCATGGGCACCCCTGGGGGTTGAGGGTGTGCCGGGGAGCACGCGGCCACGACGGCGTGGCCCGGTCGCCCCGACGGGTTCGACGGTCGGACGGCTCTTCAATGGTCTGGAATCAGTCCATTGGGTGGGTGAGCAGCATCGTTCCGGCTGGGCCGGGGCCGCGTCAAGAGCGACAGGGGAACGAGTCGGGGAAACCCGGTCGTAGGTACGATTCCGGCGTGGACGTGGACGAAACACGTGAGCGAGCGCGGCTCGACTGGCAGGCCGGGGCGATCTTCCGCCCGGTCCGGACCGGCAACGCCTTCGAGGAGACCGTCGAGCGGCTGCTCCAGGCGATCAAGCTCGGCGTCTTCGGCCTCGGCGACCGGCTGCCCGCCGAACGGGACCTCGCCACCCGGCTCGGCGTCAGCCGGGAGACCCTGCGCGAAGCGCTCCGCACACTGCAGCAGACCGGCTGCGTCGAACCCCGCCGCGGCCGGTACGGCGGCACCTTCGTCACCTACCGGATGCCGGCGCCGGACGTCGCCGACCTGCGCCGCGCGGCCCGCGACCTCGGCGGCGCGCTCGAGGACGCGCTGACCTACCGCCAGGTGCTGGAGATCGGCGCCGCCGAGGCGGCCGCCCGCCGCCCCCTCTCCCCCGAGCAGCGGGCCCGCCTGGAGAGCCGGCTGACCGACCTGGAGGGAGCCCCGCCCGAGCAGTACCGTCAGCTGGACTCGCGCTTCCACCTCGCCATCGGCGAGCTCACCGGCTCCCCCACCCTCGCCGCGGCCATCGCCGAGGCCAGGATGCGCCTCAACGACCTGCTCAACGCCATCCCCATGCTGGACCGGAACATCGAGCACGCCGCCGAGCAGCACCGGGCGATGGTCCGGGCGATCCTCGCCGGCGACGGTGACGCCGCCCGACGCGCCACCGAGGAACACCTCGCCGCGACGGCCGCACTGCTGCGGGGCTTCCTGGCCTGAGGCTGCCGGACCTCTCCGTACGCCCGCCGTGACCGCCCACCCCTCTCCGCTGGTCACTCCTCCGACGCTCTTGGTCACTCCTCCGACCGCCCCCTGACCGCCGCCCGGGTCCTCCGGACGATCGGACGATTACCCGCACCCCGGCCGCGCCCCTACCGTCGGGGATCACCCGCAGGTCGCTGTCGCCCGGTCGGGCCGGTCGCGGGAGGCGGGCGTCCGCACCGGCTCCGCAGAGAGTCGTGCACGGTGTCCGTGGCGTTGAACTTCCGCATGGCGAAGCAGCTGACGGGCGGCCGGGTGCTGCTGTGGTCGCTGCTCCCGCCGCCGTGACCTCGACCCGGATCCGCCCGCCCTGTCCATGTACACCGGATGACCGCGCGGGCCGTTGGAACCGCCGTACTCAACGACGACATCCTCCTGGAGGCCAGTCCGGGGAAAGCTCAGTTGCCACCGCCACGCTGGAACGCGGACTTTCCGTGAGCGACGTCCTGACCGACCTGGTGGCGCGTGGGCGGAGCGGGTCCACCGTCCCGGTGCTGCGGCGGGCGGGGAAGGTACCGCAGGCGGACGATGTCCGGGCTACAGGCCGATGTCCGCATCAACGAACTGCGCCTCCGGATGCGTTGAAGTACTGCATCCTGATCCTGGGCCAATCGATGGGGCACGCATGACGGGTCCTCAATCCGCTGTCCGGCCGCTGGCTGCCGGATCACAGCCACCTCCAGCGGCATGTCGGCTCGGCGGTCGCCTACAACGTCTGGCAGTACTACCAGGCCACCGGGGACCGGGACTTCCTCGCCACGGCCGGCGCCGAGATGCTGCTGGAGATCGCCCGCTTCTGGTCCTCCGCTGCCACCTACGACCGGGCCCGCAGGCGCTGGTCGATCCACGGGTTGCTCGGCCCTGACGAATACCACGACGCCTACCCGTGGGAGACCCGGCCGGGCGTGGACGACAACGCGTACACCAACGTGCTGGCCTCCTGGGTGCTGGGCCGCGCCCAGGACGCCCTGGACGTCCTGCCCGGCTACCGCCGCGACGAACTGCGCGAGCGCCTCGCCCTCGACGACCTGGAGCTGGAGCGCTGGCAGGCTCGACATCGTCCAGGCCTGGCGCGCCAAGGGCGCCGTCACCGCGATGACCGGCGACGGCGTCAACGACGGCCCCGCCCTGCGGCAGGCGGACATCGGCGTGGCCATGGGCCGACGTGGCACCGAGGTCGCCCGCCAAGCTGCCGACCTGGTCCTCGCCGACGACGAACTCGCCACCGTAGTCGGCGCGGTGGAGGAGGGCCGCCGGGTCTACGACAACGTCCGCCGTTTCCTCGTGTACGGGCTGTCCGGCGGCGCGGCCGAGATCCTGGTGATGCTGGCCGGCCCGCTGTTCGGCCTCGCACTGCCGTTGCGGGCGGGCCAGATCCTCTGGATCAACCTGCTCACCCACGGCCTCACCGGTGTCGCCATGGGCGCGGAGCCGGTTTCCCCCGGCGCGATGACCCGGCCCCCGCGCCCGCCACACCAGCACATCCCGGGTTCCGGTGTGTGGCAGCGGGTGCTGCTGCTGGGCTTCGTCGTCGCGGCGGCCGCTCTCGGCGCCGGGCTCTGGGCCCACGGCGGTGACCGCCCGTGGCAGTCCGTCCTGTTTCTCGCCTTGCTGGCCGCCCAACTCGGCGTCGTCCTGGGCCTGCGCGAACGGCTGCTGACCCGCGCGAACCTCTTCCTCCCGCTGGCCGTCCTCACCTCCGGCGCGCTCGCGGCCGCCGCCCTCTACCTGCCGTTCCTCCGCGACGTGCTCGACACCGTGCCGCTGTCCTGGAGCGACTTCATCGCACCCGCGGCCGCCGGGGTCGTCGGGTTCGCGGCAGCCCGGCTGTGCAGGCAAGGGGTCTGACGCCATGTCGAACGCCCTGGGTCACCGACCTGTACGAGCTGCCGATGGCCCTGTCCTGCCAGCAGGGCAGCTGCGGCGACGTGGCGGCCCCGAGGTCGGCATCGCGGCCCGTCCCACAGTGGAGTCCCGCGATAGGACCGCGACCACCATCAGACCCGTGAACGTGCGCGCCGCGACACAACCGGTTGTCTGGGACGCACTGACCAGTCCCGACGGCGAGGCATCGGCAATCGCTGGTGCAAACGGGGCCGGGTGCCCCTTCGGAGGATAGGGGTGAGCGGGTAGGTTGGCGGGCCGGGCAGGGTGCCCTGAAGGCCGGAAGCGGGTGGGGCATGATTGCCGGGGCGGTTGTGGACTGCGGGCTGTACGAGCTCGGGCGCAGGCTGCCCGGGACGGTGGAGCTGTCGAAGGTCCTGGAGCGGATCGGCGAGGGGCTCGGCCGGTTCGTGTGGATCGGCCTGTACGAGCCGACCGCGGAGCAGTTCGCGGAGATCTCGGCGGCGTTCGACCTGCATCCGCTGGCGGTGGAGGACGCGGTGCGCGCGCACCAGCGGCCGAAGCTGGAGCGGTACGGCGACACGCTGTTCCTGGTGCTGAAGACGATCACCTACGTCGAGCACGACAAGGTGACGGCAACCAGTGAGATCGTCGACACCGGCGAGATCATGGTCTTCGCCGGGCCTGGCTTCGCGATCGTCGTGCGCCACGGCAGCGCCAAGTCCCTGACCGGGGTACGCAAGGGCCTGGAGGCCGCCCCCGATCTGCTGGCCCTCGGCCCGGCCGCCGTTCTGCACGCGGTCGCCGACCACGTGGTCGACCAGTACCTCGACGTCGCCGACAAGTTCGAGCGCGACGTCGAGGAGCTGGAGTCCGCGGTGTTCTCCCACGAGCGGACCGACGACGCGGGCCGGATCTACCAGCTCAAGCGCGAACTGCTGGAGTTCAAGCGCGCGGTCGTGCCGCTCGGCGCACCGCTGCAGCGCCTTGCGGACGGAACGATCGCCCTCGTGCCGGCGGCGATAGCCGCCTATCTGCGGAACGCCGCCGACCACCACACGCAGGCCAGGGAGCGGATCCTGGCGTTCGACGAGCTGATCTCCAGCATCCTGGACGCGAGCATGGCCCGGCTGTCGATGCAGCAGAACACCGACATGCGCAGGATCAGCGCCTGGGCGGCCCTGGCCGCCGTGCCGACGCTGGTGGCCGGCGTGTACGGGATGAACTTCGACAACATGCCGGAACTGCGCTGGACCTACGGATACCCGGCGATGCTGCTGTTCACCAGTGTGGTGTGCGGGCTGGTCTTCCGGGCGTTCCGCCGCAACGACTGGCTGTGACGGCGGTGTCGGCCCTGGGCGGGGCCGGCACCGGGTGCTCATCCGTCGAGGTGGATCCAGGTGGCGATGAACGCGACCCAGGCGAACAGGGCGGTGAAGGCCAACAGCGGAGCGAAGCGGGGCACGGTCGTTCCTTCCGTGGGGGGCGGGTGATGGCGGCGAGGATCAGGCGAGGCCGAGCCAGCCGAGGACGGTCTGGACGAGCAGGATCGTGGACATCCCGGCGACGCCGACGACCACCGCCGTGGCCGCGACCCGGTAGCGGGGGCTGTTGGCCGCCTCCCCGAGGACGGATCGGCGGTTGGTGAGGACCAGCAGGTAGACCAGCACGATCGGGCTGATCAGGCCCTGAAGGACCTGGGTGCCGATCAGCAGCTGGATGACGTCCACCGGGGTGAGGGCGACGATCGCCCCGAGAGCGATCTGCGCGGTGAACACGCCGAGGAACAGGGGCGCGTCGCGGAAGCTGCGGGAAACCGAGCGTTCGACACCCGCTGCCTCGCCGACTGCGTAGCTGGCCGAAAGCGGGACGACGGCGCCGGCGAGGGCGGAGGCGCCGATCAGGCCGAAGGCGAAGAGCAGCTCGGCGCCGTGCCCGGCCACGGGCTTGAGGGCCTCGGCAGCCTGCGCGGCGGACTCCAGCGGCCCGGTGCCGCCGATGGCGGAGGCGGTGGCGATGATGATGGTCAGACTGATCAGGCAGGCGAAGACCGCGCCGAGGACGGCGTCGGCCCGGATCAGCTTGTAGTCCTCCGGCTTGGCCCCGCGGTCGACCACGCCGGCGGCGGCGTAGAACTGCATGTACGGGCTGACGGTGGTACCGATCAGGGCGACAGCCAACAGGATGAAGTCCTTACTCGGCTCGATGTGCGGGACGGCCAGGTGCTCGCCGACCCGGCCCCAGTCGGGGTGGCCGAGGACCATCGCGATGGGGTAGGCGAAGAAGGCCAGCGACATCACCAGGAAGATCCGCTCGGCCCACTTGTAGGAGCCGAACAGCACCAGCGACCACAGCAGGAATGCAGCCGGCGGGATGACCGCCCACTTGGGGACGCCGAGGAGTTCGAAGGCGGCGCCGATGCCGGCGAACTCGCTGACGACCAGTCCGGTGTTGGCCAGCCCGAGGCAGAACACCGCCAGCGCGGTGAGCCGGAGGCTGAACTGTTCGCGGATCAGCGCGCCGAGGCCCTTGCCGGTGTGGGCGCCGAGCCGGACCGCCATCTCCTGCACCATCACCAGCGCGACGGTGACCAGCACCATGAAGAACAGCGTGCCGTACGTGAACTGGGAACCGGCCGAGGCATAGGTGGCGATGCCCGCGGCGTCGTTGCCGGCGTTCGCGGCGACCAGGCCGGGTCCGGCAATCATCGCGATGGCCGCGATGCGGCGCCGGCCCTTGCGCCGGGCGGGCGAGGCCGCGGCGACGGCCGGCGCGGCGGTGACAGGGGCGGTGTCGAGGTCGCGGGTCACTTGAGGAGCCTCCGGAAGTGCAGGCGCCCGCGCTCGGGCAGCAGGGTGTCGAGGATGTCGTCGGCGAGGATCCGGCCCAGCGGGCGCTCGGTCTCGTCGACCACCAGCAGGGAGGTGGCCCGGGCGGCGACCAGCTGATCGGCGGCCTCGGCGAGGCGGGTATCGGGGCGGACCGTGACCGGCGGACCGAACTGGGCCAGCCACTCCACCAGATCCCCAACCGGCGCGGCGTCCTCCGCGACCGCCACGTCGAACAGCGGGATGTCGCCGACCAGTCGACCATCGTCATCCAGCACCACCACGGAGTCGATCTCGGTCCGGTGCTCCGCCTGCGCGGCCAGCTCGGCCCTCACCTGGGCGACCGTCTGCCCGGCGCGGGCGGTGACCAGCACGGTGGTCATCGCGCCGCCCGCCGTACCCTCGCGGTGGGTCAGCAGGGTGCGCAGCTCCGACGCCTCGCCGACCGGCATCCGGGCGAGCAGGTTCTCGCGCTCGCCCGGCTGGAGGTCGCGCAGCGCGTCGGCGGCCTCGTCCGGCTCCATCTCGTCGAGCAACCGGGCGGCGTGCTCGGGCGGCGCCTCGCGGAGCAGGTTCTCCAGCTCGGCCGGTTCCATCTCCTCCAGGGCGTCCGCGGCGTGCTCCGGCTCCAGCCAGCCAAGCAGCTGCTGGCGCTCGTGCCGGCCGAGGTCCTCCAGGATGTCCGCGAGGTCGGCTGGGCGCAGCTGGTGCAGGGCGGAGCGGGAGGCGCGCAGCCGTACCTCGGCGGGACCGTGGGTGGCCTGCTCGCCGAAGGGGGCGACGGACTGCCAGTCCAGGACGCGGTCCGGGGTGGGGCGCACCTGCCAGCGGCGAGGGCCGAGCCGGCGCAGCAGGGTCGCCAGCGACACGTCCACCCCGATGAGCACGGTGCGGTCGACCTGTGGCGCCAGGTACAGGTCGGCGGCGCGGGTGACCTGAACGCCGTCCACGTCCACCAGCTGGTGGTCCATCACCTCGCGGGCGAGCAGCACCTCGCCGGGCCGGCGGACGTACTCGCGCAGGTCGACGCGGGAGGTCCGCAGTCCGACCCGCCCGGCGTGGATCTTGCCGATGGCCGTGGCGGGAAGGAAGGTGCGGCGGCGCCCGATCCGGATGATCAGTCCGGTGACCGGCGGGTACGGCTCGGGCCCGTAGAGGCGGGCGACGATGTCGACGACGCGGCCGACGTCCTCGCCGGGCTGGTTGGTGACCGGGCCGCCGACCAGCCCGGCGACAGAGACCAGGGAGGCCCGGACCGTGCGGGTGGTGGCGGCACGGCGCTCGAGATCGACCTTGCGGTCGCGCAGGCGGGCCGTGGTGGACATGAGCAGAGTGGTGGAAGCCATGGGTGAGCACCCCCTTGCCTCGGCTGGGACGAGGCATCAGGCGGCACCGGGGCACACCTCCACATTCCCTGGCTCGTGCGGCAGGCCGTGCGCGGGGTGATACCGCCGCACGGCAACGCGTCTCGCCGTGGTGCCGAGCGAGAAGGCCGCTACGGGTTGAGCGATTCAGGGAAGGAGGGGCTGCCCCGGGCCGGTGAAGGACGGCGAGGACAACACGATGAAGGGCCGACTATGGCCCGGACTACTGTCCATCTCGCCTCCTCCCGATCACGGCCACGATCCGACGTCGCGGCGGCACGGCAAGGGGAACCGGGCCCACAGCCTGGTACACCCCCAACTCGTCAGAGCTTTGGCACTCCACGGCGTGTCCCGCGTTCTGCGGGAAGCCACTTGGGGTCACCCCTTAGGTCGGGGAGACCTGTCCTGATCCGGAGCGTCTCTCGACGGGTGGGATCAGTGGCCTGTGTCCGTGAAGACGCCTCACCGAACGAGGTGTCTGTTCAAACCTGCGCAAGGATAGGCCTACCCAGCTCGCGAAGCCCAATCCTTGACCGGACCTTGACTCGCTCGGGCAGGGGGTCCCGATCACAACGGCCGCCCCAGGAGGCACCGCTGGAATCTCGGAACCCGTCGACTTGCGGGTGGTACGACCGGCCATGCCGGCAGGCGAGCAGTGCGGGCGGCACTCGGGACCGCAGACATCCGCCGGCGCATCGAGGAGTGGCGTCGCGTCGCTCAGTAGGGCAGTCGGCGGCCGGACGGCGTTCGCAGGTCCGGTGGCGGGGGCTCGTGGGGGGCGAGTCGGCCGGGTGACGACCTTGATCCGGACCATCGTGGCCACCTCCTCGTTCGGGCTTCGTGCTCCGCTCTGCCGTCGCCGGACGGGGACGTCACGGGTGGGGCCTCCGGGCTCCGGCGACTGGGCCGGTCGGCCCTCGTGGCGAACGCCGTGCCCACCTAGCGTGGGAGCAGGATCCAGGTCACCGGGCCGAGGAGGACCGCCATGACATCCGCGAGTTCCGACAGCACGACGCGTTCCGTCGTCCTCGGCGTCGATGCGAACGACACCGGCCGGATGAGCGCCGCCTGGGCCGCCGACGAGGCCGACCGCCGGGGGCTGCCGCTGCGGCTGGTGCACGCCGTCCCGTCACTGTTCCGCGAGTTCCGGCCCTTCGACGAGGGCCGCTACCACAAGGCGCTGCGCGAACGGGCCGACCAGGCGCTCGACCGGGCCGCTGCCGTGGCCCGCGAGCGGCACCCCGGACTGACCGTGACCACCTTCGTGGCCGAGGACGTCCCGGCTCCCGCACTGTGCCGGGAATCCCGCCACGCCGCACTCGTCGTCGTCGGCTCGCGCCGACTGAGCCGGGCGGCGGAAGAACTGAGCGTCTACTCGGTGGCCGTCCCGGTGAGCGCTCAGGGCCACTGCCCGGTCGTCGTCGTCCGCGATCCCGAGCACATCACCCAGGACCCGCCGTACGTCGTGGTGGGCGTGGACGGCAGCCCGTCCTCGGACGCTGCCCTGGACTTCGCCATCGACCTCTCCGCCGAACGGCACGCCGCCCTACGGGTCGTGTGGGCCTGGCAGCGCCTGCCGGTCGCCCATCTCGACGAGTCAGCCGCCGAGCAGGCGCTCCGGCGGATGCTCTTCGAGACCACCGCCGGGCGCCGCGAGCTCCACCCCGACGTGGCCATGACCCACGAACTGGTGCGCGGCCACCCGGTCGAGGAACTCGCCCGCGCCTCCGAGCACGCCTTGGCCGTGGTGGTCGGCCGTCGCGGCAACGGCGGCTTCACCGGTATGTGCCTCGGCTCCGTCCCCCACGGCCTGCTGCACCGGGCGCACTGCCCGGTCGTGACCGTGCCAGCTCACCCGTAGCGGAACGGGACGTGGTCGGCAGCGACGAGACCCACCAGCACGTCCTGGCACGACTCGCCGACCGGGAGAGCGAGTTGCGCGCCCTGGCACCCCAGGTACTGGTCTCCCGCTCTGGCTCTGCCGTGACCGCCGAGGCCCTGAAGGCTGCGGCGACGGCCCGGCTGCTCGTCCTGGGTCGCCGGGTCCGGCGGATGCCGCTCGGAGCCCAGCTCGGTCCGGTGGCGCACGCTGCGATCCATCACGTCGGTTGTCCGGTCGTGATCGTCCCGCACCGCTGTCGTGCCCGTCCGGCGACCCGATCCGGTCCGAACGGCCCACCTCCGCGCGGAAGTGCCGGAGCGAGAATGGAGTCGACGAAAGGTGGAAACCATGCACACTGTGATCGTGTACGAGAGCATGTACGGCAACACCCGGGAGATCGCCGAGGCGATCGCCGAGGGTGTCCATCAGGCCGACCCCGGAGCGGCCGTGGACTGCCTCCCGGTTGCCGAGGCCGACGTCGGGCTCATGCGGTCGGCGGACCTGCTGGTGGTCGGCGGCCCGACCCACATGCACGGCATGTCCTCCGGACTCAGCCGCCGGATGGCCGCCACGGCCGAGGCGCACAAGGAGGGCCACGAGGAGGCCGCCGCCGAAGCGCGGGAGACCGTCGAGGGTCCGGGCCTACGCGCCTGGTTCCACGACCTTCCGAAGACCGAACCCGGCACACACGCCGCCGCGTTCGACACCCGGGTCGACATGCCCCGGGCCGGCGGCGCGGCCAACGGCATCGCCCACCGGCTCTCCCACCACCACTACGACGTGGTCGCCGAACCCGAGGGCTTCATCGTCGAGGACAACGACGGCCCGCTGCGCGCCGGCGAACTCGACCGCGCCCGCACCTGGGGCGCGAACCTCGTCTGACGTCCGATCGGGCTCCGGCCGGCTCCGCTCCAGCCCGGGGCTGGTCAGCAGGGCCCGGCATGACGGTCCTCCGCCAGTCCTCGCTGTCCCGGATTGGCGAGCACGTTCGGGTATCCCGTCTGCCCGGCCTGCCGTACGGCGTCGACTCGCGGTCGTCCGGGGCATCCGGGCCGGAGGAGTGCGGCGGCCACAGCAGGGAGCCGGCCGCACGGGCCCTCCGGGACCGCTGCGCGTGCCGCAGGTGCGGCCTCGTGGATCACCCTGGCCCGGGCGGCGTACCGGCGATCGCGCGAGACTGGTCGAGGAGCGGAGGACTGGGAGTGGACGAGGACTGGGAGTGGACGGGATGTCTGACGGCGGAGGCGGCGGTTGCCCGCATTGGTCGGCGAGCTGGCCGGTCTGGTCCGGCTGGCGCACACCGCCCTGCACGGTGCGACGTCCGTCCTCACGGACCCGGCCGACGGCGGGGACGGGATCCCGGGTGCTGAGAACGCGATCAGGCCCTCCAGCAGGGCTTCGAAGACGCCGGCGTCCCTCCACTGCCGGAAGCGGTTGGAGACGGTCGACCAGGCGCCGAACTCCTGTGGCATCTCCCGCCACTGCCCGCCTGTCTTGAATCGCCAGATCACGCCCTCGAACTGCTGCCGCAGCCGCTCCGGGTACGGGCCGTACTCGCCGATCGGCAGGTATGGCTCGATGTACTCCCACTCCGCATCCGTAAGTTGCGCTCGCGTCACGCAAGATGGTTGATGTGTGTCGTTGACTGACGCGCAGTGGGCGCGGCTCGAGCCGCTGCTGCCGGAACGAACACCCAAGCGAGGTCGGCGGTGGCGTGATCATCGGCAGGTTATCGACGCGATCGCATTCAAGTACCGCACTGGGACTGCGTGGACCGACCTGCCAGGACGGTTCGGATCCTGGAAGGGGGTCTATAACTGGCTACGGACCTGGGCGCGCACGGCGTCATGGCGCATCCGCGGTCGGCGGCCGTCCGGCAGTACCGTGACGGCTGCGAGGTGGATGTGGTGCACGACGTGCTGGACCGCGACCCACCGCTACCCCGGCTCGCCCTGCGGTGCCAGGCCGGTGTTCCGGCGATCACCCGGGGCGCCGGCTGCCCGCCAGGATGAACCGCCAGACCCGGGCTCTACGTTCTTTCTGGTAGCGGTCAACAGAGATGAGACGTACGGAAAGTGGTGCGCATGACCCAGCTGGAGCGGAACTGCCCAGCGGCCCTGCTGCTGCTCGGGGGGGCCGGTCACGGACACCGCCGCCGTGCTCGCCGCGGCCCGCGGCCTGCACGCCTGGGACCCGCGGCGGCCGGCGGTCGGACAGCTGCTGGAACACCTGCTGGACCACGGCGACGACGCCCGGGCCAGGTCTCCGCACCAGGGCCGGAACCAGCTCGCACCGTTCGACGACTCGAACGTCATCCCCATCCCGACGGCCCGCATCGAACGCCGACAAGCCGTCACCGGCCTCATCAACGAGTACCACCGAGCAAGCTGACCATCCGACAAACCCCCGGCTCACAGCCGGTGAAGCCATTTTGAAGCACTACGGGCCACTCGGCCTGGATGATCTTGCAGTGTTAGGATTTTCAGGTCGGAGTAACTCGCCACAGGCTCCGATGCACCCTCGTTAGACATGAACGGAGAGTGTCGTGCCGAAAACCCACACTACTCCGGCGGGAGAATTTTCGCCGACGTTATTGTCAATAGCTTTGACCGGTCCTCACGGCGTCGGATCGATTTGCCCTTCCTGGCCGGAAGACCAGCTGATACGCGAACCCCACGAGGTCCGTTCGAGCGATGACGTCCTTTTGTTTTACGGACCCGGCATGACCCAGGAAGTGAGGCGGTTCTCGATCGAGTCGGACGTCGAGCTGCCGCCTGTCACGACTGTGGGCTCCGCCTACGGTCCCGTCCCAGCCGGGCCGTACGGAACGGACGAGTGCCATGGGTAATGACCAGAACGGCTGCGAAGTGTCCCAACCGGTCGGCGACTGCGTTCTCAGCTCGGTCCAGGTCAGGATCCTGGAGGGCATTGCGGCCGGCTTCTCCAGCGGGCGGCTTTCGAGAGAGTTATACCTCAGTTCGAAGACCATCGACTATCACGTCCGCGTCATGTCCGACAAGCTGCAGGCGCCGAATCGTGTCGCGTTGGTTTCGAGGGCGTTCGTCCTCCAGATTCTGCGAACGGATTCATGGCCCCCGCGCATTGCGTATGAAGCTGTGGATTAATGCCCGGCGGTTCGCGAGATCGTAATCCGCACGTTCTGCACGAACTGCATTTTGTGTCATGTTTCCCGGACGTTTACTTTATCTCGCTCCTTCTGGTCAGGTCGGAGGTCAGACGCTGGCCGGCCACGAGTGCGCGGGCCAAGCCGTGACCTGGCTCGGCGATCTGCTGCAGCGTGGCGTCGATGTCGGCCGTGGACGTGGTGGTCACGACTGCACCGGCACCGGCGCGACGCCGCCAACCGGCACCTCGCGCCCACCATGATCTGGCGGGGGGTCCGCCGCGTGGCCACCGAGAGGGGGACCTCGTCCTTGCGTGGCAAGGGCATTCCCAAATCGATGGTCGTCAATGTTCCTCCCCTGAATGAACCGGCCAGGTGCCGGGGTCGTCGATGTCTGCTGACGCCGGTGCGGCATCGAGGCCGGTCAGCAGCCCCACCACGACCCTGGTGATGTTCTGCGCGGTCAGCCCGCAGGCGGCGAGCACCTCGGCCCTGGTGCCGTGGCTGAGGAACCGCCTCGGGATGCCGAACTCGCGCAGCGGGGTGTGCACGTCGGCGTCCCGCAGCGCCTGCGCGATCGCGGAACCGACACCACCCGCGCGGCTGTTGTCCTCGACCGTGATCGCGAGCCGGTGGCGGCGGGCCAGGTCGGCCAGCGCGGGGTTGACCGGGGTGACCCATCTCGGGTCCACCACCGTCACCCCGATGCCCTGTGCCCGCCCACCGTCGGCGACGGTGAGCGCGAGCCCGGCCAGCGCACCTACCGCGATGATCAGCACGTCTAGCCGGCCGGAACGGCGCAGCACGTCAATCCCGTTGAACGTGGCGGTGGCGGGCAGGTCCTCACCGGCGGGGCCTTTGGGGAACCGCAGCAGTGTCGGACCTTCGTGCCACGCCACCGCCTCAGCCAGCAGTTCGGCCAGCCTGGTGCCGTCCCGCGGCGCCGCGATCCGCAGCCCCGGCACCACCTGCAGCACCGACAGGTCCCACATGCCGTTGTGGCTCGGCCCGTCGTCGCCGGTCACCCCGGACCGGTCGAGGACGAACGTCACCGGGCGGCGGTGCAGCGCGACGTCCATGAGCAGTTGGTCGAGCGCGCGGTTGACGAACGTGGAGTAGATGGCCACCACCGGGTGCACACCGCCCATGGACAACCCGGCGGCCATCGTGACCGCGTGCTGCTCGGCGATGCCGACGTCGATCACCCGGTGCGGAAACCTGCGCTGCAGCGGCAGGAGCCCGGTCGGCTCGGTCATCGCGGCCGTGATCGCCACGAGGTCGTCGCGCTGCTCGGCCAGTTCGACCATCTTCTCGCCGAACACCGACGTGAACGACGGGGGCGATACCTTCAGTGCCTGCCCGGTGTACGGGTCCATCGGTTTGACGGCGTGGCCGAGATCGAGGTCATTGGTCTCGGTGTGCCGGTATCCCTTGCCCTTGGCGGTGATCACGTGCACCACCACCGGCCGGCCCAGTGCGACCGCGCGGCGCAGGGAGTCCTGGACGGCGGGGAGGTCGTGACCGTCGACGGGGCCGAGGTAACCGAGCCCGAGTTGTTCGAACACGCCCGGCCCGCGCCCGGCGCGCAGGTCGGCCAGGTGCTCGGCCAGCCCGCCGACGGTCGGCGCGTAGGAGCGCCGGTTGTCGTTGAGCACGATGACGAGCGGCCGCTCCGGCCCGCCCGCGATGTTGTTGAGCGCCTCCCAGGCCATGCCGCCGGTCATCGCGCCGTCGCCGATGATCGCGACGGTCGCCCGGTCGCGTCGGCCGAGGTGGGCGTCCGCCCTGGCCAGCCCGTCCGCGTAGGACAGCGCGGTGGACGCGTGCGAGTTCTCCACCAGGTCGTGCTCGGACTCCTCCCGGCTCGGGTAGCCGGAGAGCCCGCCCGACTTACGCAGCCGGTCGAACCCGGCCTGGCGGCCCGTGAGGATCTTGTGCACGTAGGACTGGTGCCCGGTGTCCCACAGCAGCCGGTCCCGCGGGGACTCGAACACCGTGTGCAACGCGATGGTCAGCTCGACCACACCCAGGTTGGGCCCGAGGTGTCCCCCGGTCGCGGAGACCCGCTCGATCAGGAACGCGCGGATCTCCCCGGCGAGGTCGCGCAGCTCCCCGGCGGTCAACTCACGCAGCCGCGCCGGGTCGCGCACGGTTTCCAGCAGCGCCATGTCGAACAGTGCTCCTCACCGGGCGTGGTGGGCGGCCGCGGCCGCCCACTCGGTCAGTTCGGGCCGACTGCCCGGCGCGATGCCGGTTCGGCCGACGATCGGTCCCGACCGGTCACGGCGCGTCCGCCACTCCGGTCAGCCGCGTGGGCGGGAAGAACACGATGTCCTCGGTCGCCACCCGTTCCACGGACGTGTCCGCGTAACCCAGTTCGGCGAGCCGGTCGAGCAGCTGGTCGACGAGGATCTCCGGCGCGCTCGCCCCGGCGCTCACGCCGACCGTGCTCACGCCGGCCAGCCACGTGGGGTCGAAGTGCGTCACGTCCGGCACCAGTTCAGCCCTGCCGCCGAGCCTGCGCGCCACCTCGACCATCCGGATCGAGTTGCTGGAGTTGGTCGAACCGACCACCAGCACCAGGTCGCAGCGGTCCACGATGGCCCGGATGCCGTCCTGGCGGTTCTGGCTGGCGTAACAGATGTCGTCGGTGGCGGGCCCGCGCAGGTCGATGAACCTGCGCTGGAGCACGGCGATGATGTCCCTGGTCTCGTCCACCGAGAGCGTGGTCTGGGTGAGGTAGGCGACTGCTGCGTCGGAGGGAAGGTCCAGTGCCTCCGCGTCGGCAACCGTCTCGACGATGATCGTCTGGTCGGGAGCGTGCCCGTAAGTGCCCTCGACCTCCTCGTGGTCCGCATGCCCGACCAGCAGCAACGTCCGCCCGTCGCGGGCGAACCGGCGGGCCTCCTGGTGCACCTTGGCCACCAGGGGGCAGGTCGCGTCGAGCACGTCCAGCCCGCGTGCCTCCGCGTTCTGCCGCACCTGCGGGGAGACGCCGTGCGCGGAGAAGACACACACCGCGCCCTCCGGTACCTCCTGCTCGGAATCGACGAACCGGACTCCCCGGCGCTGGAACTCGCGCACCACGTAGTGGTTGTGCACGATCTCCTTGCGGACGTAGATCGGCGCGCCGTGCTGTTCCAGCGCGAGGTCGATGATGGCTATCGCCCGGCGTACACCGGCACACAAACTCCGTGGCTCGGCCAGCAGGACCCGCTTACCGTCACTCATCCCACTCCGTTCCGTGCCATGACGTTTGCATTGAAACGCCTGGCCTGCGTTGCCGAACAGGGCATCCACGCCGGTCGGTAGAAACCGGGCCCTTCTGGGGAAGTCTTGTCTGCCGTTTGGTGCCGGCTTAATAGCCGGACTCGAAGTACGGCCTTGGGTGCCGCCCAGCAGCTACCAATCTGCACAGTACTCCAATCCAGTCCTCACACCGTCTCCGTTTGGGGTTTTTCCTAAAGTCGAAGCTGCTCACGCCGCGTCGTTGACACGACCGGGACCGTCCTCCAGGATGGCATCCAATAGCCGCCGCTCAATTTTGGGCGACTCAGGATTCCGGATCGTGAGAGCGGCCCTGCATTTCGAACGAGGCGCCGCTCGTGCCGCAAGCCACGGAATCCGGTCCGGCGATCCTCGTTAAACCACGTATCCTCGCCAAAATTCATGACGCGCGCAGCGCAACGACCGAAGCAGGCCATTCGCCAACGTCGTCGGCATCAGAGCTCTGGAGGAGTGACCGTGTCAAATCTGCTGGATGAACTTTCGAGTTCCCCTCAGGCAGCGCTGGAGCCTCAGGACGAGGTAAGAATCGTTGGCCAGTACTACGACGACAAAACAGCCAGGCTTGTCCGCAAATACGGGCCCGGCCCCAGGATTCACTACCACGTGGGTCACTACCCTTCGGCTGAAACGCCGCTGCATCCCGACGATGTGACGCCGGATGCCATTCGCCGCAGCATCCGGGACCACCAAGAGGGTCTGCTGCGGTACGCGGCCAAGATCTGGGGCGCTGAACACCGGCTGTCGGGGCGAATCCTGGACGTCGGCTGCGGTCTCGGCGGGGGCTCGCTCTTCTGGGCGCGGGAGTACGGCGCCGACGTCACGGCGGTCACCAATGCGCCGGAACACGCGCCGATCGTCAACAAGTTCGCGCGGGAATGCGGCGTGGACGAGCGGGTCCGAACCCTGGTCTGTGATGCGATGCATCTCCCCCTGGACGGCCCCTATGACGCAGCAGTAGCGATCGAGAGCAGCGGATACTTCAACCGTCCGCAGTGGTTCGAGCGTCTGGCGCAGGTGCTTCGTCCGGGCGCGAGTGTGTGCATCGAGGAAGTGTTCATTACACGCCCTCACGGGGCCGATGTGTGGGCCGAATACTTCTACACGAAGCCGGCCACGGTGCTCGACTACGCAGAAGCCGCGCAGGCTGCGGGCTTCGAACTGGTCGATGAGGTCGACGCCACGTCAGAGACCCTGCCGTTCTGGGAGGAGAGTGTCGCCTGGACGAAGGCGGTACTGGACACCGACAGCAGCCTCTCTGCAGTTGACCGCAGGAACCTGAGGATATCTCTGCTGGCGAACCAGGCGCTCTGCGCTGAATGGCAAGCAGGAGGCATGCAGCTGGGCTTCTTGCGCTTCGAGCGTAAGTGAGCGCGAAGAGTAGCAGACAGCCGGTTTGTTGACCTGGCAGCACTGGTTACCAGTGGTTGTCAGTAGATCACGCAGGCGCTGGGCTGGGGTTCCCCAGCCCAGCGCAGCGGGTTTCCGCCCGCCTTTCGATGTGACTGCCGCCTAGGTGTCGCCAACCATCTCCTCGACGCGTTCCCCGGCTCGTGGCTCGCGGTCGACCCGCAGGATCTGCGGTGGCGTACCAACACGATCATTCGCGGGCTCACCGCCGGTACGGCTGAACCGCCGCCGACTTCCCGCCACCTTCACGACGATACGGAGTTCCTCATGACGCTCGGACAGTCTCCCGCTCACAGCGACGTCCGCAACGTGTACGACGGGTTCGGTCGGATCTACGGTTCCGTCTGGGGCCCCAATATCCACTACGGCTACTGGGAGAACGAGGCCGACGACAGCTCCGTCGAGGTGGCCACGGACCGCCTGACCGACCTGATGATCTCTGGTCTCGCCGCACAGGCCGGCCAGCGGGTCCTGGACATCGGCTGCGGCATCGGCTACCCCGCGCAGCGGCTCGTCCGCACTTGTGACGTGAACGTGGTGGGCATCACCGTCAGCCACATCCAGGTGGAGGAGGCCACGGAACTCGCCGCCGAGGCCGGGCTCGCCGACCGGGCCACGTTCCAGTTCGCGGACGCGATGGACATGCCCTTCCCCGACGGCTCGTTCGACGCGGCCTGGGCGTTCGAGTCGATGTGGCACATGCCCGACCGGGCCCAGGTGCTCTCCGAGGCCGCCCGCGTGCTGCGCCCCGGCGGCCGCCTCGCCATCGCCGACGTCATCCAGCGCGACCCGATCAGCCCTGAGGGACGCGTGGTCCTGGACCACATCTCCGAGAACTACGCGGTGCGCTCCCTGGGCACTGTGGACGAATACCGGGTGGCGTTGGCCGCCCACGGTTTCGTCGACGTGGAGATCCGTGACATCACCGACAACGTCATCCGTACCCTCGGGCTCATGGCCGACGCCTTTGATACTGTCCGCGACAAGCTGGCCGACCTGGTCGGCGAGGAGCACGCCGAGTCGCTCATCCACAACGTGCGCAGGTTCGGGGCCATCCCGGAGAGCGGCTACCTCTTCCTGACCGCGGTCCGCGCCTGACCGCGGGCGCCGTCCCCGGTTCTCAGCTCGGCGTCTCATGGCGCAAGGCTGGGGTCGAGGTACTTCCTGACGCTTCCTGAACAGGGCCCTCCGGCGGTTGAGCGAGATGTCTGACGTCTCAACTCGACGTCCGGAGGGCCTCGTTGTTTGTCCATCCTGCATCACCGGACCTGCCGCACGGCCCATCAGCAGTCCGACAAGCCGAAACGGCCCGCCAGTTCAACTGACGGGCCGTCACGCCGTGCTGGGGCTAGCCGGCATCCGGATCTGTGGAACCCAGGGTCCTCACCGCAGGGGTCAGCGTGTCGTCCAGATCCCCGACGACCGCCCGGATGCCCGTCCTCACTGCCGTACCCGCAACTCGGTCAACGCCCGAAGCGGAAACACCGGCCGGTGATGTGGCGGCTGCCCTGGCGCCAGGGTCAGACCCGGCATCCTGGTGGCGATGGCCTCTACCGCGATCTCCAGTTCCGCGCGGGCGAATCCGGCTCCGAGGCAGAAATGGATGCCGTGCCCGAACGCGAGATGCGTGGCAGACCGGCTGTCCGGACTGAACGCGGCCGGACATGCGCGAGAGCGGCTGTCCCGGCCGGCCGCTCCGTACAGCAGAAGCAGCCGACTCCCCGCGGCCAGGTGGACGCCACCGACCACTACGTCACGGACCGCGGTCCGGTACATGCCCGCCAGCGGGCTGTCGAACCGCAGCCCCTCCTCGACGAGGTCCCGTACGGCGATCGTCCCGTCGACGACCTCGGCCCAGCCGCCGGGTGACTGAAGCTGCTGGTAGAGGATCGTGCCGAGCGCCTCGGCACAGGTCATGTGTCCCGCGAAGATCAGGGTGGGGACCTGGACGGAAACCTCGTCAGCGGTGAGCGTGCGGCCCGCCTTGCCGTCGTGGAGCAGCTCACTGATCAGGTCGTCCTGCGGTGCGGCCAGCCGCTCCTGCACGAGTGAACGGGCGAACGCTCCGAAGTCCATCAGCCCGCGGGCGAATTCACGCAGCCGCTCAGGATCGGCGTTGCTCTGCGACATCATGAGCTCGATGCGCTGCTCGGACCACGTGCGGCAGCGGTCGTAGTAATCCTCCGGGACCCCGAGGCGCCGGCAGATCACCTCGAGGGCGTACGGAACGGCGAACGCCGAGATGAAGTCGAACTCCGTCAAGACCGCGGCACGCTCGACGAGGTCGGTGGCGATCGCACGGATCGTGGGTTCGAACGCTCTGACCCTGGCCGGCGTGAACCCGGCGTTGAGCACTTCCCTGACCCTGGCGTGCTCGGGCGGGTCGAGTGAGCCGACGGCCACCGCATCAGCGCCGCGCCAGGTGCGGAACATCCGACTCACGTCCTCGGGCAGTGCGGCCGCGGGACGAGGGTTGTGGTCACGCGCCGAGAAGCTTTGGTCGTCCCGCAGCACGGCAACCATGTCCTCGCGCCGGGTGACGCACCACGCGCCGAGCAAAGGGGCGTAGAACACCGGTTCCGTCTCTCCGATGTCGGCCAGAAATGAATACGGGTCGTCGCGATGTGCGCCGTACGGGTCGAACGACCTGACTTCATGCAATTGCTCAGAATCAACTGGCATAGCCATTCAGCCTCTCAAGCTTTCAGTGAACCATTCCCGGCAATGATCAGTGACGTCGTGTGATACTGCTCGGCCCGCAGGGGCGACCCAGGGTCGCAACGTCCGCCCGTCGCGGGCGAACCGGCGGGCCCCCTGGTGCACCTCGGCCACCAGGGGGGCAGGTCGAGCACGTCCAGCGCGCGCCGTGCTGTTCCAACGCGAGGTCGATGACGGCTATCGCCAGGCGTACACCGGCACAGAAACCGAGCCCTTCTCAGGAAGTCTTGTCTGCCGTTTGGTGCCGGCTTAATAGCCGGACTCGAAGTACGGCCTCGGGTGCCGCCCAGCAGCTACCAATCTGCACAGTACTCCAATCCAGTCCCCACACCGTCTCCGTTTGGGGTTTTTCCTAAAGTCGAAGCTGCCCACGCCGCGTCGTTGACACGACGGGAGAGGTCGTTCAGGATGACAGGCGGAACGATCACGCAAATTCCGGTGCATCACTCCGGGTCCGGATTGCGCGTAGCTGCGGGAGCTGCCTACGCATTGACCTGTAGTGAGATCGGGTGATCATGAGCTTTGCGCAATCATTCGTCCATCCAGCGCAGTGATTTCCAGTGGTGCAATTCGCGAACGCCATGCGCGTAGGCTCTGACCACGAATTGGGAAGGCGCGCGACCGAAGGAGAATCCCGATCAGCGCACTCGACACCTCGTCGACCGGGCTCCAAGCCTTCCTGTCGCCGAAGATGGTGCAATCCACGGTACTGCCCGTTATGCGGCAGCAGACTTCCGCACTGCAGCCGATCCTGGCCCGGATCTGCTCCTACCACCTCGGCTTCATCGACGAACACGGTGACCCCAGCGGTGCGGAGGGCGGCAAGCTGACCCGCGCCGCCCTCATGATGGCGGCGGCTGATGGCGTCGGCCTACGGCCGGAGGACGTGCGGTGCCAGGCGGCAGCACTGGAGTTGCTGCACAACTCGACCCTGATCCACGACGACATCATCGACGCGGACGAGCTGCGTCGCGGCCGCCCGGCCGCGTGGAAGGTGTTCGGCACCAGTCTGGCCATCCTGGCCGGGGACGCGTTGCAGGCTCTTGGGCTGCAGATGGTCGTCGCCGACCCCGGCCCCGGCCGTGCGGAAATCTCCAGCCTGTTCGCCGAAGCCCTCGGTCTGGTTCTCGCGGGCCAGGCTCGCGAGCTCACCGTCCGGCTGGGTCCGGGCACCGGCATCGCGGAGTACGACCGGATCGTGGAGGAGAAGACGTCCGCGCTGCTGGAGTGCGCGCTGGTGACGCCCGCATTGCGGGCGGGCAGACCGGAGCACGTCCTGACTGCCCTGCGCAGCGCGGGCCGGCATCTGGGCCTGGCTTTTCAGATCTTCAACGACGTCGAGGACATCTGGGGCGACCCCGCAGTGACCGGCAAGCCCGTCCGGAGCGACATCCTGCGGCGCAACCCTTCTTTTCCGGTGCTGGCGGCCTTGTCCACCGACAGCCCGGCCGGCGAACGCCTGCGCCAGCTGTGGCACGCCGACGGCAGCACGGCAGCGGACCTCCAGGAGATGGCCGACCTCGTCGAGGAATCCGGCAGCCGGCACACGGCCGAGCGGCTGTCCCGCAGCCATCTGGACTCGGCTCTGGAGCACCTCGGACGAGCCGAGCTGTCCCCGGCCGCGTCCGCCGAACTGACCGCCTTGTTCGACCGCATCGTCAATCGCACGCCATGACGTACATCGTGATCATCCTCGACAAGGTGGTCTGAACCTCGATTCCGGCGGAGGCCGTCAGTGAGTACCCCAGCTCAATTGCCTTTCGAGCAGACGAATGTGCTGCAACTCGCGCCAGGGCTGCGCACGCTCCGATCCCAGGGCGCGGTCCATCGGGTTCGTACTGCCGAGGGCGTCGAGGCGTGGCTGGTCACCGGTCATGCCCAGGTGGCGCAGCTGCTCGACGATGACCGGCTCAGCCGCTCCAATCCCGATCCGGAGGCCGCGGCGAAGGACAGCGGGTCGGCGTTCCTCGCCGGCCTGCTGGGCGACTTCGCCACCGACCACGCTCGGTTGCGTGCGCTACTGGAGCCGCACTTCTCACCCGAGCGGATGCTGGCGCTGCGGCCCCACGTCGAAGAACTGACCGGGCGGCTCCTGGACGAACTGGCCGGGCAGAAGTCACCGGTGGACCTGCGCCAGATGTTGGCGCTGCCGCTGCCGCTTCAGGTGATGTGCCAGTGGTTGGGCGTACCCCGGGAGGACAAGGACCGGTTCGGCAGCTGGATCCAGGACGCCGCCAACGTCGGGGACCCGGTCAGGTCCAAGCAGGGACTGGGCGAGTTGTTCGGCTACTGCGGGCAACTCGTCGCGGACAAACGGCAGAATCCCGGCGATGACGTGATCTCCCGGATCTGCGCGACCGAGGGGATCAGCGACAACGAGGTCCTCGGGCTGACGGCGTTGTTGCTGTTCGGTGGCTATGAGACCACGGTGGCCCGGATCGGCACCTGCGTGTCGCTGCTGCTGGCCAACCCCGAGCAGTGGCAGGCGTTGCTGGACGACCCGGGCCTCGTCCCCGGCGCGGTCGAGGAAACCCTGCGGATGTCGATGCCGAACCCGCACAACGGCGGCATGCCCCGTTATGCGCTGACGGACTTCGAGATCGACGGAGTCACCATCCGGGCCGGCGACTTCGTGCTGCTGAACATCATCGCGGCCAACCACGACGAGACGGCCTTCGCCGACCCCGGCCGGATCGATGTCGCTCGCAACACCGCGGACAGCCTCGTGTTCGGGCGCGGCGCCTACTCCTGCGTCGGCGCGATGCTGGCCCGGATGCAGCTGCAGGTGTTGCTCACCCAGCTCGTCGCGCGATTCCCCACCATGCGTCTGGCTGTCGGTGTAGAGGAGCTGGGGCTGCGCCACAACACGCTGATCGGCGGGTTGGTCCAGCTTCCGGTGACCTGGTGATTGGATCCTGATGCTGCACAAGATATCTACCGGCGTAGTCACGAAGAGCCCGGATTCAGTCCGCGCATATCTCCTGTTGATGCGACTGGACCGGCCTACGGGGTACGTGCTGTACCTGCTTCCAGGGCTGTGGGCCGTCGTCCTCGCCTCCGGGCGACGACCGGACCTGCTGGCGGTGGTGGTCGTCGCTGTCGCGGCGGTGCTGGTGCGCGGCGCGGCCTGCGCGGTCAACGACGTGGTCGACAGGGACGTCGACGCCCGGGTCGCCCGCACCGTGTCGCGTCCTGTCGCGTCGGGGACGATCAGCGTCGGGAACGCACTCCTGTTCGCCGCCGCACAGGCCGTGGTCGCACTGCTGGTCCTGGCGGTGGCGAACGTGGGGACAGCCCTGGTCGTCGGGGCCTCGTACCCGTTGATCGTCGCGTACCCCTTCATGAAGCGCATCTTCTTCTGGCCCTCGGCGTTCCTGGCGCTGGTGATGAGCGTCTACGTGCTGATCGGCTGGACGGCGGTGACCGGGAGCGCCGACTACCCGCTCGCGGTGTCCGGCCTGTACGCCGGCGGGGCCTTCTGGACCCTGATTCACGACACGATCTACTCCCATCAGGACAAGGAGTACGACCGGAACATCGGTGTCAGGTCTTCCGCCCTGCTGTTCGGCAAGGCCACCAAGGCGTGGCTGGCGATTTTCGTCGTGCTCAGCGTCGGCGGCGTGCTGTGGGCCGGTTCCCAGACGCCGATGGGGTGGGCGTTCTACCTGATCGTCGTGCTCGCGGGAATCTTCTTGTCCTATCTGGTCGTACGTGTGGACCTGGATGATCCGCAATCGTGCTGGGACACCTTCGTCGCCAACACGTACTTCGGCTGGATCGTTCTCGCGGCCGCGGTCGCCGGGCAGTTCACATGAAGGATGAGCTACGTATGACGGATTCGATGTGGCAGGGCAGTGGCGTCGACCTGGACGCCTACCTGACCCGCGTGGGCTACCAGGGCGACGTGGCTGCGGACCTCTCCACGCTGCGGGGTCTGCACGCCGCCCACGTCGACGCGATCGCCTTCGACAACCTCGACGCGGTGCTCGGGCGGCCGACGGTGCCGTTGGACCTGGACAGCGTCCAGGAGAAGATCGTGCGACAGGGCCGCGGCGGCTGGTGCCTGGAACAGGTCGTCCTGATGGCGGCGGTGCTGGACCGGATCGGCTTCACGTTCTCGGCGTTCGCGGGCAGGACACGGATCCGCACCGGGAACAAGTTCGGTCCGGCACTCCACGTAGCCCTGTGCGTGCAGCTCGACGACGAACGCTGGATCTTCGACGTGGGTTTCGGTGCATACGGGCCGCACGTCCCCATCCGCCTCGCCGAGAACTCGCGGCTGGACGGCGATTGGCCCTTCGACGTGGTGCGGGAACCGAGTGGTGAACACGTGCTGCGGTTCCTTCGACCTGAGGGTCCCGCAGAGCTCTACGGTTTCACCACCGACGCGCGCTATCCGTCGGACTTCGAGCTCCTCAACCATTTCTGCCTGACTCACCCGCGCTCGCCGTTCAACCACCGCATGGTCCTCCAGCGCACTCAGCCCGACGTGAGGCACCTCCTCGTCGGCAGCACTCTCACGGAGATACGTCCCGCAGAGCCGGCGACCTTCCGGGAACTCGACAAGGACGAGACGCTTTCCGCTCCCGAGGAGATCTTCGGGATCACCTTGGAACCGGGCGACGTCCAAACGCTCCGGAAGATCTTGGACGGCCCGTGATGCGTACCTTGCTGCTGGACAACTACGACTCGTACACCTTCAACCTGTACCAGTTGATCGCCGAGATCAACGGCCGGGAGCCCGTCGTCATGGTCAACGACGATCCGATGTTGTCCAGCCTGCGGCTGGAGGACTTCGACAACATCGTCGTCTCGCCCGGCCCTGGACGGCCGCAGAACCCGCGCGACGTCGGCCTCCTCGGCGACCTGCTGCGTCGCACCACGCTGCCCGTGCTGGGCGTCTGCCTCGGCCATCAGATGATCGCGCACCTGGCCGGAGCGTCGGTGGCCGCCGCGCCCGAACCGAGACACGGGTACCTCGCCAAGGTCTCCCACGAGGGAGATCCGCTGTTCGCCGGCATTCCGCGGGAATTCGTCGCGGTTCGCTACCACTCGCTGTGCGTGCAGGAGCCCCTGCCCGAGGAGCTCATCGCCACCGCGTGGGCAGACGACGGTGTACTCATGGCGCTGCGTCACCGCGATCTGCCGCAGTGGGGCGTGCAGTTCCACCCCGAGTCGATAGCTTCCCAGTACGGGCGTGAGATCCTGCGGAACTTCGCCGATCTGACCCGCCGGACGCAGCACAAACAACGGCCCTCCGTCACCGACACCGGAACGGACACGGACACCGGCACCGGCACCGGCACCGCACTGGCCGGCGAGACGCCCGGCGCGGTCGAGGAACTGGGAATCATCAGCACGGCCGTGCCGACCGCTGCCGATTCCGAGGCCATCTTTCTGAAGCTCTTCGACAACACCCCGTACTGCTTCTGGCTGGACAGCAGCCGGGTGGAGGAGGGCCTGTCCCGGTTCTCGTTCCTCGGCGACACGTCAGGTCCGCTCAGCGAGGTCCTGACCTACCGCACCGGCAGCGGGACAGTGGAAGTGCGCGACGCGAACGGCGTCGGCATCGTCACCGGCAGCGTGTTCGACGTCCTCGAACAGCGGCTGCGCGACCGGCGCATCCCCGACTCGGACCTGCCGTTCGACCTGACCGGCGGCTACGTCGGCTACTTCGGCTACGAACTCAAGGCCGAATGCGGGGCCACGGCCAGCCACACCGCCGAAACGCCGGACGCCATCTGGATGTTCGCCGATCGCGTCATCGCGGTCGACCACCAGGAGGGGCTGACCTACCTGGTGGCCGTCCACGACGAGAAGACCCGGCGTGACGCGCAGGAGTGGGTGGAACGGACGTCCGCGCTCCTGACGGGCCTGAACCCGGCCGATGTCGAGCCGCCGCGCGAACCCGCCGCCGGCCCGCCCCCGAATGCCGAGGAGTACCTCGGCCGCGGCCGGAGCCAGTACCTGGCGGACATCACGGAGTGCCAGCGGCAGCTGAACCGGGGCGAGAGCTACGAGATCTGCCTGACCAACAAGTTGCACATGCCGTTCCATGACGACGACACGTCCTTCTACCTGCGGCTGCGCCGGGCGAACCCGGCACCGTACGCCGCGCTCCTACGCCTGGGCGACGTCACGGTCTTCAGCTCCTCGCCGGAGCGGTTCCTGCGCATCGAGAGGGACCGCACGGTCACCAGCAAGCCGATCAAGGGCACGGCCCCGCGCGACGCCGACCCGGTGCGCGACGCCGAACTGGCCGCCGTCCTCGCCTCCAGCGCCAAGACTCAGGCCGAGAACCTGATGATCGTCGACCTGTTGCGCAACGACCTGGGCCGGGTGTGCGAGGTGGGCAGCATCGAGGTCGACCCGTACCTGGCCGTCGAGAGCTACGAGACCGTGCACCAACTGGTCTCCACCGTTCGCGGACGGCTCAGTGACGGGGTCAGCGCGATGGACTGCGCCCGGCAGTGCTTCCCGGGCGGGTCGATGACCGGAGCGCCGAAGCTGCGCACCATGGAGATCATCGACCGCTTGGAGACGGAGGCCCGGGGTGTCTACTCCGGCGCCCTCGGCTACTTCGGCCTCTCCGGCGGCACGGAACTGAACATCGTGATCCGCACCGCGGTCCGTGTCGGTGACCGGTTGACCATCGGAGCCGGCGGGGCGATAGTGCTCGACTCCGACCCGCACGAAGAGTACGAGGAGATGCTGCTCAAGGCGGCGGCGTCGCTCCGCGCCTGGCGTGCGCCGGCGGTGTCGGACGTGGGCGGCTCCCGACGATGAACACGGCAAAGAGCACGGCCACCGACCAGGGCGTCCGCCGGTGCTGGGACCCCGATGGCGGATGGTCGACGGCCGACGCCGCCGGGACGGTGCTGGTCATCGACTCCTGGCTCGTGGACGAGGGGCGGGTGCGGGGACTCGACCGGCACGCCGAACGCTTCGGTTCGGCCTGCGACCGGTTCGGCGGACCGGGAGCCGAACGGACGAACCGGTTCCTGCGGGCGGTCGCCGAGTCGCTGCCCGCGCAAGGCCGATGGTTTCCTCGCGTCGAACTCGTGGAGACCGGGTCGGGAACGCGGCTGCGGATGTGGCTGCGCCCCGCGCCACCGCGCACCGCGACCGTCCGGTTGTGGACCGCGGCGGGACCCGACCGCCGTCGACTGCCGGCCGTCAAGGGCGCCGACCTGGACCACCTGGCCTCCCTACGCGCTGCCGCGGCTGCGGCGGGAGCTGACGAGCCGGTGCTGGTATCGACGGAAGGGCATGTGGTCGAAGGGGCGTCCACGAGCATCGTCTGGTGGCGGGGCGACACGCTGTGCGGGCCACCACCCGGCCCCGGCCTGCTCCCCGGGATCACCCGCGCCCTGCTCGGCGAGCTCGCCGCCACGGCAGGGCACCAGGTCGTCACCGAGCAGGCCACCGCGTCGGATCTCGCCGGCGTCCCCGTCTGGACGCTGAACGCCCTGCACGGCATCCGGCCGGTCACCGAGGGGCTGGGCCGGTTCCAGGACACGGACGCCGCAGCGGCCGAGCGCTGGCAGTCGCGCCTGGCCGCGCTCGCCGTTGCGGCCGACGCCTCGCTGATTCCTGTGGTGAACCCATGAAGGAGGTTTCCCGATGACCTCGGCACGTGAAGAGCCCACGTACGAGCGCGACTTGCTGGTGCAGCTGACGCGCCGCTGGGGAAAGCGAGTGGCCGTCAAGAAGGACGAGCTCGACCTCGACGGTCACTTCGACACGGCGATGCCGGACTTCCCCGAACGCCTCGTCCCGGTGCTGGGACTGCCGGGTGCCGACCGGCTCGACCAGGACGCTCGCGAGCGCATCCTGTCCGCGGCGTGGATCTCCTACAACGCCAAGACCGCGGCCATCGAGGACGAGATCATCTTGCCGGCCTGCCGGTTGATGCTCCAGGAACGGATCCCCGTCCGCCACGACGACGTCGCCGTCGACGCGCTGCACCAGACGATCATCGATGAGCACTACCACATCCTGATGTGCCACAACGCCGTCGGCGTGACCCGCAGGCGGCGCGACCTGACGGACCTGCGGTTCGCGCCGGGCGCCTGGTCGGTCGTCCGGGAGCTGGAAGCCACCCGCGCCGGGCTGTCCGGGTTCGACCGCGACATCGTCGACATCGCGTTCTCCCTGGCCGCCGAGACGACGATCAACGGGTTCCTCTCCACACTCGGCACCGCCCAGGAGATCCAGCCGATGAACCGGATCACCACCGATCTGCACCGGCGGGACGAGAGCGGACACGCGGTGGTGTTCCGTGAGTTGTGCGGCTCGCTCTACCGGAACCTGGACGGCGCACTGCAGCGGACGTTCCGCGAAGCGCTCGTCGCCGGGCTGACCGCGTTCCGCTCCGCGGACCTGGACCCCTGGGTGACCGTGGCGGCCCAGGGCGGCTTCGAGATCGACACCGATCAGCTGAGCGAGTGGGCCGCCTCCCGTCCCGTGCCCGCGCGGGACACCGGACCGTTGCAGCTGCTGCTCGACGACCTGGGCATCAGCCACGATCTCGTCGAGATGGTCCACCCATGACCGCCCCGCACCGTTGAGCCGTGAGAAGCGGACGGAGATCATGTTGACCCCCACCGGCGAAGCCGCCGCGCACTGGCGCACACTTGTCGCCCATCAGCGGCCGGAGTGGCCTAGCCTGGCTGAGCTCGGCGACGTGATGGATCAGCTGGCAGCCGTGCTCCCGTTGGTCACGCCGCAGGAGTGCGACACGCTCACCGCTCGACTCGCCCAGGCGGCAGAGGGCAAAGCGTTCCTGCTGCAGGGTGGCGACTGCGCCGAACGCTTCGGCCGCCTCTCGACGCAGGCGATTCACAGCAAACTACGCCTCCTGCAGCAGATGGCCGTGATCCTGGCGTACGCGTCGGCGGTGCCGGTGGTCACGGTGGGCCGGATGGCCGGGCAGTACGCGAAGCCCCGATCCCGGCCGACCGAGACCGTCGACGGGCGCACGCTGCCGGTCTACCGGGGCGACGCGGTGAACGGCGTCGGCTTCAGCCAGGCCGAACGACGGCCGGACCCGTCCCGGCTGCTTCGGATGTACGACGCTTCGCGCTACACCCTGGACGCCATGCGCGCATTCGCCCGTGTCGGCACCGATCTACGCCAACTGCACGAGGAGAACCAGGACTTCGTCTCACGCTCGGCTGCCGGTGAACGCTACGGCGAACTCGCCGGTCGAATCGGCCGGGCACTGTCCTCCAAGGACGCGCGCGGCGGCGATCCGTCGCGCACCACGGAGTTGTTCGCCAGCCACGAGGGATTGCTGCTCGACTACGAGGCCGCGCTGACCCGTTACGAGCCGCGTTCCGGCCGAAGGTACGCGGGCAGCGGCCACATGCTGTGGATCGGCGACCGCACCAGACAGCTCGACGGCGCCCACGTCGCCTACTTCGCGACCATCGACAACCCGATCGCGGTGAAGCTGGGCCCTGCCACCACGCCCGAGCAGGCGCTTGCCCTGATCGACCGCCTCGACCCCGACCGGCGGCCGGGCCGGCTGACGTTCATCGTGCGCATGGGCGCACACCGCGTGCGGCACCTGCTGCCGGAACTCGTGGAGAAGGTCACGGCTTCCGGCGCGCCGGTGGTGTGGGTGTGCGATCCGATGCACGGCAACACCTTCAAGGCGCCCAGCGGGCACAAGACCAGGCGGTTCGACGACATCCTCGCCGAGGCCGCCGGCTTCTTCGAGGTGCACCAGGCGCTCGGCACCCACGCCGGCGGACTGCACGTGGAGCTGACCGGCGAGGACGTGACCGAGTGCGTCGGCGGCGGCGCCGATCTGGGTTTCGACGACCTGCACCGCAGGTACGAGTCGGCGTGCGACCCGCGCCTCAACGGAGGCCAGGCGCTTGACCTGGCCTTCCTGGTAGCCGAGATGTTCAACCCGGGAGCAACCGGCGTCGTGGCACCGGAGGCAGCGGTGAACGCCGCGGCCCAGGGCGCAAGTCACAGCAACTCTCCCGCCTAGTTCGCCGCGTGAAACCAGCAACATTTTCGAGTGCCCACGCTCTCGCGATCATGTAATCCTACACCGATCAATAAACGGGTCGGCGGAATGGAGTTCCGATGCCTTCGAAGGAGAATTACGCCCGCCGGGTGCTCGAGGCGCTGGCGTCCGATCCTGACCGGATTGCCCTGTGGCGGGAAGGCGAAGAGTTCACCGCAGGCCAGTTCTCCAAGGCCGTTCTCACCGCGGCGGAAATCTTGCGTCGGCACTTCACGGAACACCGAGCTCCGATTGCGGAAGGCAAGGATCCGGTTGTGGCGGTGCTAACCGTCACCAACACCCCGGCGACCATCATCTTCCGCTACGCGGCCAACCTCGCCGGGGCCACCCTGGTCCACCTGCACTCCACGAACGCGGTGGATCCCACCGATCAGCTGGCCGCCGCCGCCCGGCAGGAGATGCTCAGCAGGACCGGGGCGACCTTCCTCGCCATCGACAAGGAGAACGTCGACGCGGCCCGCGAGCTGTGCGACCGGCTGCCTGAGCCACCGCGTCTCGCCGCTCTCGGCCCCCTCGGTCCCGATGTCCTGGACCTCTCGTCGGGCGACTCGTACGCCTTCGACCTCGACGCCGTCGAGGTCGACCCCGAACAACCGGCCGTGGTGATCTGCACCAGCGGTACCAGCGGCAGCCCCAAGGCTGTCACAATGCCGTACCGCGTCCGCAGCCTCTACCTGCAGGTGGGCCCCCGGGTGGGCTTCCAGTCCCCGGAACCCATCGTGTACCTGTCGACCCTTCCGGTGAGCAACTCCAGCGGTACCGTCGTCGACCTCGCGCTCGCCTCCGGCGGAACGGTCGTCCTGCACGACGGGTTTGAGGCGGGCGAAGTGCTGCGGGCCGTGGAACAGCACCGCATCTCCACGCTGGCGATCACCCCGCCGCAGCTGTACATGCTGGTCGACCACCCCGACATCGCCACCACCGACCGGTCGAGCATCAGGAACATCACCTACGTCGGCTCCCCCGCAGCTCCCGCCCGCCTGGCCGAGGCGGTCGAGGTGTTCGGCCCGGTGCTGACCCAGATCTACGGGACCACGGAGACCAGCCCCATCAGCATCCTGACCCCGCCGGACCACTCCGACCCGGCACTCTGCCGGACCGTCGGGCGTCCGACCGCGGAGGTACGCATCCGCGGCCTGGACGACGACCGTGACGTCCCACCCGGCGAGATCGGCGAGGTGTGCGTGCGGAGCCCGTCCACCATGCTCGGCTACTGGGGCGAACCGGAGCTGACCGCCGTGACCATCCGCGACGGCTGGGTGCACACCGGCGACCTCGGCTCCCTCGACGAGAACGGCTTTCTGCGCCTGCACGGCCGGATGGGCGAGGTGATGAAGACCAACGGCATCAAGGTCCGTCCCACAGATGTGGAGAACGCGCTGCTAACCCATCAGGAGGTCGCCCAGGCCGCGGTGTACTGCGTGGTCGACGACGACCGCGTGGAGCACATCCACGCCGCCATCGTGGTGCGGCCGGGCAGCACCGCCGACTCCGGGACGCTGATCGGTCACGTCGCTGCCGAGCTGTCCCCGAATCACGTACCGGCCGTGGTGACGTTCTACGACGCACTGCCCCTCACCGGTGCCGGCAAGCCGGACATGCAGACGCTGGTCGCACTAGCTAGCGCTCTCGCTGATAAGCCGTTGTCTTATCGGATGTGATCGGTAGGTTTCCGCAGGTGAGGCTTAGGCTCGGCGACCGCGCGACAGGGTTGGTCCATCCGGCGAGACAGGTTCCCACTTGGACCGGGGGCCACGTTTCTGTCAATCTCGGCAGTCCTCCTGGCGGGGATGCTGTCGAAAATCCTGGCCTGACCGGCCTGAGACCGATGACTGGCTGACTCTCGTTACAGGCGCTCTGTTGGCGGCCAACCAGCCCCAAACGCACCGGTGCTACTGGGGATCGAGTCCCAGGCCGGATCCACCTTCCCAAATTCCGTTCGATCGACAGCCTCGTGATCGATATGACAGCGGCTTCTTTAGAGAGCGAGTGGCATAATGACCGCACACCTGGATTTCTTCACCCATGAGATGAAGGAATTCGCCGACCACAGCCGTCAGTTCCTGGAGGTCGGTCGGCGTGCCGGACGGTTCCCGAGTGCCACTGCCCGGGAGGGGCAGGCAGGCGCCGAGCTGGAGATCAGCGTCTGGTGCAGCAACGACTACCTCGGCATGGGGCAGAACCCGGCCGTGCTGACCGCCATGAAGGGGGCCGTCGACGCGTTCGGCGCCGGCTCCGGCGGCTCCCGCAACATCGGTGGCACCAACTACTACCACGTCCTGCTGGAACAGGAGCTCGCCGCGCTGCACGGCAAGGAGGCGGCGCTGCTGTTCAGTTCGGGCTACACCGCCAACGACGCCGCGCTGTCAGTGCTGGCGGGCCGGATGCCCGGCACCGTGGTCTACTCAGACCAGCTGAACCACGCATCGATCATCGACGGGCTGCGGCACAGCGGTTGCGAGAAGCGGATCTTCCGGCACAACGATGTCACGCACCTCGAGGAGCTGATCCGCGCCGACGGGGACCGCCCGAAGCTGATCGTCCTGGAGTCGGTGTACTCGATGTCCGGTGACATCGCGCCGCTCGCCGAGATAGCCGCCGTCGCCGAGAAGTACGGCGCCACCACGTACATCGACGAGGTGCACGCGGTCGGCATGTACGGCCCGCGCGGTGCCGGGATCGCCGCCCGGGACGGCATCGCCGACGAATTCACCGTCGTGATGGGCACCCTGGCGAAGGGCTTCGGCACCGCCGGCGGCTACATCGCCGGGCCCGCCGCGATGGTGGACGCGGTGCGCAGCTTCGCCCGCGGCTTCATCTTCACCACCTCGCTGCCGCCGGCCATCGCCGCCGGCGCGCTCGCGGCGGTCCGCCACCTCGTCGCCTCCGACGAGGAGCGCGAGCGGCTGCGGAACAACGCGCAGCTGCTGCACCGGCTGCTCGACGAGCAGCGCATCCCGTTCGTCTCGCCGATGTCGCACATCGTCTCGGCGTTCGTCGGCGAGGACGCCACCTGCCGTCAGGCGTCGGCGCTGCTGCTGGACCGGTACGGCATCTATGTGCAATCCATCAACGCCCCCAGCGTGCGGGAGGGCGAGGAGATTCTGCGCGTCGCGCCGTCCGCGACGCACACCACGGCCGATGTCGAGAAGTTCGCGGAGGCGCTGGACGCCATCTGGCAGGAGCTCGACATCCCGCGCACACAGGCGTGAGGCGGGGACGGCGGTCGGGGGCCCTGGCGCGCCCGGCCGCCGTCGTCGCTGCTTTCGACCGCAATCGATCAGCGGAGGTTTGGTGACTCTCTCGGTAGCAGCCGTTCTCGCCGAGTCGGCGGTACGACGTCCGGACCACCCGGCGATCGAGTTCGCCGGAGCTCGCCTGACGTACCGTGAACTATGGTTCCGTGCCCGGCAGTACGCCACAGTGTTGGACGAACGGGGTACTCGCCCCGGTGACCGGGTGGCGCTGCTGCTGCCGAACGGCCTGGAGTTCCCGGCGGCCTACTTCGCCGTGCTGGCGCTCGGCGCGGTCGTGGTGCCGATGCACGCGCTGCTCAAGGCGACCGAGATCGAGTACGTGCTGCGCGACAGCGGGGCCCACGTGCTGATCTGCGCCGGGTCGTTGCTCGCCGAGGGGCGCAAGGGAGCGGAGATCGCCGAGGTGCCGCTGCTCGCGGTGCGGGCCGACGCGGAGTGCGAAGCGCCGCGGCTGGACGTGCTCGCCGAGCACGCCGAACCGATCGCCGCCTACCGGCCGTGCGCGCCCGACGACCTCGCGGTGATCCTCTACACCTCCGGCACCACGGGTCGGCCCAAGGGCGCGATGCTGACCCAGCTGAGCATCACCATGAACGTCACCGTCGGGATGCTCTCCCCGTTCGACTTCCGGGCCGAGGACGTGCTGTTCGGTTGCCTGCCGCTGTTCCACACCTTCGGGCAGATCTGCGGCATGCTGACCTGCTTCCGGGCGGGCGCCACCATGGTGCTGACGGACCGCTTCGACGCCGCGGGCGCGCTCGACCTCATGGTCGCGCACAGGTGCACGGTGTTCATGGGCGTCCCGACGATGTACCTGGCGCTGCTCGACGCGGCCGCCGCCACCCCGCTCCGCCCGCCCCTGGACCGCGCGTTCTCCGGCGGCTCGGCGCTGCCGGTCAAGGTGCTGGAGGAGTTCCAGGCCACCTTCGGCTGCACGATCTACGAGGGGTACGGGCTGACCGAGACCTCACCGGTGGTCGCGTACAACCAGCGGGCCTGGCCGTGCAAGCCGGGCACCGTGGGCCGCCCGATCTGGGGCGTCGAGGTGGAGATCGCCAGGGCCAACCTGGAGGGCCGGATCGAGCTGCTGCGGACGGGCGAGGTCGGCGAGATCGTCATCCGGGGCCACAATGTGATGGCCGGCTACCTGGGCCGGCCCGAGGCGACCTCCGAGGTGCTGGTGGACGGCTGGTTCCGCTCGGGCGACCTCGGGGTGAAGGACGCGGACGGCTATCTGTCGATCATCGACCGCAAGAAGGACCTGGTGCTTCGCGGCGGGTACAACGTGTACCCGCGCGAGCTCGAGGAGATGCTGGTGCACCACCCGGCGATCGCGCAGGTCGCGGTCATCGGCGTCCCGCACGAGCGGCACGGCGAGGAGGTGTGCGCGGTGGTGATCCCGCGCGCGGACCGGACGCCGGACGAGGCGCTCGGCGCGGAGATCGTCGCCTGGAGCCGGGAGCGGATGGCCGCGTACAAGTACCCGCGCCTGGTGGAGTTCGTCGACGCGTTCCCGCTCGGCCCCAGCGGCAAGGTGCTCAAGCGGGAGTTGGCGCAGTGGTTCGGCGCCGAGCGCTGAATCAGACCGCCAGCAGCCCGCGGAACCTGTCAAGGCGATCAAGGCAGGTGATGTTGCGCCTACTCCACTTGAACTCGCCTTGTCGTAGGTGCTGAGAGCTGTCGATCCGTGGGTATGCCCCCGTCCGTGCGATACGCGCAGGGGGGCGGGTTCACTGCCCAGGAACAGCAGCGCCGGGAGCGGGTGCGGCTTGATGCCGCCGAGCGGTTCGAGCGTGGTGACAGCAACGGAATGATCGCCCGCGACCTGAGAGGGACGGTGCGGTCGGTCGAGCGGTGGCGCCGTGCCTGGCGGGAAGGTGGCTCGGTGGCACTTGAGCCGAAGGGGCCTCAGTCCCCGCCGAGGCTGGGCGAGCGGCAGTTCGCCCAGTTGGAGGGGGAGTTGGAGAAGGGGCCGTTGGCGCACGGCTGGGAGGACCAACGGTGGACGCCGGCGCGGATCAAGACGGTGATCGGCCGCCGGTTCCATGTCTCGTACACGGTTCAGGGTGTCTGGAAGCTCTTGCGGCGCAACGGCTGGTCCTGCCAGCAGCCGGTTCGTCGGGCGATCGAGCGCGACGAGGGCGCGGTCGAGGTCTGGAAGAAGCAGGTGTGGCCGCAGGTAAAAGCCTAGTGGCGACGCTCGGGGCCTGGCTGGTGTTCGAGGACGAGGCCGGGGTGTCGACGGGTTCAGTCAAGATTTTCGTGATGCGGTGACGGAGCGTCATGCTGATCAGCTGACGTGCTCTGCCCGTACTCCGGTGCGCTGGTGACGCGCCGGT